>NZ_SORO01000001.1:356666-713333 GCF_004368965.1 Leptospira meyeri | reverse complement strand
TGCCCAAATGGTCCTTCACTCGGTTTCGCAGCTGCCGATACAGGTTGTTTCGGAACTTATCCCCACGGAACGAGGAGCGGGAGGATTTGGGAGCACTGGAAAATAAGACATAATTAGAAAAAAAGACACTTAGCTTTTTTCGGGCTTTACCGATAGAAAGCTGTAGAGGTGCCTTTTTATGATGCGATCCCTTTGGACCGGTGCTACCGGGATGATTGCCCAACAATTCCATATTGATACGGTTGCCAATAACCTTGCGAACGTAAACACCACTGGTTTTAAAAAGAACCGTGTGGACTTTGAAGATTTAGTTTACCAACACCAAGTGCTTGCGGGAACTCCAGCCACCTCTGTTTCCGAAATTCCTACTGGCGTGAATGTGGGTCATGGCGTAAAAGTTGCCGCCACACAAAAGTTATTCGAAATTGGGTCTTTCCAAGCTACTGGAAACAAACTAGACCTTGCCCTTACCGGTGAGATGGCATTTTTCAAAATCCAAATGCCCGACGGAACCTTCTCTTATTCACGAGACGGATCCTATAAAATTGATTCCAACCAACAAGTGGTTACTTCTAACGGTTATTTACTCGAACCGCCTATCATCTTACCAGAGAATGCCATCCTCAATACTTTAATGGTTTCTGAAGAGGGAGAAGTAACAGTAAAAATCGGAAACGATATCCGTCCAACCACCATTGGACAATTGGAACTTTACCGATTTGTGAACCCAGCGGGTCTCCAAGCCGTTGGTAAAAACTTATTTCGAGAAACGGTCGCATCTGGTCCTGAAATTCCAGGGATGCCTTCGCAAGAAGGATACGGAAGTGTCTTACAAGGGTTTTTAGAAATGAGTAACGTTAAAATCGTAGAAGAGATGGTGAATATGATTGTGGCACAAAGAGCTTACGAATCCAATTCCAAAACCATCCAAACATCGGATAACATGCTTTCAACGGCAATTGGTTTGAAACGTTAATGAGAGTTTGGTTCCTTATCTTTTTTAGTTTGGTTCTATCTTTGCCTGTTTTGGCAAAGGAAAAAGATTTTCGGCTTTACCTAAAACCCAAAACCATTGTGGGTGGAGGGGAAGTTCGTTTGTCAGATTTTACCAACTGGAAAGGAAATTGGAACCCGGTACTATTTCATAATTTACAATCACCCAAAGTTTTGACACCGGAACAATTGGTGGATGTTTTAAATTCTCGTTATGCGAAAGAAATAACAGAGACGGGAGAATCTGTTTCTTTTGAAGTAATGGGAAAAGAGGGGATTTTGCTTCCTAAAACCACTCTCATTTCAAAGAAAGATTTAGAACGTTCTCTTTGGCAAAACTTAAAAGAATCTGTGGAACAAACAATCGGTGAAGACGGAGATTTGTTTCGGTTGAGTTCTGAAAAAGATTCTTTACTCACTATCTTAGGAACCAAACTTGTTTGGCGTAACACTGGTCGTACCCTCCATGCGGGGAAACGCCTTTTTCCCTTGGATTATTATTTTGATGGAAAGTTGGTTCATTCGGAATCTGTTCCTTTCTTAATTGAAGAAAAGAAAAACGCTTATTTTACTACGAGAGAAATCCCGGCAAAAACAGTGTTAACTGAGAAAGATGTAGAAATCCGTTCTTTTTTTACAGCAGACCATAACCGCGAGTATGTGGAAGAAAGTCCTGTTGGGAAAACTGCTCTGAATGCTTTTCTTAGTGACATGACCATTGAAAAAAAACAAGTCCGTACCCTTCACACCATTGAAAGGGGACAAGAGGTTCAGCTTGTGTATACGACAGGAAATCTTTTATTAAAAATTAAAACAAGAGCACTTGCCTCAGGAAATCGTGGCGATGAAATCCCTGTCCTCAATCTGATTTCTCAAAAAATCATAAGAGCTAGAGTCCAAAATGAAGGGATCTGCCTTTTTGCAGAAATTTAGGGTCGATACACGATGATGAAGAATCAAAATTCCATACAAAATAATCATTCCAGTTTGATTCGACAAGAGTGTTTGCATTTGGATTTGGAATCCATTGGTGCGTCGGAAGATACAGTAAAAAATATTCTGTCGATTTCCCTCTCTTATCTCTTGGTATTTGTCGTATCTATTTTCTTTTCCGATTTTTCTCTTTTGGCTGCGGATTCTCTTTGGAAAGACAAAGATCCTTATTCTTATCCCAAAACCATACAACCAGGAACTGTGGTAAAGGTGGTTTTAAAAAACGGACTTCGTGTGGAATATGAGTCTGAATACAAAGCTACTTTTGATAATGATATCAAAACCGTTCCCGATAAAAAGTTAGTTCCTGACCTTCCTGCTTATAACTCGAATTCCACATATATGAGATCGAAAGTAGGAAAATCGAAATCCCAAGGAAAAGTTGTGGGAGTCATGGCAGTTCTTGTTACTGGCATCGATCCTGGAACAGGAAACTTGGAACTGGAAGGAAGTAAGGTTTTTAATTTATCAGAAGAAAGAATTAACCTTCGTTTGTCCGGTACAATTTCTCCAGAAGATTTGGACAAAAATCGTTTTATTTCGAGTGATTTGATTGCAAACCTAAGAGTGGAATACCAAGGAACTCTAAATCCAAAAGAACTAACGAATCCCAATGTCCAAATGAAAAGAATCACAAATCCCGATGGAACTGTAACTGAAAAAGCAGAACTATCTGAACAAGAAAAACAAGAAATCATTTTAAAGAATATCAAACGACTCTTAGGTGAAAGTGAGTAAGTGGCAATGACTGTTTTGAATCGAAATATATCAAACCTAGAGTTCAAAGAAGAAGATTTTCGATTTTTAGGAAATCTCTTTTTCGCACTTATAATTTTCCTTTTTGCCACTCTCCCCAGTTTTGCAGTAGAAACGAGACTAAAAGATTTGGTGCGCATTGATGCGGTTCGTGAAAACCAACTCACTGGATTTGGTCTGGTGGTGGGTCTGAATGGCACAGGGGATACAAAAAACCCACTCACCGAAGAGGCTTTACAAAATTATTTAGCTGGTCTTGGTGTAAATACCAAAAAGAACCTAAGAGATGCCAAAAATACAGCTTCCGTTCTCATCACTGCCAATGTTCCTGTCAACCTAAAGGAGGGGGATAAAATTGATGTTTTGGTTTCTTCCCTCGGTGATGCACGTTCTCTTGAAGGAGGAGTGCTTTTACAATCTCCTTTAAAAGCAGGGAATGGAGAAACGATTGCCGTTGCTTCCGGCGTACTTGCGTTTGGTGGAAAAGAGAAAAAACGAGGTGGGGCTGATAAAAAATCAGGATCCAATACAGCGCTTGTTCCTATGGGTGCCATTTTAGAAAAATCGGTTCCCAATGCCCCTGTGACTAAATCGGTGAAACTCACACTTCTAGAAAAAGATTATACCACGATGGGTGCGATAGTGGATGCCATTACTGCGGAACTTGCTGTGGTTCCAGAAGTGGTTTCTCCGACCGAAGTCCTTGTTCCCTTGCCACTAAAAAATTCCGGCCAAAATCCTAGTGGGGAAATGGCAGCAGGAGAACCCAAACTCGATTTGGCCTTTCTTGCTAAGTTAGAAAACCTAACAGTAAATTCTTCACCGGTGGCTCGCGTGGTGATCAACGAAAGAACGGGAACCATTGTGATGGGGGCCAATATCGCTATCGATGAAGTGGCCATATCCCAACAAGGACTCTCCATTCAAATTGCTAGTAGAGACAAGGCTCGGTATTTTTTTCCCATCCAAGAGGAAGGCAAAGGAGAATCTGTTTTTGTTTTAAAAGAAACTACACAAGTTTCGGATGTGGTGGGTGCTCTGAACAAGGTGGGAGCTTCCACCCGGGACATTATCTCCATTTTGGAGGCCTTAAAGAAACAAGGGGCCTTAAAAGCGGAACTTGTGATTCAGTAATTTGGTAATCTGCCGATAGATTTAGTAGACATAATATGGACATTCATAAAATCCAAGACTATTCGAATCGCCTGAGCCGTTCCCTGGACGAATCTATCCTAAGCCGGGTGAAATCCTATTCGGATGAAATGAAACCACCTAAAAAAGACGGTGTGTCGGATTTTCAAAACTTACTCGAAACTCATGAAGAAATTATGGGAAAGGTGAGTTCCTCATCCCTCCGAGTTCCGCAAAACATTCGTGAGGAGATCAAAGAAGATCCTTATCGCAAAAAACTTTATGACGCATCCGTGGAATTTGAATCTGTTTTTGTGAAGATGATGCTCAAAGAAATGAAAAACACAATTCACAAAGAGAAAATGATCGATGGTGGTTATGCAGAAGAGATTTTTGAAGATATGCTTTATGATGAGTATGCTAAAAATATTTCTCAAAACGAATCGATGGGACTTGCGGAAGAGATTTACAAACAAATGTCTGCCTCTCTTCCACCGGTGAAAAAAAATCCCTATTTCTAAATTAAATCGCTCTGCGAATATCACTAAATCAAACAAAACCAACCAATTGTTTTGTTTGATTTAGTTTCGTTTAAACCAAATCTTTAAACGAAATCTTTTTAAGCTCTTCTTTTAGTTTCTCTTCTAACAGACTGAGGTTTTCATTTAGTTTTGGAGAAATTTTATTTAGTTCTTTCGGTGCCCCAATTTTAAAACTAGAAGTTTGTTCGTATAAAGCTACTAAATCAATCTGCTCTTTTAATTTTACAGGAGCAACTCGTTTGTCTTCCGTCATTTCTATCAGCTTGGCATCGTTTAACTTTTCTAAAATTGTAGTTAAATCTTTTTCTGGCATCAGAAGTGTTTTTCGTAAGCTTGAAAGTTTGATGAGTTCTCCTTGTTTCATTTGGTGGACATAGGTGAGGGCCAACACCTGGATGGTTTTGTAAAACTCATATGACAGATTACTATCAATATCTTCGAACGGATGTTTGGGAAGGATGTATCTGTCGGGGAATTGTAAAGTGGCGGTGACTTCCGCTCCGTATAAAATGATGAGTGAGATGGAGTAAATGGCAAGTAAAGCAATGGGGATTGCTGCAAGAGCCTTATACACAATCATCGTTTTTTCCGTGAATGAGGTTAGATAGATATTGATAAACCCCCAAAAGAAAATGATGAGAATGATCCCGGTCACTGCGGCTCCAATTGAAGATGCTTTGATCGGCACTTTTGTATTGGGGATGATGTTAAAAATTAACAAAAAGAAAAGCCAAAGAGCGAGTAGTGGTAAGAGAATTTGGAATATGGAATAAAGAGAAAAGAATCTTTTCCCCCCTTGGTATTTTTTCCAAATGGTTTGGCCTTTTGAATCTTCTTCGACTCGAATGATTTTATTGAATTCCCCAACACCCACTAAACCTAACATACTTTCGCTTTGGGAATTCGCTTCTGCTTCTTCTTCTGTTTCAATTTCCACAGTTTCTTCTACCAGAGGTTCCGATCCATCTGTTAGGACTTCCGCAGTTTCTTTTGATTTTTTGGAAAGGAGGACCATATCTAAGATCATCCCGGCTTTTCCTTTATACGCTGTGGACCAATTTTCCCCCTCATCTTCAGACAAAAGAATGTCACCAAGTGATGTGAGGATATAAACATCATAATCTTGTTTTTTGGGAGATGCAAAAACCCAAACACGTTCGTAGGAATACTTTCTATGACTTAAGTCTGTCCAAGTATAACCTCCATCGACGGTCTTGAACACAGCACCACTGTCACCTACTAAAAACCCAACATTACGATTGAGAAACGCAATGTCATTTAATGGTTTAGGAGAGATTTCCTGTGGGAAAAAAGTGATCCCTCCATCGCTAGTTTTCCACAACCTTCCTTCACGATCTAAAATGAATCCATCTTTGTCTGAAAAAAAACGAATCCGAATGGGAGTGATGGCAGGATCGGTGAATCTTTTGATTTCTTTTAGGGTTTTTCCAATTTCGTAACGAAGAGTTCGTGTATCCTTTGTTAGGATAAACAAAGTGTCATAATCAATCGCACCAAAATCTGAAACAGCAATTCCTTTGAGTGAATGAAGTTTCCAAGATTTTCCTAAATCATTGGAATAAAGAAAACTTCCTTCTTCTGAGATGGAAAAAAGAGTATTTCCAACGCTACGAATTCGGAAAAAATTTTCTTTTGAGATCTCTGGTTTTTTGCAGGTCCCTGTTTCTACTGTATCAAAGTCAACACAAAGCATGTTTTCAAAATCAATACTAGAATTAGGGATAAAAGATACAGATTGATTAAGTTCTTTGATACTACCAATATTTCCTTTTTCACCTGCTACCCATAGTTCTCCATGTTTGGTGGAAACAATCGACTTCAAATGTGGAGGTCGAACCGAATCTGATATTTTATCAGTGATATTTTTACCGACAACAAAGAGAAGAGGGCCAAATGAGATGAGAAAGAAATAAAATACAAACTTATTGATAAAGTTTCTGTGAAGGTCAATTTTCCATATGATATGGAAAGCTTTTTCTAAAGATCTTAATACAGCTGTTGCGGAAAAAATAAAAACAACAAATCCAACCGCTCCAATTTGAGAAGCAGTCGAAATGATATCTGTCAAAGTTTCCAAATATGGTGTGATATCAAATTGGATATTATTACGAAGTAGGTAAGCATTGATTTCATCCACCATTTCCCCCTGCCTGGTTTGGATTCCCGAAGCCACCGTGATGAGGGCGAGGGCCACTGTGAGAGTGGGGATGAGGGTAACAATGGTTGTATATGCCAAACTTGATCCAATGATGAGGCAATCATCTTTCATAAACCGGTGAATCGAGACAAGGAGAACTCGGATCCCTAAAATGAGTTTTCGTTTCCAACCTTTTTCTTCTGGAATCGTTGTGAGTCGTACAAGCAAAGGTGGTTGGGTGAAGTCATTCATTGGGGTTACCTATTTTTTAAAAGCGTACAAAACGTAACTTGAAGTAATCGGAAATCCATTTCGTTTCCATTTGGATTTAAAATGGTAATACGAAATACGAAACCATTGGAGGTAATCCCTCCAGTTTTGAAAGGAACCTCTTGATTTTTGTAGTTTCGCATATAATGGAAAATCCACTCCGAAGTACGATACAAAACGATTAAAACCAAGGTTCGTCAATATTTTTTTTAGGATGGTATCGGAGTAATAAAATACATGGCCAGGCATATAGTAGTGGTAGTTCGGACCTTCTGTTTTGGCTTGCCATCCGTCAAAATTGGCGGTTTGTAAAAGAAGTAAGCCACCAGGTTTTAGAATACGAGTGAGCTCTTTAAAAAATAAATTTGGATTTTCGATATGTTCAATCACTTCCACCATCGTGATCACATTGAAATGTCCATTTGGAAATCTTGCTTCGATCAAATTACCATTAAAAGTAGGAATTCCGTTTTCATTCGCATAACTGGAAGCATACTCTGAAATCTCAACACCTTGAACAGAAAATCCTTCTTCTTTTGCTGATTCTAAAAAACCCCCGAACGAGGATCCTATGTCCAAAAAGTTCCCAGTTTTAATGAACTTTTTGATATTACGAATTCTTGCTTTCCAAACATACTGAAAAAATTTTTTATGTTCTCTTTCGTCTATGTAAGTGTAATCCGCCTTGCCTTGGTAGTAATCTTTGGTATAAAGTTCTTTTTGGTTTGAGCGAGGAAAGAGAGTTTGGAGTTTGCAATGTTTGCATTCAACAATGGACAAACCTGAATATTTTCCAGTCGTAGTATAAAGCGGTTCCCAGTCGCAGGTTTGGTCTAGTGGGCATTCTTCAGACAAAGAAAATTTTTCATTCATTATTTTTCAGCAAGGAAAAACCAGTGGCAAATCCGCTCTTCTAGTTTTCCCAGTGGAGTTCTTTCGGAATATCCAATCGATGTTTTTGAAAAAATTGATAAAAAAGATTTTAAATCCTCGAGAGAATAGGTTTCCGCATAACCACCGCTTAAGTCCTTTAGGTTCATTTTTCCTTGCGTTAAGCCAAGATGAGTATCTCCATCGGCTCGGATCGAACCCAAAAGATAACCCCCGTCTTCAAGTGATTCATATAAGGAGAGAAGGAGTTTTTTTGCCTCTTCTCGTTTGTTGTAATGAAACACTCCCCAACTCACAATCAGTCCAAATTCTTTTGGAAAAAAAGGTAGGTTGGAATCTGGAGTGTGTAAAAAACGAATGGAAGAAGGTTCCCCGTTTAACAGATCAATGGTGGTTTTGGCTGTATCACAACCAGTGACCACATAACCTTCATTTTGAAGTAAATAAGAATGCCTTCCCGATCCACATCCAAAGTCGAGAGCATTCCGGTTCTTTGGTTGGATCCTAGATAAAAGACGAACTAAATTTTCATCAGGAAAGGCCAATTTTGATTTTGGTCTTTCATAGTGTTCATCCCAGACATTTTTCATGAATTGATTCTTTCAAAAATGGAGTTTAACCAATCTTTGGTGGAAATGGGGAGTTTAGTAGAGATTCCAAACACTTGGGTTCTTTTGTGATTGCCTTCTAATTTATCTAAAGTCGCACCACTTGCGACTAATTGTTTTTGGAAAAAAATCGTTTCTCCAGTATTTGCCACCAAGGAAACGGGTTCCCCCATTTTTTTTTGTCGTTCCGGGGGTAGGGTGAAGACTAAAGCTGATTTGGTGATCCCATCTTTCGCTTTTTTTAGAAAACCTGGCCTAGTTTTTTCACCAATGGTGACAGAAAGTAAATCATTAAAGTAATTGTATCCGTAATGCTCTGGGATGAGAACATCTGCTAAAAATTCTCCACCCACTTCTGGAGCTGATTCGATGAGGAGGCATTCTTTATTTTTAGTAATTTTGAATTCGGCAACAAAAGGTCCCGTTTTTAGTTTAGTTGCAGTGACAACGGCCTGGCAAATCATTTTGATTTCCCCTGCCATATCGATATGTTGGGATGGAGTCAGATGTGCCACCTCAATAAAGTTAGGTTTTTCGGTAGTGATCTTGTCTGTTAAGGAGATCAAATAAAATCGTCTGGCGATCACAAAACCAAGGACCGTAACCTCATCCCCTGAAACCAATGGCTCTAAAAGATAACCTTCACTTGTTTTCAAACGTGTGAATTTTTTGAATTCTGACTCGGACTCCAAAACAGTGATTCCTTTTTTTCCAGAACCTTCTTTTGGTTTAGCGATAAGTGGATACGTGAGTTCTACTTTTTTTTCTTTGGCTTTGGGTTGTAAATTCGTTTGTAAGGAAGGAGGGAGGGGAATTCCATATTTCCCAACGGAGTTTTTGAACCTTTCTTTGTCCAAAAACAAATTCACAGTCTCCCTGGGATTCCCCCGGAGTTTTAATTTTTCTGCTAAATAAGAAACTGTATAAACTGCTTTTCCGAATGACCTGGATCCTACTCCCATCAGTTTGAAGGGAAGGGGTACCCGACTCATGGCATGGAGGATTTTTCGATATTCATGAGTGGATTCTAATATACGAATATCTGATTCCACAAGTCCTGGTGCTTCCGGGTTTGTGTCTACGGAGATGACTTTGAGTCCCCTAGCTTTTGCAGCCCGAATGAGAGGGATTTGGTTCTCTCCAGCTCCAATGGAGAGGTAACTGCCGGTCAGTTGTCTCATTTACGAACCGCGAGACCCGCCTCTCCTCTGGACTCCTGTATTCCCACCACCAGAAGTTTGGTTTCTGCCAAAAGTAGGTTTGGAAACAGCAGGACTTCCTTTCTTTTTTGCAGCTTCGTTTTGCGACTTGGTAAGTTCTTCCTGATTGACTAGGACAATTGCCTTTCCTTCGATTTCTTTTCCGTTGAGAGCAGAAATTGCTTTGGCTGCATCAGCATCCGCCATATCCGCCGTTCCATATCCCAAGGATACCTTGGTGATTTTGTCCCGTTTGATTTGGAGGTGTTCCACTTTTCCATGAGCAGAAAGAAGTTTTTCGAGGGCTTCTTCGGTAAGCGACTGGGGGAGGTTTCCAATGGATAACTTCATGTCCTTCATTTCTCTCGAATTTTCTCGAAAACTTCAACTCTTTTTTGACTATGTCGCATTTTCTCTTGTGGAATCGACAGATCTTGTCGAAAGAAATGATAGGTAGGAAAGTTATGTTACGAGGACTCTATACTGGTGCCAATGGGATGATTTCCCAACAAGTGAGAATGGACGTGGTCGCCAACAATTTGGCCAATGTGGATAAAACTGCATTTAAAAAAGATACCACGGTCTTCAAAACCTTTCCCGAAATGTTACTCCATCGTTATTCAGAAGATGGGATTGGAAAAACTCCTATGGGTTCTTTTGATACTTCCCCAGTTGTCGGTAAACTGGGGTTTGGTGCCGAAGTGAACGAGGTTTACACTCGCTTTGAACAAGGCGCTGTGAAAAAAACGGATAATATTTTTGATTTGATGGTCCAAGACCAACCCGGTATGGAAAAACCTGCCTTTTTTTCTGTCCTCACCAATCGCGGGGAACGCCTCACTCGGAGTGGGAGTTTTGTTTTGGATAAAAATGGATTTGTTGTGACCCCGCAAGGTTTTCCTCTTCTCGGAGAAAAAGGCCCCATCCAAGTGAACCAAGGAAATTTCCTTGTGAAAGAAAATGGAGAAATCTATATCAACGCCAAACTCGGTACTGCTCCAAAAGATGGAACCAACTTTAGCGAAAACAGGTTCGAAGATCCGGTTCTACTCGACAAATTAAAGATTCGCACTGTAGAAAACCCACGCCACCTAGACAAAGAAGGGGACTCATTTTATTCCGACACCCCAGAATCCGGTGAACCCACAGCTTTCCCTGATCTTCTCGCCCCACAAGTGTTACAAGGTTATCTGGAAGCTTCCAATGTTTCTGTGGTGACAGAGATGGTGGATATGATTGAAGTGAACCGCGCCTATGAAGCCAATTCCAAAACCATGCAAACTCAAGACAGTTTACTTGGTCGTTTATTCGAAATAATGCGGTAGGAAAAAAATTACGGCAAAAACCAGATAATTTGGAAAAGATCGTTCATTCTAATACTAAATTATTTTGATTTGGTCTTGCCATTTTCTTGTTTATGAATATAAACCACCATTCCGATGAAACGAATTTGTCGTTTTCGAAAGAAAGAGAAAACCCTATACCAAAAAAAGGGTAAGTGCTTAAATTATTTTTACAACAACTTTCCCTTTCGCGCGGCCACTTTCTACGTATGCCAAAGCCTCGTTCAATTGATAAAAAGGGAATACTTTGTCCACTACCGGACGAATGGATCCTTCATTGATGAGAGAAGTGATTTCATTTAATTGAATTCCATTTGCTCTCATAAATAGGAAAGTATAACTTATCTTTAGCCTTTTGGCTTCCTTTCTCACTTTATGACTAAGCATATGAATCACAAATTTTAAAAACCAAGATAAGTTTGTTTCTTCTGCAAATTTCGGATCCGGTGGCCCTGAAATGGAAATGAGTTTTCCGCCGGGTTTTAAGATCCGCAACGATTTATGGAGTGTGAGTCCATCCTGGCTGTTTAATACCACATCATAATCTTTGAGTATGGTTTCAAAGTTGTTTTTTTTATAATCGATTAAGATATCCGCTCCAAGACTTTTTACTAGTTCAAAATTTGATTCACTGGTTGTGGAGGCAATAGTGGCACCCAAATATTTTGCCAATTGAATCGCAAATGTGCCAACACCACCAGAACCCGCTTGAATCAATACTTTCTGTCCTTTTTTGAGATTGGCTTTTTCGATTAATGCCTGCCAAACAGTCAGTCCCACCAAAGGAAGGGAAGCCGCTTCTTCCATCGTCAAGTGAGTTGGCTTGATTGCAACGTCACTTTCATCAATGGCTATCCGTTCTGCGAAAGTGCCGATTCTAAAATCCTTAGGCCTTGCATATATTTCGTCTCCTACTTTGAATTTCTGAACCTTCGAACCAACTTGAATAATTCTACCTGCTACATCATGACCCAAAATTAGGGGCAATTTGTACGGCAATATCAGTTTGAATTCCCCCGATTTGATTTTAGAATCCAATAAGTTGATTCCTGCTGAATGAACCTGAACCAATACATCATTTTCTTTTAAGATTGGTTCAGGTACATCCGTTAGATTCAATTTGCCTTTTTTACTATAGCGATTGATCGTATATGCTTTCATATAAACTACCTATTTGTGAACGAATATCATTTAGCATTACGCAATTTTTTTAAGATAGAACCTTCGAATAATTTATATGCATAATGTTGCATGGTAAGTATAAAGGACGCACTTGGACCCACAGGATAATTAAACTTTGGATCCTTCTCATCAATGATACTAACAACAGTTTTCACAACAGGTTCAGGTGTTGGCGAATTACTGAAGGCATTTTTAGAAAAAGCCGCCGTTTGTTTACGGAGTACATCGTAATCTTCAATTTGCAAATCAGAACGAACTGCATTATTCCCAATATTGGTTTGGAAACTCATTGGTTCTACCATACTTACATTAATGTTAAAGTCTCTTAATTCGAAACGTAGAACCTTAAAGTAACCTTCCAATGCATGTTTGGAAGCGGCATAGTAGGCGACTGTTGGTAGTCCAATGAGTCCTAAAAAAGATCCAACAGTAATGATTTTTCCAGATCTTTGTTTTCTAAAATAAGGTAACAGCTGATTGGAGATTTTCACAGTCCCCCAAAAATTGGTTTCAAATTGTTGTTTCCCTAATTCAATCGAAGTTTCTTCTGCAAGACCGGAAACTAAAAATCCAGCGTTATTGATTAAAACATCTAGTTTTGGAATTTCGTTAAATAATCGTTTTCCAAAGGATTCGATGGAACTATCCGAGGTAATGTCTAATTCGATCATTTTAAAAGGGAGCTTTGAGGAATGGTTTTTGGGATTCCGGCTTGTACCTATCACGGTGTGGCCATCCTTATGGAGTTTGTTAGCAATCTGAAGTCCGATTCCGGAAGAAGCACCTGTAACGAGAATTGTCTGTTTCATATTTTATCCTTGCCTTTTATCCTAAAAATTGCGAACTATGTATTATTCACTTGCAATTTACAAGTATAGCGAACGAAAACTGCTTTTATTTTGCAAGTGAATTTTTTGAAAAATATGCCAACAAATCAAAAAAGATCCGATTGTCCCATTAGTTGTTCCCTTGATATCTGGGGGGATAAGTGGTCACTTCTCATTATCCGAGACCTCATGAATCATAAAAAATCCACCTATGGTGATTTTTTGAAATCAGGAGAAGGTATTGCGACAAATATTCTGGCGTCCAGGCTTCAGTCGCTTGAGGAAAATGGTCTGATCGAAAAATTAGATCATCCTGAAAGTAAAGCAAAAGTTTTATATCGACTAACACATAAAGGTATCGATTTGTTACCTATCTTAGTGGAAATTCATCTATGGGCTGAAAAGTATTTTGATATTCCAAAAGAGCTAAAAGATAGAATGAGAGCGGTCAAAAAAGATAAAGAAACGACTATTCGCACGCTGATGAAAGACTTAAAAAAAGAACTGACCCCTTCTACATAGACGAAATCAAAAGATACTATCTGATTGAATCATGAATCCGATTTCCTGATTGCGAAAGACGGGCCTTTCTTGTGTGAAACCCCGAAAGACATTGTAGTCAATTAATATAATATTCTTTTTAATAAGACATTAATTCTACCCACTTTCGGGGCCCGGGCTGGTCCGGGGTGCGCTCACGCTCCCGTCTGACATTCGTCAGACCAAGCCCTTCCCATCCCTTTCACGGGGGTGGTTAAATTCATAAAACCCTTAACTCCTTGTTCCTCCATCCACACGGTATACTGATCCTGTAATGAAACTTGATTCTTCTGATGCTAGAAATCCAATAAGGTTTGCCACCTCCGATGGTTTGCCAAGCCTAGCCATAGGAATATTTTTTTCCATAGCCTCTTTTCCCCGTTCTCCTGCTACATCGAGGATTGCTGTTTCTGTCCAACCAGGGCAAACTGCATTGATCCGAACACCAAATCGTGCCACTTCCAAGGCTCCTGTGGTTGTCAGTTCAATCACGCCTGCTTTGGCTACACAATAAGGCCCAAGAGAAGGGGACGCACCAAGTCCTGCGATTGAGGCAACATTGATAATGGACCCACCGATACGGTCACCAAGCATAAGTTTTGTGGCATATTTTTGACACCAGAAGACACTTGTTAAATCCATTAAAATCAAACGGTTCCATACATCTGTTGTCACCTTATGCATAAATGTAGGTTTGTTGGCAATACCTGCATTGTTTACCATAATGTCCAATCGTTGGTTTCTAAATTTGAATGTTTCGACAAGTGTTATGATTTCCTCTTCAACGGTGACATCACATTTGATAAATTCAGCTGAGCCACCTAAATGTTCTATATCAGCGACAACCTTCTTTCCTTCTGTAAGATTGATATCAGATACAATGACATGAGCCCCTTTCTTGGCGAGTAATAGGGATGTTTCTCTTCCGATTCCAAGAGCACCGCCGGTAACAATAGCGTTTTTATTTTTTAGAATTTGATCCATGGCCAAAACATATTCAGGTTAGCGGCATAAGCAATAAAAATATAAATCATTGTTAGATGAATTTGATTAAAGGTGGACTGATTGGTATATTTATCGTTTTTGAAAAATATTGATGACCTGGATCTTTTGAATGGTTTTAGGACCAACTGAAAAGTAAAAGTCAAATAGAATCGTAATATTTGCTCTAATTTGTTCTATAAAAAAATGAATAAATGTATCTCTTTATATTGGTTATTTAGTAAATTCGTATATTCGAATCAATTTCTATCCATTTCTTTGATGTTATGGCATAGCAATCTATAGTTTTGAACAATAGTAAAAACCACGACAACTTTCACCATTGTTTAAGGTTATTTCCCTTTCCTTTAGTGATAGTACTGAAAAAAAACCTTTGTTTTAGAATCTATCTAATTTACCTGGTATCCAAAGAATCCTTAAATAAATGATAGGATTTAGGCGGAGTAGGGAGACGGGGATGGGGATCGAATTTCTAAAACATTTTTTTATCTTAAATGCAGACCAATTCTTCTTTGTCGAAGGTACGTATAATTATTGGTTGGTTTCTCTTTCTATTTTTATTTCTATTTTTGCTTCTTGGATTTCTCTTTATATGCTCAGTCGTTTTTCAAACGTTGAGAATCGACTTTCTCGTTTAGCCATTTTATTCACTTCTAGTTTATCAATGGGTGGAGCGGTTTGGTCCATGCACTTTATTGGGATGATGTCTTTTGATTTATGTACAAAAGTCACTTACCATAAATCAGTAACTATACTTTCGATTCTTCCTAGTTTTTTTGCTTCTTACTTCGCATTGCAAACATTAAACAAAAAGAAGATCACACGTAAAGAATTAATATCTGTGGGGATTATTGTTGGGGCAGGGATTGGATTTATGCATTATATGGGAATGGCAGCAATGGAAATGCGGCCAAGACTCATGTATGATCCTTATTTATTTTTGATATCTCTCGTTGTTGCGATCTCACTTGCGATTCTTTCTATTTTGATTCAATTCCGTTTAAAAGATTCAAAATTAAAAATAAAAACAAAATATTTAACTTTGATTAGTGGAATTGTAATGGGTAGCGCAATTTCAGGAATGCATTATACAGGAATGGCCGCAGCACGATTTGTTTTAGAACCTGGTCAGGTTTTGGATAAAACAAGTTCAGATCAGCTGTTTTTGGCTGCCCTTGTCGGATTTGGTAGTATTTTTGTCATTGGTTCAGCAGTCGTGACAATTGCTTTCATTAGTTATAAAGATCTATTTCAAAACCTATTAAAAAGCGAATCCAGATTGCGTGCCATTATTGAAACTGCAGCTGATGCCATCGTAATGATCAATACCAAAGGAATTATCCAAGAATTTAATATGACTGCGGAACGAATGTTTGGTTGGAAAGCAAAAGAGATTATTGGTAAAAATGTAAAGATACTCATGCCGGATCCTTTTCAAAGAGAACACGATCATTATCTTTCCAATTATTTAAAAACCGGGGAAGCCAAAATCATTGGTGTCGGAAGGGAAACCATTGCCGTTCGAAAAAATGGAACAACGTTTCCGATCCGGTTGGCAATTGGACATACCAAACTTCCTCAAGATGATGTCTTTGTCGGTTTGATTAGTGACATTTCTGAACGTATCATTATTGAAAACGCTCTAAAAGAAAATGAAGAACAATTAAAGTCTTTCATTCAAAATATTCCAGGGGTTGTTTATCGGTGTTTAGTCGATGAACATTGGACTTCAGTTTTTATGAGCGATGCTATACTTACACTATCTGGATATCCAGCAGAGGATTTTTTGGAACCGAATCGAAAACTTAGTTTTTCAGAAATCATTCATCCTGAAGATAGAAATCATGTTTCCAATCTGATTCAAAACGCAATCGATACCTCTGATACATTTGTTTTAAACTATCGTATCATTCAGAAGTCTGGTGATATTCGTTGGGTTTTGGAATATGGTGGTCCCGTATTCGATGAAGAAAAAAAAGTCAAATTTTTGGATGGTGTAATTTTAGACAACACTGATCGAAGGATGATCGAAGAAGCTCTGATCGAATCCAAAGAAAAAGCTGAAATGGCTGCAATTACCAAAACTACTTTTTTGGCGAATATGAGTCATGAAATCCGAACTCCTATGAATGCCATCATCGGTTTTACTGAAATTTTACTTGCTGGTGATTTGTTAGGAAATCAAAAAAATCATTTAGAGACTGTCAAAAATTCTGCAAAATCCTTATTACGTCTGTTAAATGATGTTTTGAATTCAGCAAAATTGGATCGAGGAGCAGTCGAACTAGAAACTATTGATTTTTCTCTATATTCGCTTGTTGATCAAGTTTGTTCGGCTATGGGTATGGAAGCTAAAAAGAAAGGTTTGGAATTCCAAACTCACCTGGATTCCAACCTAGAAGATTATTATAAAGGCGATAGTTTACGAATACGTCAAATTTTAACAAACTTACTTGGCAATGCGATTAAGTTTACTAAAGAAGGTTTGATTAAACTAGAAATTATTAAAAAAGACTCGGGAGTATTGTTCCACATCCAGGATACAGGTATTGGTATCGCAGAGGATCGAATGGAAAAAATTTTTGATCCTTTCACGCAGGCCGATGTTTCCATGAGTCGAAAATTTGGCGGGACGGGGCTTGGAACAACAATCTCCAAACAATTAGTTGAATTGATGAAAGGTAAAATTTGGGTCGAAAGTAAACTTGGAGTTGGGACTGATTTTTATTTTTCACTTCCTTTGGAAAAGGGAGTTCCAGTTCTAGAGTTAAATGAAAAGATCCAATTGGATTTACCAAGTTCAAAAATTCTCATTGTTGATGATGTAAAACAAAATGTAGAACTAATTCAACTTCTAATGACATCGAACGGTCATGAGGTGGAGATTGCTAGAAACGGAAAAGAAGCTTTAGATCTATTTTTATCCAAACCTTTTGATTTAATATTAATGGACATCCAAATGCCAGAAATGGATGGATTGGAAGCGACAAGACAAATTCGCAAGTATGAGGAAAAAGGTTCTTCACGTATTCCTATCATTGCACTATCGGCAAGTGTATTCGAAGAAGATAAGATTTCGGCTAAAAATGCGGGGATGGATGGGTTTGTTTCGAAGCCTATTGATCTTCAAGATTTGTTTTCTGAAATAGAGAAAGTTTTTGGGAACAAAAATACCTTCAAAACTAATACGATCTCAGATCTAAAAGAATTAGATTTCTTTCAAACAAAGAGGGGAAGTCTCCTTTTTGGTTCTTTGGAAAAATATATTTTGATGTTAGATGGATTCTTTTCTGATTTTCGAAGCGAGTTTGCTGAAAAAAATGAATTCCCTGGTGCACTAGGCGACAAAAGAGCATTTCTTCATCGAATCAAAGGTGTTTCATCGAATTTAGGGATCAATTCCATAGCTGAATTGGCACTTGGATTGGAAATAAAGTTACATAGCGAAACATTGACAAAAAAAGATTTTGAATACTTAAAACAAATTTTTGAAGAATCTTACCAAAAGTTTTTAACAGAGTTTGAGGTGGAATTGAAGAAAAAGAGAGATTCACCGCTACTCACCAAAAAGATACCATTGGATTCAAAAGATGGTTTGGATTCTGCAATAGAAAATTTAATCGAATCTTTTTCGAAAGGTTCAGTCGACCAAACAGAATGGAAGTATTTATACAATTTGTTAATTGATACAAAATTTTCTGACTCTATTTCAGAAATTGAATCATTTATTCAACAATTTGATTTTGAAAATACAATCCAAAAACTAAAAAACTTAAAACTTCGAATCACGGGAGAAGCGTAAAGTGGAAAAAAAACATAAACCGAAGGTTTTGATCATTGATGATGAAGCGACAAATTTACAAATACTCAATGAAATTTTACAGAATGACTACCACCTTTTGTTTGCAAAAGATGGAAACAAAGGAATAGAACTGACCATATCTGAAGAACCGGAACTCATTTTGCTTGATGTGATGATGCCTCTGATGACTGGACATGATGTCTGTAGAATTCTAAAATCGAATGAAAAAACTAAATATATTCCCGTGATTTTTGTGACAGCTCTCAATGACATTGAAGATGAAGAAAAAGGATTTCAGTTAGGTGCTGTTGACTATATCACAAAGCCGGTAAGTCCTCCGATCGTAAAAGTTCGGATCAAAAACCATCTTTCACTCGTCAATGTAAACGAAGTAAAAACAACCAGACTGCAGATTGTGCAACGTTTAGGTATGGCATCTGAATATAAAGATAATGAAACAGGAATGCACGTGATTCGTATGAGCCATTATTCTCAAACTTTAGCTCTTGCTTTTGGTTACAGTTCTGAGCAAGCTGAAGAAATTCTCAATGCAGCCCCGATGCACGATGTCGGAAAAATTGGAATTCCGGATCACATCATTCAAAAGCCTGGAAAACTAAGTCCAGAAGAATGGGAAATTATGAAACGCCATCCAGAGATCGGTGCAGAAATCATCGGGGATCATCATTCAAGTCTTTTAAAATTAGCTAGGTCCATTGCCATTACTCATCATGAAAAATTTGACGGGACGGGATATCCATACCAATTGAAAGGAGAAAAAATTCCATTGGAAGGAAGGATCATTGCGATTGCCGATGTATTTGATGCTTTAACGACGGTAAGGCCTTATAAAAAAGCTTGGGAAGTTGATGCTGCCATTGATTTTCTAAAACAAGAATCAGGAAAACATTTTGATCCTGTTTTAGTCCAAAAATTCATTACGGTTTTACCGAAAATTCTTGAGATCAAAAACCAATGGCCTGAAGAAATAGAAATCCAGAAAAAAGAGGATTTGAAATGATGTAAAATCAAATGGATTATTATGACCATATCAAACAAGCGATTGAATTTATCGAAAAAAATCTAAGAGAAGATATTAGTGCTGAAGATGTATCCAAAAATGCCTTTCAGTCCAGATGGCATTTCCAAAGGATCTTTCGGTATGTTACTGGTTATTCTGTTTATACCTATATAAAAAAAAGACGTCTTACTGAAGCAGGGAATGATTTAATTTTAGGAAAAGATAAGATCATTGATATTGCATTAAAATACCATTACACAACTCCAGAATCTTTTCTTCGTGCCTTTCGATCCGAATATGGATACAATCCTTCTGAATATAGAAACCAGTTAGAACATAAAAATTTTTCTAAGTTGGAGGTAGATTTGTTACGTGATGGGATTCGGATTGATGGTTCTAAAATCAAAACTCATATTGTGACAAAAAATGAAATCACATTTATTGGAAAAACTTACAGAACCACCATGCAAAAATGCCAAAATGAAATCGATATTCCTAAATTCTGGGGGGAATTTATCGGTGGCGGATTTATGGAACCTATCAAGAACCGACTCAATCAATCGTTAATCGGTATTTATACTAACTGGGACTATGCGGAAAATTTTGATGTTTTGATTGGGGCACAAGTAACAAAGGAGACAAAGATTCCTTCCGGATTCGTAACACATAAGTTGAAACCAGCAAAGTATATGGTTTTTACTGTTCCTGGAAATACGAACGTGGACATCCTCAGTGGCTGGAAGTACATTTATGGAACCTGGATGCCAAATACTGGATACGAAAGAGAATTTAGTGATGATTTTGATTTATTCGATGACAGGTTCCAATCGAATACGAATCCAGAATCGGAAATTTACATTCCAATTAAGTAAATTCTTTTTTCCCAGTCTCTTTAGCAAAAAGCACAAATAGTCAAGAACCCAAATCCAGTTTGGGTTAGGATCTATTTATGGAACAAACTTCAACACAGAAAATTCATTTAGAATCAATGGTCCTTGTTGGGATAACAGCACGAACTTCCAATGCCAAAGAAATGACTGGAAATGGAAAAATTGCCACACTTTGGCAAAGGTTTTGGGAAGAAGGGATTCTTTCCCAGATTCCAGACCCCTTGGTACCTTCCGAAATTGTTGTGGCTTATACAGAATTTGAAACGGACCAAAACGGAGAATACACCATCTTAATTGGAGCGAAGGTTGGCTCTGCCAAATCCCTCCCATCTCACTTAACAGCCATAAGTGTTTCTGAATCTGATTATATACAAGTTCCCACAGAGTGGGGCCCAATTTCAAAAATAGGAATCAATACCTGGAAAAAAATTTGGTCGGAAGAAAAATACCGCAAAAATCGATCTTACAAAACTGATTTGGAAATTTACGGTGCCAACGCAAAAGACCCCAACCATTGCCAGTTTGATATTTACTTAGGAATTCGTTCGTAAATATTATACACTAAACTAGTGTTAGTAAGCTTTAAAGCCCGTTGGCCTTTCACCGCGGGCATAAGCCGCGCTTGCTTTTTTTTCATCTTTGATCAGTCTACTTTTGGCGATGAAACGTACCCACCAAGGTATGTTTCGGATCGGACTTCCTGTGGAATGTGCTAAAAGATAGGCTTTCGAACATTTTTCAATCAACTCACAGTTGTATATGGCTTTCTCCCGTGTGACACTGGTGATGACCACTGCGTCTTCATCCAAAAATGCATTGGCACCGCTGAGGACAATGGAACTTGTTTCTACGGTTCCATCAATTCGTTTGGGAATAGGAAAAACTGGTGCACCAAGTTGGCGACACTGTTCATCGAATACCAATGGGAGAGGATGGTTTAATGTCTTTAGTAAAGAACTCCACTCTGGCTGAAAGGAAACTATGGCTCCTAGATCAGACCTTAAAGAATACAAACTTGCATGGAAACGAATTTGGTTGAGAGTGGTTTCGTCTTTTGATTGGATTTTTAAGGAAGAGGTTGGATTTTGAATCGGGAATTCTCCTATTTCTACTTTTGATTTTTTTCCTTCTCCTCTATGGATGAGAAGAAAACTTCCTTTGCCCGGAAGACGAAAGGAAAGATCGGCTTTATGAGTTTGTAATAAACCTTTTGATTCTAAGCGGTGCCATAATTGATTTATTTCTTCTGCATCAGTTTGTGTTTCTGATTTTGGATTTTGTTTTTTAGTAGTAGTCGATTTCATTTTTTTCCTTAGGTTGAATTCGCAAATTTATTTTAGAGAGCTTCGATTAACTGGGCTTTCATTTCTTGTGGCATATGGGATAAATTTGGATTTTTCTCAATTCTTGTTTTTAGAAAATGAGCAGCTTCTTTTTCTAATAACTTTACACTTGCGATTGCTTGTTCCAAAGTCAAAGCTCCGCAAACCAAACCATGGTTACGCAAAAGATATGCATTGGTTTCTTTGATAATTCTTTTTCGAAATGCTTTGACAAGAAAGGAAGTGCCAGAAGGAGCATAGGATACAATTCGTACAAAATTTCCTATGTGTTTTTTTCCTTCCCTAGATTCAATGTCTAAGTCCAAACCCAGTAAAGAAACCGCACTGGCAAGTGGTTGGTGCGTGTGTAAGCTCACTTGGATTTCTGGTCTCAGACTAAAAAAAGAAGCATGAATTCCACTTTCGGTTGTTGGTTGTTTCGTTCCATCCACCATTTTTAAGTCTTTGATTTGTAAAATACAAAGGTCCTCTGGTTTCATTGTATAATAATCTGTTGCCGAAGGAGTGACTGCCATCAGTTCCGAATCGATCCTAACAGCTAAATTTCCACCGACCCCTGCTAAAAAACCAAGATCAGCTAACTTGATACAGGCGGAAAGCATTGCCTTTCTTACGGTTTCTATTTTTGAATCTTTCATCGCTTTCGTCTCCTGTCTCGGGCGAAATCATTACCCGACATCTGTCGATTAGAATTTTCTGCGATTTGGGCATTTGTCGACTATTTTTTGGTTTTTTATTCTTTTTTTGCTTGAATTTGGTTAAAAACTCGGCACTTGTCGGTAAGAATGCAAAAACAATTCAAAACTCACCGGGAAAAAGCAGATGACCTGGGACGCCCTGCGGTCCTTGTCCAAGCTTTGCGAGAGCTCTTGCGAACGGAATCACCGGAATCCATTACCTATGCCAAGGTTTGTGAAAGAGCTCGCATTCCACGCGCATCTGCGTATCATTTTTTTCCCAATATGGGAGCATTGTATCTTGGTCTTCGTTTGGTGCATTCTGAACTTGTCTCCGAGAGATTGGCCAAGGTAGACACTTCGGTCTTTGAGACTTGGCAGGACTATGTACATTTTCTGGCAAAAGAAGCGGCTGCTGTAGTTCGAGAAGACCCGGCCTTGGTTCGTGTTGTTTATGGAGTTCGAAACGAAGAAACCATGTACATTGGAAAGGCTTTGGATGAAAGAATCGCTGGACTTGCTTTGTCACAAGTGTCAGAACGATTTGTACTTCCTGATTGGCCGGAGGCAGCACGTAAGGTTGGGATTGCTGTCTCGATCATCGATTCCGTCTTTCGGTTTTCCTTTCGCGAAGGGGGGGAGATTACAGAAGAAATGGTGAGCGAAGCCGGAAGGGCAGCAGTCGCCTATTTACGATCCTACTTACCTGAATATCTAAAAGACAGGAAATAAATTTTTTTCATCAAACTCTGATTTTTACAAATCAAATATAGTGGTGGGATTGTCAGTGCCAATGTGATGTTACTTGCTCCGATCCTTGTATTGAATATGCTCATCCTTGGAAAGAAGTTTGATTGGATGGCAATTGTATTTTTTGTCGGATCTCTCTTTGGAGTGAATTACATCCAAGCTGTTCATCCTGAATGGTTTTTTGATTATTCTTCGGAGAAAGCTCGCAGCGAAGATTTTCTGATCACCGGTGTCTCCATTTTATTTTTACTTGGACTGATGTTACGAACTCTCAATCGTTCTTACGAAGATGCCATCGGAGAAGTGAGTCGTTTGAAATACCAACAAGATGGCGATTATTATCTCACCTCTTTACTCACTCGTCCGCTTTCTGGGATTCGCATTCGTTCGAAAACAGTTCAGATCCAAACATATATCAAACAAAAGAAATCATTCCAATTCAAAAATAGAGAATATGAACTCGGCGGAGATATCTGCGTTGCAGATCAAATTGTTCTTCGTGGCCGCAGTTACCTTGTTTTTGCGAATGGGGATGCGATGGGTAAGTCTATGCAAGGTGCAGGCGGAGTCCTTGTGTTTGAGACTGCCTTTCGGGCTTTAGTCGAACGAACCCACAGAGAAGGAATTCTTTCCGGATATTATCCCGAACGGTGGTTACATACAGCTCTCAACGATTTGAATGATGTTTTTGAGGGATTCGAAGGTTCGATGTCCATGTCGCTCCTACTTGGTTTAGTGGATGAAGAAAATGGGTTTTTGTATTATCTCAATGCGGAACATCCCTTTCCGATACGATTGAGAGACGGAAAGGCTAGTTTTTTATCTGAAGAAGCTACCAATTTTAAATTGGGAATGCTAAAAGACAGAGCAAGAATAGAAACCTGTTGGATTCGTCCGGGGGATACCATCATCATTGGATCGGATGGGCGAGATGATCTAAGTATGGGAAATACAACAGATACCAACCGTGTGATCAATATGGACCATACATCGATTTTGTTACATGCCGAAGTTAGTCTTGGGAATATTGAAACTTTGGGAGAACGTCTCCAAAAAATCGGAGAATTAACAGATGATCTTTCTTTACTGAGCATAAGGTTCCATCCTCAAACTCCAGTAGATTCCAGGGAGAGAAATGATCATTTAGAAGAGCCGATCCGACTTCATAAGAAAAACCAAGATAAGGAGGCTCTCCCATTGCTCACTCAGTATGCTGACCGCCATCCCTCTGACCCAGCAGTATGGAAATTACTGCACCGAGTGTATCGTAAATTGGAGAAACCGGCTGAAGCTGGCCGTGCCGCTGAGAATTTTTCAAATCTCCACCCATCCGGGCTACAAACGATCTTTGATGGTGCCATACAATATGCAAAAGCTAGTTTGATTGATGATGCCATTGACATGGCGGAAAGGATCTACAGCAGGAAACCGGAGGTAATTCCCGTGATTAAGATTCTCAGTCGACTGTATCAAAAGTCGAAACGGCTAGATAAAGCAGAAGAATACAAAAAAGAAATCCTACGTTTGCAAAATCACAGAACCACTTGAGTCAAAGTTTGGAGCCAATTCGTATCTTAGGGGTTAGGTGAATTTGACTCGGTAACTTTATGGGTATGTAGTTGAATTTTTACAAACATTCTCACTAAAATAGAATCATTTTTAAATAAATTAGTTTTGTGTGATTCTTCATCACAAAAATGAATTTACTTTTAATAATCCAAGCTTTGTTATCGTTTCCAGAAGGAAGATTTGATACTATCTTCATAAGGTTACATGTATGGAAGAAAACGAAACAATAGAAATACCACAAATCCAAGAAGAACCTGCTCCGGAAGTAGCAGTTGTGGTTAAAAAAGCAGCTCCTAAGAAGAAAAAAGCCGCAAAAAAGAAAGCAGCGAAGAAAAAAGCTAAGAAACCGGCAAAAAAGAAAAAGGCAGCTAAGAAAAAGCCTGCAAAGAAGAAAAAAGCAGCGAAGAAAAAAGTAAAAAAATCAGTTTCTAAAAAGAGACCGGCTAAGAAGAAAAGAGCTGCTAAGAAAAAAGTAGCAAGAAAGAAAAAAAGACGTTAATTACATAAGATTGGGATAATAGAGCCACCGAATTGTTTGATTTGGTTTTGGAACTATTATCCCATTCATTTACTTACTTTCGACAACCTTATTTAACGTACCATTCACCAACATTTCATGACAAATGACTATTTCTAAGTATTTTTGCTATCTGGAATAGGCAAATCATCAGTTGATTATTTGATTGATCCCTTTTGACTTTAACCACCTTTGTTTCTGAATTTCCCCGTACCATTTGAGAACAGGAGATGATTTCCCCATAAGCCAAGGGAAAATAGCTACGAGTCTTGAAACGATCCCATCAGAATATGGTACGTAGATTTCCACAGTTCCCTTTTTTATCCCTTGGAGAACTGCTTTTGCAACGGCATCAGGAGGTTGCACTGCATTGATCCAATTGAGAACGGTTCCACCGTTCAATGCTTCATGTAAAAGCATAGGTGTGTCTACAGCAGCAGGATAAACTCCAGAAACTTTTATATTGGAATTTTTTAGTTCTTCATACAGTGCCGTTAAAAAACCTCTTAGGCCAAATTTGCCCGCAGAATAGATAGATGAATCGGCTAAAGCGACGATACCACCGATTGACACCACCGATACTATTGACCCTCTGCCTTGTTTTAGCATGAGTGGCAAAATTCCATGAATGATTTGAATCGGGCTTAGTAAATTAATCCAAATTTGCCTATTTACATCCTTCAATGATTGGTTTGTAAATGGCCCTTCTTTTGTATACCCAGCATTGTTAATCAATACATCAAGTTGTGGACAGTCTCTTTGGATATTTTGAACTAAATTTTGGATATCATCAGGATTCGTTTGGTCACAGACATAAAACTTTGGATTTCCTTTCAAAAGCCCTTTGATTCTTGTCATTTTCTCTAAATTAATATCAGAAAGAAGCAGTTGGTATCCTTCATTTTCTAATCTAAGGGCAATTGCTTCCGCGATGGCACCGCCCCCTCCCGTGATCAAAGCGTATTTATGATTCGGCTTCACTTTGATTCGCCTCTTGTGGTAATTGAATCTGGTTTGATACCCAATGGATTTGTTATTTTTAAGGAATTAAATTGACCGAGTTTGAGTTCTTTCCATCCCATTTTTTTTTGAATTTTTGCTCTGTAATTTTTATATGCGACTTGGTTCACATAAACGGAATGTCTGCCAGTATTTAGATAGTGAATGTTTCCGTTTAACTTAGGCGCATCAGATTTTATATATTTGGAAAATCGAACGGCTGATGGATTCGATTTCCGCTTTGAATCAATGTAAGATGCAATTAAGTTTGCCATTTCATCAAACATTTTGTAGGCACCACCATCTGTTTCCATATATCCTAGAGCATACAAATTTTCGTAATTTCTGTTAAACAAAGTTAGGTATAGATCTGGCCTTCCATTTTTCCATTCAAAGTATTTTAAATCCATGTACGGGATCGACCAGTTGTAACCCGTGGCAAGGATGATCAAATCGATTTTTTCTTTTGAGGCATCTTTAAATAGAACATAATCACCATCCAATTTTTGAATATCGGGTTTTGCAATTACGTCACCGTGTCTCAGATTGTGCAGGAGTTGGTCATTGATGATGGGATGGGTTTCGAAAATTTTATGATCAGGGGCAGGTAAACCAAGTTTTGTTAAATCACCGACGATCAGCTTCAACAATTTACCAAATATCAATTGGGATATCCAATTTGGTATCCAATGAGCACCATCTCCAAACACATCTGCAGGTTGTCCGAATATATGTTTCGGAATGAAATGGTAACCTCTTCTAACACTAATATATGCTTGGTTGGCATTTGCACCGGCGTCACAAGCGATATCGCAACCAGAGTTTCCAGCACCAACGATTAAAACATTTTTCCCTTTAAATAAATTTGGAGATTTATAGTTTACACTATGTAGAATTTCTCCCGAAAAACTATCAGCTCCCTCTAAGGTTGGCTTATTAGGTGACCAAGTGATACCACTTGCACAAATAATGGCACCGAATAAATACGTTTCATTCGAGCTCGTTTCTACAAGCCATAACTCCTTATGTTTTTCAATGTTTTTGATAGTGGTATTGAATTGGATATTAGGATAGAGGTTAAAGGTTTTGGCAAAGTCTCGATGGTAGTTCAAAATTTGTCTATTGGACGGATAGTCCGGATATTCTTTGGGCATTGGAAAGTCAAAATAACTGGATAAATACTTTGAAGAGATAAAGTGTGCACTTTCATACATTGGTGAACCTGGATTTTGTATATCCCAAATACCGCCAACATCGTTATGTTTTTCAAATACTAGGAATGGAATTCCTTTATATAACAACGATCTCGCCATTGCAAGCCCAGCTGGACCTGCACCTACAATACATATTGTATCTGACTTATCGATCCAATTTGAAGAATCGGATTTACCATGATTTTTACTTTCCATACATACCCTCTGAAAAGTGAGCAATGCTCATGATTTAGAATTGGTCAAGTTCAAATTGGGTGATAATGGAAAAAAAGAAGTGCAAATTAAGGGATGAAGAATTCTTCTTTTCGTATGGGTCTAGAGTTGAAAATCCCAGTCCAAAGCAGAAGTCGAGATAGAGTAGAACTCATTCTGAAAACGGCAAAAAATTTGATTGGTGAACATGGAATTGATGCGATAAGTATGAGGGAAATTGCAAATACTGCAGGAATACAAATTGGATCCTTGTACCAATATTTCCCAGGGAAAAGCGCATTGTTATTAACAATCATGAATCAATATTATGATTCCTTGTATGACGAAACTAAAAGAATTTTAGAACCTGTTCGAACCATCGAAGAATTAGAAGTCGCTGCTGAAAAAGCATTCAAACAATTCATTTCTATTTTTCAAAAGGATCCGGCGCTTGCCAATCTTTGGGCTGGGGCCAGGGCAATCCCAGAATTAGTAACCGAAGACAATCGTGATACCTTTAGAAGTGCCGATCTCATTGTCAAAACTACGGTTCGTTGTTTGCCAAATCTTAAAGAAACTGAAGTTCGACCATTTGCTCTCTACTTTAGTCATACGATCGGAATGATACTTAGGTTTGTGCAAGAAATTGATGCAGAAAATGGTAAATCTGTCTTAAAAGAAGCTTTGGAAATTTTAAAATTAAAACTGAAAGAATTTGAAAAAATATCAAAGTTAAAATCGAAAAAGAAAAGTTCTTAATCGGATTTGCGATTTGAATTGTATACAATTGGTTCGATTTTTTTTGTTAGGTTTTTAAAATTTAATTCTTGTTTAATTGTTTTTTGTTATATGATAAAACAATGAAAAAACTCCTACCGTTAATTCTTTTTGGGGCACTTGTCTCTTGTTCCAGTTTGCCCTACACCATTGAAGATCGTAAATTCGACAAAGCCAAACAAATGATCGAAGATGGCGCTGATGTAAACCAAGGTTCCGACTGTTTTCACCCGCTTACTATTGCTGCAATGGAAGGTGATGAAGGTCTTGTGAAACTTCTTCTGGATAAAGGTGCCAAAGTTGACAATCGATCCAAAGAATGTGATTACACAGACCGAATTGGACCATTCCGAATGAAATTTCGTTGGGGTGCACGGACTGCTCTTGATCGAGTGGCCAATGCTAAAATTGCAAAATTACTTTTAGCAAAAGGAGCCAATCCCAATATAGCAGGATATCGAGAATATACTTTTGCACCAGACTTTGACGTGGCTTTATGGAATGCAGTTCGTATCGCTGATTTTGAATTGGTAAAGGTACTTGTTGAAGCAGGGGCCAATGTAAACGTTTATAATAATTCTGGAAAAAATGCCATTTGGGAAATGGCCGAGGCTAGAAAATCCCAAAAAAAACCTGAATTTCTTTCTTACCTACAATCCAAAGGTATGAAAAAACTTGAAATTACTGATGCAAAAGCCAAAACAACGGATGGAAAAATACTCACTAAATACAAACACATTGCCACAGGAGCCATAACAGAAATGCCGGCTGATATTGCAAAGGGTGTATATGAGAATCCAAAAAATTATTCAGCGCTAACAATAAACGCAGCTGATGGTGCTTACTACCATTATGCGGAATTTGTTTGGGCAGAAACTGGTCAAAATTTGTATGAGTGGTATTTACTTCGCAGAAAGAGAACTGGAACTTTGAAATAAATAGACTAATAACAAACTATTAACAATTTTGATTTCTACTTTTGGTTTTTTGTTTTTAACTTTTAATGTTTTAACAATTGAAATCTTAAGTAGAAATCAAATTAGATTTTTTGGTATTTTTTTGCCTGTTTTTTATTTTCTGGATCTAACTCAATGGCCTCTGGATGAAAAACAATATTCCAATACCGAAGGATATAAGCGACAACACCTGCGCTGAGTACAAAGAGTAAAACATAAGCCGAGATCACAGGATGGAGTAAAAAAGAATAAGGAGCACCAAATTTTAAAAAGTAAGGTAACGACATATACCAAATCACAGAAACGGCCACAATACCTACACCAAATTTTCCCCACCAGTTAGGCCGGCCTTGCAAACCTCGTTTTAAATACAAATACCCACCAAGCCATACTCCGAGGATCTCTCTGATAAAATATACAATGAGAATCCAACTGGGAAAATCAAAATGAATGGTCACCACAAACAGTCCACCGAGGGTTACAAGTTTATCACAAACTGGATCTAAGTATCTACCTAGAGTCGTTTCTTGATGGAGGAGACGAGCAAAGAGTCCATCGAGGTAATCACTGATAACTGCGGCAAGTGCATAAAAGATTGATGCAGAAAATGCACTTAAGTTAGCCGGATCATGTGCATAGGCATATGTACTTTGGAAAAAAAAAGGGAGTAACAACACCCGAAACACAGATAAAAAATTGGAAAGGGTAAAGATACGATCCTGGAAAAGGTCTTTGGCTTTTTTTTCTTCGATTTGCATAGAACCAATGCCAGATTCTAAAAATTCTAACGAAAGGCAAGAAAACAAATGAAAACTGTGTTGACTCTCGGAGTCGATTCTATAGTTTGGTTTTTATTCCGATGGAGTTGTAGCTCAGTTGGTTAGAGTGCCTGCCTGTCACGCAGGATGTCGCGGGTTCGAGCCCCGTCAACTCCGCCATCGGTTTTTCCCTTCACTCAATATATTCTTCTTTTTCTTTCTTAAATAGAATCTGATTTTCTTCTTCTAATACTCTTGCCACTTGTACAATCTTACTTCTCGCTTCGTTTATTTCTCGTAAGGTGACTCGCGGTTTCATATCCAAAGCATCTAAAATATCTTCTGACCTATTTTGGCTCATATTGTTTAGGAATTTTTTCCTGATTTCATCTCCTGCACCACGGATGGCAAGTGAGATCGCCGTATCATCAGCCAAACGATTGATGAGAATTCGCATTTCTTTGTTATCGAGAGAAAGGATGTCTTCAAAGGTATAGAGTTTTTCACGGACTTGGTCGGCAACATCTGGAGAAGATTCTTCTAGTTCCGAAAGAATGGTTTCTTCAGCACCTTTTTCCATAAAGTTCAAAATGTTCGCAAGAACATGGGCACCGCCAGCTTCTGAATATTCTTGTTTGTCTCTTTCTTCGTATCGTTTCTTTAAAATTCGTGCAATGTTTTGGATCACATCAGGATGGGTTTTGGATGTGGTGGCAAGTCTTACGGCAATTTTTGCCTGTTCTGGTTTGGGAAAAAGTTTCAAAACATCAGCGGCCTTTTTGGGATCCAGATGGGAGAGGGTGACCGCAATGATTTGAGGAGATTCGGTTCCGAGCATCCCTTGCAAAACACCTGGTTCCACTTGGTTTAGAAATTCAAAATCGTTTTTGGTTTCTTCTTTGTGGATCTTCTTTAGGATCACATTGGCTTTTTCTGCACCCACGGTATGTTCCAAAAGCGATTTGGCAGTGGAGAGGCCACCAGATGTGGTTTCGTTCAAATCTTCAATGGTATTATGAAATTCTTTTAAGATGACTTCTCTTTCTTCTTTGGAAATGGATCTTATTTTTGACATTTCCAAAATCACAGCTTCGAGCATGGAGTCGTCTAGGTGTTTCAGAACATCGGCAGCTCTTTCTTTGCCAAGGGATAAAAGGAGGAGGGCGGCTTTCCGTACGCCAGGTGTGGCGGATGTACTGTTCTCAGGCTTCATGTGACATAATTCTCCCGGTTTCCTGATACTGTCAAAAAAAACTTACGTAATGAGACAAAATTTTCTAAAGGTCTCATAAATTCGTACGATACCCTTTGTAAGTTACAAAGATAAGGGAAACAAAACCAGATGGACAAAGCTCACAAATTTAAAAGTACACTCGAAAGATACATCCACTACCGAGGAATCGATATCGTTCTTCACCTCAAAGACGGACAAAGCATTGAACTCGATAAAAACCGCCAAATGATGGACGATGTAGTGATCGGGAATTTAGCGAGTGGTGTTGTGCGCATTCCCGTCGCTGACATCCAAAGTGCCGATTTTTTCGCTGCTTAAAACTCACCTCACCTACTAAAGAATCAAATCACAGCCGCCAAAAGGTTTGGCTGTTCTAAAAGACTTTTTAGGGTTCTTAGGAATTCGGCCCCGACGGCACCATCGATCACTCGGTGGTCGCAAGAAAGGGTCAGAGACAAAACCCGGCCTGCTACCACGGCCCCGTTTTCCACAACCGGTTTGTCTTCCACAGATCCAACTGCTAGGATTCCACTTTCTGGTTCATTGATGATGGCTGTGAACCGACTGATCCCATACATTCCCAAATTGGAAATGGTAAAGGTCCCATTGGAAAATTCTTCGGGTTTCAGTTTTCGTTCGCGAGCTCGTTTGGCTAGTTCCTTTACCTCACGAGAAATTTCTAAAATGGATTTCCCATCTGCATTACGGATAACAGGTGTTAATAATCCTCCATCCAAAGAAACGGCAATCCCTACATCCACTCGACCAAATTGTAAAATAGAGTCCCCTTGGAAACTGGCGTTTACTTTAGGATGAAGCTTTAGGGCAGTGGCAGTGGCTTTCACTATGATATCGTTTAGGCTGACCTTCACTTGTAATTCTTGGTCCAAATGTTTTTGGAATTCCGAGAGTTCTAAACGAAAGGATTCCATTGCTTTTGCATTCACATCCACATTCAAATAGAAGTGGGGGAGATTTTGTTTGGATTCGGTCAAACGTTTGGCAATGGTTTTACGCATTCCGTTTAAGGTGACCACTTCATCGGCACGAGAAGGTCCGACCGAGGATGACCGGGAACTCTTACCTTTGTTTAATGTATCCAGTACATCATTTTTGGTGATCCGACCTTCGGGTCCTGTTCCAATGACAGTGTGTAAATCGATTCCGTTTTCAATGGCAATGGACTTAGCCAAAGGAGAAGCAAGGACACGGAGTCCTCCTCGGTTTGGAGAAACTCCCACACTAGTTCCATTTTCTTTAGGAGTTTGTGTTTGGGGTAGCACGCTTGTGGAAGGGCTCTCTTTTGTTGGAGATCCTACGGCAACCGGTTCTACCTTGGCAGCGGTAGGCGTTAGATTTAGATTTTCCTTCGAAGCCACTGCTTGTGTGGATGGGCTTGGTGCCGATGCACTTTTTTGTGGAATTCCTGCGAGGAGAGTTGATACATCTTCGCCGGGTTTTCCTATCACAGCCAAGGCTTCACCTACTTTGAGTTTGGCGCCTTCGGTATGTAGGATTTTCAAAATCACTCCTGTTTCAAAGGCTTCCATTTCCATCACCGCTTTGTCTGTTTCTACTTCAGCAATGATGTCACCGGGAGAAACAGAATCTCCTTCTTTTTTCAACCATTTCACAATGGTACCTTCTTCCATCGTAGGAGAAAGTTGGGTCATTTCTTGAATTTTTGCCATTGTTTGTTCTCCTACTGTAACATCTCTCGGATGGTATCGGCAACTCTTGTTGCATTGGGCAAACTCATTCGTTCTAAGTTGGCAGCGTAAGGCATGGGTACATCCATTTGTGTGACTCGTTCTACTGGATGGTCAAGGTAAGCAAATGCATTTTTTTGGATGAGGTAAGCAATCTGGGCTCCAAATCCGGCGACTGGCCATCCTTCTTCCACAACCACAGCGCGGTTTGTTTTTTTGACCGATTCGTAGATGAGATTTTCATCTAACGGGCGTAAACTGCGTAGGTCCACAATCTCCACAGAGATTCCTTCTTTTTCTAAGATGGCTGCGGCTTCTTCTGCAAAACCAAGGGCTCTTGACCAAGTCACAAGTGTGATGTCTGTTCCTTTTCTTTTGATTTCACCAAGACCTAAAGGAATTGTGTATTCTTGTTCCGGGACTTCTCCTTTGGAACCGTATAACACTTCCGATTCGATAAAAATTGTGGGGTTATTGTCTCTGATGGATGACTTGAGCAGGCCATAGGCATCCTTCGGTGTGGCAGGACAAACGACTTTAAGTCCAGGACAATGTGCATACCACGATTCAAATGCTTGCGAGTGTTGGGCACCGAGCCTTCCTCCCGCACCACCGGCACCACGAAAAACAATCGGCATGGGAAATTGTCCCCCACTCATATAATTCATCTTAGCTGCTGAATTGATGATTTGGTCAATGGCTACAAGAGAAAAGTTCCAAGTCATAAACTCAATGATGGGACGTAGGCCGACCATTGCCGAACCCACTCCAATCCCGGCAAATCCATTTTCGGAAATAGGGGTGTCGATCACACGTTCCTCTCCGAACTTATCAAGCATTCCTTGGGAAACTTTATAAGCTCCTTGGTAATGTCCAACTTCTTCTCCCATCAGGTAAATCAATGGATCTTTTTCCATCTCTTCCACCATGGCTCGGTTGAGTGCTTCTCTATATGTTAGGATGGCCATTTATTTATCCTCGGCATACACATACTTGTGTAATTGGGAAAGGGGAGGTTCTGGTGAAGTCTCTGCATACTGATAAGCTTCATCAATTTGTGTTTGGATGTCTAAATCCATTTTATCTAATTCTTCTGTTTTGATCCCACCTAATTCTAGTTCATGTCTTGCACGCATGAGAGGGTCTTTCTTTTTATAAGCATCCAATTCTTCTTTGGTTCTGTATTTGGCAGGGTCGGACATCGAATGCCCTCGAAAACGATATGTAGAAACTTCGATAAGAGTTGGTCCTTCACCGCGCCTTGCTCGTTCTACAGCCACTTGGACATGGTCTCTTACCTTTCTCACTTCATCCCCTTCGATATGATCCCGAGCCATGTCATAAGCATAAGCTCTCACGGAAACATCTTTGACTGCAAGAGCACGGTATTCGGGGGTTCCCATCGCATAATGGTTGTTTTCGCAAATAAACACAACCGGGAGTTTCCAAATGGCAGCAAGGTTTAAACCTTCATGAAAGGAACCAATATTGGCAGCACCTTCTCCGAAAAAACAAATGGTAACCGAATCTTCTTTTTTAAATTTGGAAGCAAAAGCAATCCCAGCGGCAAGAGAGATATGGCCACCCACAATTCCATGCCCACCCATAAAATGAGCGTTACGATCGAAAAAGTGCATCGAACCGCCGTTACCTTTTGATATACCCGTTCCTTTTCCAAATAACTCTGCCATCAGAGGTTTGGGACTTAGTCCCCTTGCCAATGCATGGCCGTGGTCTCTATATGTGGAAACAATATAGTCATTCGGTGTAAGGGCCGCAATGGAACCAACACCCACAGCCTCTTGGCCGATGTACAAATGTAAAAAACCGCCAATCTTTCCTACACTATAGGCTTTGGCAGCGGCTTCCTCAAACTTTCGTATAAGTACCATTTGTCTGTAGAACTCTTTCAACTCGCTCACTGATTGTGAGTCTTTTGGGATAGAAGAAACCAACGAGAACCTCCAAAACGACTAAAAAACTACACTATTTAGACGCAGAAGGAAAGCAAAAATCTTGCTCTCAGAAGGATCGTAGAAGACAGTTTCCTTAGGACATTTATGAAAATTACGAATGCGGGAATTGAATTCTTAGAATTCAATGAATTTAAAAATTTTGCTGTTGATTATGATTTGTTAGGTTCTGTATCTCTTAGTGAACCAGTCGTCGACAAAAACGGTAGTATTCTGATCAAAGAAAAAGTGGCGATCAAGGAAAACGTTTTAAAGAAACTAGAAGGTATGGAGGGAAACTACATTCCTTCCTTTAAGTTAGCAATGTCCAAAGACTTGATGCGGATGCTTCGAATGGTCCTTTCGAAAGCAATCTTAAGTCGAATTGAAGACAGGTCCAACGAGTTTATTTTTCACCTTTATGAGCAGAATGCAGAACGAATGGCAAGTCTCAAGGGGATCATACAAAATTCATTTTATTCCAAGTCACTGGCTTTATCTTTTTTTCGTGTCCTCCTCAATCACAAAGAGTTTTTTAATCATCTTGCTGACTTTGGTCTTTTGAGTTTAGGTTCGGTCATCCAAAAACAATATGGATTTAAGATGGTCAACCGGTTCAGCTTCTTAGCTGGCCTTTGCGCTGACATTGCAGTATCGAAGGAAGGTTTGTATAAACAAAGTTTTTTTGGTTCTTCTTTAACTTCTGCGGTAAATCTTTCACTGGAAATTGCTAGAAAACTTAACCTACCAGAAGAAGTGATCAGTGCGATCAACAACCATGGTTCCAATGGATTTGAAATTCCAGGAGTGGTTCCTGCCACAGTAAACATAGATGACCTTCGCAAACACCAATTGAATCAAGATTTATTGGCTGGTAGTGGGATGGAAGATGATGCCAGCGACGATGAAGAGGAGGCCGGTGAGTATGCTGATGACACTGCCGAAGTCACGCTGGATGCATTGAAAATTGCTCGTTATATCATGGAGAATTTAAAGGTTACTTCTGATAAGGAACATGTGTCGGAAAAACTTCTCGTGATGTTTACCTACAATGCAGAGAAGGGACTTTTCCGAAAGGATCTTGCGGATCCAATGATCGATCGATTCAAAGAATTTGACCAAGCAATCAAACGCATTCGTACCATTGCAGAAATCGAAAACAAATGTAAGTTCCAAACTTCGGCCTGGGCCTATCCCAAACCAAAGGCAGCACAAATTTTATGCCGAGACAAAAATTACCAATGCCCTTGGATTGTGAATGGTTGGGACTTAAGAATCATTTCACCACAGGACCCTTTTGGTCATATTGGGACTTCGCTCGACGTAGGAACTTATCCGAAATGTGCTTTAGAGGAAGAACTGCATGCTAAGATTAAGTATACGGATAGTTAGAAAATAAAAAACCAACCGAAACTTCGGTTGGTTTTCTTTTACAGAAAAAGATGATTAGAAACCTGCTGGTTTTTTAATGTCTTTTGTTGCGTCTTTGATCGCGCCTGCTGCTGCTTTTTTAGCTTCTGCTTCTGCAGTTTTTACTGCTGCATCTACTTTTTTCTCTACTTCAGTAGTTACTTTTTTCGCTGCATCTTCAACAGATTCCATTTTTTCTTCAACAACTGGCTCTTCTTTTTTGCAGAATGCAAGTCCAGAAGCCATAGTCACACCAAGAATTAAAACGAGTAGTTTTTTATTCATTGAAAGTTCTCTCCTAAAATCTTTTAATTCAGCCAAAACTAATAGAATATCATTTCCATTGAAAGAAATTTCTGTATTGGTTTTGAAAATTATGGCTTAGGAACAAATGTAAGGAATTCTTCTACTTCCTTTTTGCTACCAATAATGAGCGTTGTTCTTTCATGGAGATCTTTCGGAGTCAGATCAAGGATTCTCTCTCCCTTCACCGTTACCGCCATACCGCCTGCCTGTTCTGCGATATAGGCCATGGGGGCTGCTTCGTACAACAAACGGAGTTTTCCATTGGGATACTTGGAAGACTTTGTATCATTTGGATAAAGGAAAATTCCTCCTTTTAGAAGGTTTCTATGGAAATCCGCCACGAGAGAACCGATATAACGGGCTGTTTTTGGTTTTTTTCCTCCTTCGATGGATTTGATCTTTTGGAGGTAGGCTTGTACTTCCGGAGACCAATAGGAGGCATTTCCTTCATTGGCAGAATAAATGTCCCCAGATTCGGGCATTTGCATATTGGGATGTGAGAGTAAAAATTCGCCTACGCTTGGATCTAAGGTAAATCCGGAAACACCCTTTCCTGTGGAAAGGACAAGCATTGTGGAAGAACCATAAATAATATAACCGGCACAGCGTTGTAAGTGGCCCTGTTGTAATAAATCTTTTTCGTTTCCAGGTTCTTTGGAATTAGGTTCTAACCTTTGGTGGATAGAGAAAATGGTCCCAATCGATACATTTGTGTCGATGTTAGAGGATCCGTCCAAAGGATCGATTGCCATCGTGTATTTTCCAATATTGTATCCACCAGGAATGGGGATGATGTGTTCGTGTTCTTCGCTGGCAAGGACACAAAGATGACCACAAATTTTTAGGGACTGGTTAAAGGCATTGTCTGCATATTGGTCCAGTTTCATTTGGGTTTCTCCCTGAACGTTCGTATCGTCCGTGGCTCCGAGAATATCATCTAAAAGCCCCGCTTTTCTGACTTCTCGACCAACAATTTTGGCGGCGTAGACGAGGTGGCTAAGAAGGGCAGTAAATTCTCCCGAAGCATGAGGGATTTTGAGTTGCTCTTCTAGAATGAATTGCGATAGAGAGATAAGTTTTTTTTGTTTCGGTGTTGCGTTCACAGGTTCCCCGAGTTGTTTTTACTCCATTTTGGGGGCATAACGCCAGGGGCAATCCTTTCTCCTTTTGATTGGCAAGGCCTGCGCCGATACTAAAACTAGATTCCGATGATAGATCCAACTCATGTAAGTCCATCTCCCTCCATGCAAATGACAGAATACCATTCCCGTAGGCTTGGCATTAGTTTTGCCAGTGTCGGTGCGCATTTGGGTTGGGTATATCTCTCCACTGAAATTGTTTATGAATTTGGCAGGACAGAAAAAGAGGAATGGCTAAGAAACCTTGTTTCCGGTCAAATGAGCGCTCTCGTTCGGGATCTGGATTTTATGGAACCTAAAGTACTTGGTAGTTTTTCGGAAGGGGGAAGGGATTTAAAAATCAATATCATGCGTCTTCCAGAAGGAGAAGTTCCAGTTTTTGTTCTTGTCGTTCAGGAAATTGAACCAGAACTTTCAAAACGAAATTGGGAAGACCTATCAAACCAAGTTTTGACTTTTTGTGCCACAGGGATCTCTCTTCGAGAAAAGAACCTTCTTGATTTTCCAACCATCATAGAGCCAATCCGGAAAAAAATTGACCGTTCTCTCAATCCGGATGTACCAGCGGGAGTGATTGCTTTTTTTCACCTCCAGGATCTCTCTCCATTTTTTAAACCTTTGGGAGTCGTCAAGAGCCAAGAGATCTTAAGGGAAGTGACGGCAACCCTGCATAAAGAAACAAAAGAAAATGAATTCAATTTCCAGTTGAACCCAAGGTCTTATTTCCTATTTTGCCCGGGAGAAACTCTCGATGGGGCAAACCACAGGTTCGGATCCCTTTACTTTCCTTCCAAACATTTGATTTTGGATTACAAATTGAAGATTTTTCCCATAGACCGGGAAATTTTAGCGGATGATTCGCAGTTTTCTTCCATTTTCATCGAAAATTTCTGATTTGTTTTTCGGCTGAATTGACAAATCAGGGCGGTTTCCGATACCGTCAAAACTAGACCATTTTTACAAAAGGACAGTTGTTTGTCTATGACCCCACAAGTAGGGATTTATTTAAAAGAAGGGGAATCCATCGAGGCTGCGCTTCGTAGGTTCAAAAGAGATTGTGCGAATGCAGGTATCATGAGCGAAATCAAACGTCGTGAATACTTCGAAAAGCCGAGTGTTGTCAAAAAAAAGGCAGTCGAGGCAGCGAAACGCAAACGAGACAAAAAGAAAAGACTATTTGCTAAAAAAGATAAACTGTAATCTTTAAGCCGGTTATCCAATGACCCTGCAAGAGACGATCAATACCGATCTAAAAACGGCATTAAAGGCCAAGGATGAAACAGTCCTCGGCACTTTGCGTCTCATCAAAGCAGAAATTCAATACGAATTAACCAAAACCGGTGCTTCCGAACTGACGGATACTGCTGTGATGCAGATCCTTAAATCCAATTTCAAACGAAGAAAGGACACGGCAGTCGAATACGACAAAGCCAATCGTCCCGATTTGTCAGTGAAAGAAATTCAGGAAGCAGAAGTCATCTTACGTTATATTCCGAAAGAAGTCTCCGAAGAAGAAATCTCAAAGGCTGTGAACGAGGCCATTGTGGAGTTGAATGCAAACGGGGCCCAGGATATGGGAAAGGTGATGGGTAAAGTAATGGCAAAATTTAAAGGACAAAATATAGACGGCTCCAAGGTATCCTCCCTCGCAAAACAAGCACTTAGCGCCAGTTAATACTGTTATACTGTGAATCCTTACCAAAGTTTTAAAGAAAGAGTTCGCAGAGAAGTCTCCATTGATTCTTATATCAACCGGTTTGTTCCTTTGCGTCGTATGGGTAGAAATCTTGTCGGAATTTGCCCGTTCCATAATGAAAAAACTCCATCTTTCAATGTAAACGCAGAAGGTGGATTCTACCATTGTTTTGGATGCAAAGCATCCGGTGATTTGTTTCGATTTGTAATGGACTACCAAAAGGTAGATTTTCTCAAATCTTTAGAAATCCTTTCTGACTATTCTGGAATTCCTCTTGTGGAAAGAACAAAGGAAGAAGAGGAATCGGAGCGAAAAAAAGAAGCCCTTTACCAAGTTTCCCAAAAAGCATTGGAATACTTTCAACGAAATTTAAATACCAGTGCTGGCGAAGTGGCTCTCAAATATTTAGAATCGCGTGGGATGTATACTGAAGATCTAAAGGTTTTTAAAATTGGATTTGGACTTCCTGGATTTGGAAATTTACGGCAAGATTTGTTTAAAACAGAAGCTGAAGTGAAATTAGGGGAACAGTTGGGACTCCTCAAAAGACAAGACCAAAATAGAGATCCTTATGACTTTTTTAGAAATCGCATTATGTTTCCGGTCATTGATACTCGTGGGCGAGTGATTGCCTTTTCGGGACGGATTCTTGGTGAATCAGAAGAAGCAAAATACATAAATAGTCCGAACTCCCTCATTTACGACAAAAGTCGTACGTTTTATAATTTGAATTTAGCCCAAGACAGCATTCGTAAAACTAGAGAGGCTGTCATCGTTGAAGGGGTGTTCGATGCCATTGGACTTTTTCGTAAAGGAATAGAGTTTGTGGTAGCACCGCTCGGAACTGGATTTACGGAAGGCCATGTGCGAATTCTCAAGAATATGGCGGACAAAGTGTACTTAATGATGGATTCTGATAAAGCAGGAACCAAAGGTGCTTTTCGTGCTGTAAATCTCCTTTCGAAGGAAGGTGTTGCGGTAAAAGTCTGTCATATCCCGGAAGGAAAAGATCCTTTTGATTATTCCCTTCATCATAACAAACAGGAAATTCGGGATCTACTCGAAGCAGCAGCTCCAGCTTCCCAATTTATGATTCGTGAAATCCTTGGTGGTGCTGGTCCTTCTTCTTTGGCAGAGGAAAAACAGGCCGGTGTCAAAAAACTTTTTGAATTCCTGAAACCCATGGAAAAGGAAACAGACAAACAAGTCTATTTAGAAGAGGGTGCACGCCAACTCGGGCTTTCATTTTCTTCGCTTTTTCAGGATTTTCGTGGTAAGCCAGGTGTAACTTCGACCCCCTCTGCGGTCGATACTAAAAAAGAACGGACACCTGCCAAACCTGGGAAAGTTTCTCCAGTTTTGGTTTGTGAACGTAAGATGATCGCAATGCTCATTCAGAATTTGGAACTGTTTAGTTTCGCTGATGATTTGTTGTCACTGGAGTTTCGAGATGAAGTATCTGCTTTTCTTTGGGACTATTTATATACGAAATACTTGCAGAATGAGAACTTAACAGCTGCAGAAATTCTTTCGAGGGAAGAGATTCCTTCGGAATACCTGGGAATGATTGCCGAACATTTTACGGCCGATGATTCGACAAGCCCAGGAACGTTTAAAGGGATGTTTCTTTACCATGCGGATTTGTTGGATGACGCAAGGATGGAAGAACTTGTCAAAGAGATGGCCAAACCTGATTTAACGATTGAAGAAAAGAACAATCTTTTGTCAGAACTTTCACTTTTAAAAAGTGAAAAAAATAAGAGATCCGTGTATCTCCGAACGATCCAAACGTTAGAAGTATAAAGAGGATAGAGGTAGAATGGAAAATCTAGCAAGCCTACCAGAAGTACAAAAGATCATCTCGATCGGAAAAGCAAATCGAGAGGTATCTTATGATGAAATTAATGAAATACTTCCGGATAAAATCTTAAATTCCGAAAAAATTGATGATGTCTTTACTTTGTTACACGAGATGGGGATTGAAATTGTAGAAGAGTATTCCAAAAAGTCTTTGGAAGAATCTAGTTCCCTCACGACAACAAAAGAAGAAACTACTAAGGAAACAAAAGAGAAACCTGCCCGTAAAAAAAGAGAGTCTAGTGTTTCTTCTAGTTCCGAAGATCCGATTCGCCTTTATTTAAAAGAAATTGGTAAAGTATCCCTTATCTCTGGGGAGACCGAAGTGTTCCTTGCAAAACGGATTGAGAAAGGTGAAAAGATCATCGAAGAAACAATCCTTAGTTCTTCCATATTACGCCAAAACTTTGCAAAACTAATCCCAAAAATAAAGTCCAAAAAAATCAAAGTTTATGACTTGGTAAAAGTGGACAAAATGTACGCTCTCAACCAAGAGCAAGCGGACAAATTAGAGAAAGTATTTTTTGAAAACATGGAACTCATCCAACAGGATGAAAAAGTTCTAAACGAATCTCAAAATCGTATTCGTAAATATTCTGAAAATTCAAAGAAGTTCAAAGAACTCAAAGAAAAAATTGATTTATCAACTGGTAAAATTGACGAAGCCATTCGCAAAATTGGTGTTTCTCAGAAAGAAATCCAAAAGATCTCTCAAAAGATCAAATCGATGGTATTCCGAGTTAAGGAAATTGAAAAACATTTCCTTAAAATCAAAGCCAAATACGGACATGATGTTCGTGAAATCAAAGCCCTCAACCGCTTCATCGAAAAAAATGAAAACCTAGATGAAATCGAAAAGATGATGGGATGTGACATTGATGAAGTTAGAGAAGTCATCAAAGACATTCGCAACAATGAAAGAAAACTCCGCCGTATGGAACAAGAAGCGGGTTCTCCTGTTGGCGAAATCAAAGACTGGGGCGAAAAAATCATCAAAGGGGAAAGAGAAATTGCACAAGCAAAACGAGAACTTGTGCGAGCAAACCTTCGTTTGGTGGTTTCCATTGCAAAACGATACGCCAATCGCGGAATGCATTTTTTTGATTTGATCCAAGAAGGAAACATTGGTCTCATTCGTGCTGTTGATAAGTTCGAATACAAAAAAGGTTATAAGTTTTCTACTTACGCCACTTGGTGGATCAGACAAGCCATCACACGTGCGATCTCTGACCAGGCACGAACCATCCGTGTTCCAGTTCACATGATCGAACAAGTGAATAAAGTGATCCGCGAAACACGTCTTTTCGTACAAGAATTTGGTCGTGATCCTTCCAATGATGAAATCGCTGAACGACTTGGTTGGCCTGTGCAAAAAGTAAAAGCAGTGAAGAACGTAGCAAGAGAGCCAATCTCTCTCGAGATTCCTGTGGGATCAGAAGAAGATTCTGAACTAGGTGATTTTATTGAAGACAAGGAAGTAATCTCTCCCCTGAACTCAGCGGCCTCTTCCATTCTTTCGGAACAAATCCGCCAGGTTTTGCAAACACTTCCAGCTCGGGAACAGAAGGTCATTCGGATGCGGTTTGGATTGGATGATGGGTATGCACAAACTCTCGAAGAAGTTGGATACCAATTTAAGGTAACTCGAGAGCGGATTCGTCAAATTGAAGCAAAAGCTCTTCGTCGTCTTCGTCACCCAAGTCGTTCGAAAAAACTCAAAGACTATATCGATTAAACAAATTTGTTTTTCGCTTGATTGGTCTTTCGAAGAGATTCATGGTTTTTAAATTCCATGGATCTCTTTTTTTTTCGTAAGACTCGAGTGTCACATCATGTTTTTTTTTCTGGTATGAATTTGATTCAGCTTGGATTTCTTTTATTCCTGTTTTCTCTTTTTTTTAGTTGCCATACCTCCGAAAAACAATTGGATTTTGGCCATACCCAAAGTGTTGGACAAATGAATCCTGAAGAACCATGGCGATTCAGTCCCGAGTTTGCTTTGGATGATAAAATTTCCACCGCATTTTGTGCGAACGCTAAAGAGTTCGGTTCTGGATTTACTCTCTATCTAAATTCCTATTCTCAATTTTCCGCCTTACGGATACTAAATGGATATCATAAATCGGCTAATGAATTAAAAACAAATGATTCCATTAAAAAACTTCGCCTCTCATCCTTTACGATGGAAACCAATGACCAAAAATCAAAGATGAAAATTGGTTCTACAATGGATTTAGAAATCGGAAAACCCAAGTTTGGAAAATCTGGATTTCAAGTTTTGGATTTGGATTCCAAATTCCAAGGGAATGTGATTCGTTTGGAAATTTTGGAAACCTATGGTTTGGGATCCACAGGACGTGTTTGTATTTCCGAGGTTCAGTTTGGAGAAATCCAAAATGACAAATTTTTATTCTATCCGTGGGTCTCCTTTGACAAAATCAAAAGAACCATTGAACAATTTGGTAAGGCTGAAAGGCATTTTGCTGGATTCAAACAATTGGTTTTGGCCAATGAAAAAGGAACCATTTCTTTTTATGACCAAGGTACCATCCTCCCTGTTTTTTTTAAGGCCGACCAAACCTTTAGTTTTTCAGAGATGTATGGGGAAGGTGACCCTTTAGGATTTTTACCTTCCATTGTGGGAACTTATACCATCCTTCAGTCTTCGGAAGAGGGACTAGAATTAAATCTAAGTTACTTCGATGGGGGTGGTATCGAACGAAACATATCTTGGATTTTCAAACGTGCTGAGGTGGGGGATGAAGATTATGAAAATTTCAAAACCAAACTAGGAACTCGATTCTCTGAAGTGTTTAATCCCAAAACGCATTTTCTGTTAGTGCTAAAAGAAAAGGAATCAGGAAGAACTTTTTATCACTACGAATTACCTAAACCAAAGTAGATTGGATGAATCATTCATCCAATCATGTTTTTTTTGTTAGGCGATTGTTTTCTTTAAGTCTTTGATATGACCGAGAAGTTCATTCAAAGAAGATTTTTTTTCTGTATCCTTCCAACCAAGTTCTTTTGCAAGAGCGTTCGCCACTGGAACGGCCAATGATTCTGCAAGTTTTAAATTCAAAAATACAACTCGCCACCTTCTGGAAAGGACATCGGTAACAGATAGTGCAAATTCCTTTTTTACAAAATGTTTGATTTCTTCGACAAAGTATCCGGTTCCTTTTTTGATCTCTTTTGGATTTTTACCTAAAATCAAAGGCACTTCGCCTCCAAAGGCATCCACCAAACGAACGGCAGTTTCGTACGAAAGATCATACATGGTTTGGATTTTTGCCACCAAATGTTTGGAATATCCATCTGCACCGGGAAAAGCGAAACTAGCGGTAACACAATTCATCTTAGCCGGAAGGTTTCCGACAGAGATAAGTTTATCAGTGAGGTCCTCCGCCATTTTCCGAAAGGTAGACCATTTTCCACCTGACATAGTGACAAGGCCAGAATCAGAAACGAGAATGGCTTCTTCACGCGAGATTGACTTTGTATCTTTTTTATCTCCTGTGGAAATGAGAGGACGGAGACCTGAAAATACGGATTCAATATCTGCTTTCGTTAGTTTGGTATCTAAATAATCATTTCCGGTCTTTAATAAAAATTCCACTTCGGATTGAAGAGGGAGAGGTTCTTCATCAATTTTTTGAATTGGGGTGTCTGTCGTTCCGAGAAGGACTTTTCCTTCCCAAGGAATTACAAAAACCACTCTACCATCGGCAGTTTTTGGAATGATCATTGCTGTGCGGCAAGGCAACTTTCCTTTATCGAAGACGAGATGGATTCCTTGGCTGGGAGCTAATACATTTTCTACTTTTGGATCATCCAGTTTGCGAAGAGAATCAATCCAAACTCCAGTGGTATTGGCAACAACCTTTGCTTTGATATTAATTTTCTTTTTGGTGATTAAGTCTTTGGCTGTGACACCTATGATTTTTCCATTATTATCTTTTAAGAAGGAAATGACTTCAATTCGTGAAAGGACGTCAGCACCATTTTCTTTGGCCGCTCTTACCGTTGTGACATTGAGTCTAGAATCATTGAACTGGGCATCGTAGTAAGAAATTCCACCTTTCAGTTTTTCTTTTTTGATGGAGGCAAAATAATCAATCGCAGTTGCTTTTGAAATCCTTTCATGTCCGGGAACTATGGATCTTCCTGCAAGGAGATCATACATCGTGAGTCCGATGGAATAAAATGGTTTTTCCCACCAAACATAGGTAGGCAAAACAAACTGAAGTGGTTTCACCAGATGAGGTGCATTGAAAAGAAGCCTTTTTCTTTCTGACAATGCTTCGTAGATGAGTTTAAAATGGAATTGGGCTAAGTAACGTACTCCCCCGTGTATGAGTTTTGTTGAACGAGAACTGGTTCCTGCTGAAAAATCTTGTTTTTCTAAAAGGGCTACCTTGTAGCCGCGTAAGGTAGCGTCGAGTGCTGTCCCGGATCCAGTGGCTCCTCCACCCAATACTAAGACATCGTAGTCCGTTGCTTCTAATTGTTTTAGTGTTTGTTTTCTTTCATCTAAATGATTCATAAGGGTTTTTACGTACTTTGGTGGTTGCCTATAGAGATTCTACGGTTAGTATTGTCAAAAGTCACCATTTCGACCATCGAAAATTTTTGAATTTGTTATGAAAACTGAAAGAGAATTGAACCAAGAATTAGATACCATACGCCGCGGAACTGTTGAGATTATCAGTGAGGCAGAGCTTTTAGAAAAGATCAAATCCAAACCTTCCCTTACCATCAAAGCGGGGTTTGATCCCACAGCTCCCGATTTACATTTGGGACATTTTGTTTTATTACGGAAATTGAAGCATTTTCAAGATCTAGGACATGAAGTTTGTTTTATGCTCGGTGATTTTACCGCTATGATTGGTGACCCAACTGGAAAATCAGAAACAAGAAAACGTCTTTCGAAAGAAGAGGTATTGGAAAATTCGAAGACCTACCAAAACCAAGTTTTTAAAGTTTTAGATCCCAAAAAAACGAAAATCGTTTATAATTCTCATTGGTGTTCGGAAATGAAGTTTGAAGATGTTTTGGTTTTAACATCGAAATATACTGTTTCTAGAATGTTAGAAAGAGACGATTTCACCAAACGTCACAAAGCAGGAACTCCTATCTCTATGATTGAATTTTTATACCCGCTTGTCCAAGGGTATGACTCGGTTGCGATGAGAGCAGATGTGGAACTTGGTGGAACGGATCAAAAGTTTAATATGTTAGTCGGTCGCGACTTACAAAGAGAATACGGACAAAAACCACAATCTGTCATTACCCTACCTCTACTTGTAGGACTTGATGGAGTAAAAAAAATGTCCAAGTCTCTCGGAAACTATGTTGGTGTCACAGAGAAACCCATTGACATGTATGGGAAAATCATGTCGATCTCCGATGACCTCATGTGGAATTATTTTGAGTTACTGACTGACCTTCCTGTTACGGAAATGGAAAAAAGAAAGGAAGGAATTCGTTCGAAAACCCTCCATCCGAAAGAAGTCAAAACGGAACTGGCTCTCCTTGTGATGGACCAACTCCATCCAGAAGAGGAAAACCGAAAAGCAGTGGAAGAGTGGACCGCCATTCACAATACAAAAAATAGAGCCTTACCTGATGAGATTCCCACAGAAACTTTGGATGCCAGTTATTTTTCTGAAAAACCACCACTTCTTGTTTATGTACTTTCGCAATTGAAATTCATTCCCAGTGTTTCGGAAGGGCGGAGACTCGTTCAGGCCGGCGGGTTGTATTTGGATGAAGAAAAAATCACTGATCCATCCCTTGTTTTAGAAAAGGGAAAAGAATATTTGATCCGCCAGGGAAAGAAAGGAAAATTTTTGAAGATAAAGACTTAAGGAATTCCTGTCTGTTTTAGAACGACAGGTCAAAATCCGATATTAGAGAATAAGGAAAACTAAGCACCCTCATGTCCCTCGATCCGACAAACGAAGAAAAGGAAATTCAAGATATTGTTCATGAACTTTCCCAGGACATCGAGAAAGACAGGCTGTTTGCAAAAAAACTCCGAAAGTTTGCCCTTATCTCTGCTCTGGCTTTTGTCGGAGTCACTGTCCTTGTTCTTTGTGGGTATTTACTGTATTTAAGCCTCAGTGTTACCAAACTTGAAACGGAAGTAAAAGAAAAAGAAAAGAATCTAAGGGAACTGGAACAATCTCTATTTTCTCTTATGTACCAAGAGCAGCTTCGTGAAGAATATGCGCTGGCGGGGGACACGGAACCGGATACGGAACTTGCAAAACAAGTCGAGGAGAACATTCAGTTTTTAAAAGAAGTAAGCCAAAATTCGAAAGGCCGAAATATCCTACGGGGGAATGAATCTCAAAAAGAAATTGCTCTTACCTTTGATTTAGCAACTGGAGAGGAACTTCCCGTTTTATACAATTATATCAAAGATCATAAAATCAAAGTGACTCTCTTTCTTTCGAATGAAAGACCATCTGACATCAATGGTTCTTTTTTTATTCGGAATAATCTGGATTATATTAAAAAAATGGCAAAAACAGGATCGGTGGAATTTGGAAACCACACTTGGTCCCATTTTAATTACCAAAGATCTGTAACAGAAACCTCATTAAAAAAGAGATTGGTTCTTGAGTATTTATCCAAATCAGTTTTGGATCTCCCTCGTATGGCAGAAGAGTTAAAACGCGTGGAAGATACTTTCTATTCACTCACCAAACAGGATTTAAAGAAATACTATCGTCTTCCTTATGGAGCCCTTAGCCAATTGATTTTGGATGCTCATGCAAGTCTTGGTTATACCGACCATATTATGTGGTCCAATAATTCAAAAGGTTCTTTGGATTTACCAGATTATATCAGCAAACAATTTCTATATAAAAAAACAACCAAAGGGAAAAAGGAAGTGGTTCGTAATCCTCATTACAAAACAGGTGAGGAAACCTTAACTTTTTTAGACAACTGGGAAAAAGCAGATCCGAATGGTATGAACGGTGCCATCATCCTTATGCATTTAGGTGGGCCAAGAAAATTTGATAAATTGATTTATATCCTTCCTACCTTCATTGAACGAATGAAGGAAAAAGGATATAAGTTTGTGACTCTTTCTGAAGTTTTAAATGATAAGAAGGATTAAATTCTAAGAAAGTATTTTCCTAAAGCACAGTTAGTTTCTAAATTTTGCAGTTTTCAAATTAGTTTTTCATAAACTAGATTCTTCGGTTTACTGCTGAGAATTCAATCAAATTGCAGTAAACCATTGAATAGTCTTTCTCTTAAGCCAATCCTTTCTTTCTCGATTGTCTTGATTGGAATTTTGCCACGGCCCAATCCTTAAACGTATAAAGGTTGAGATAAAATACCGGCACCATAATGAGTGTGATAAAGGTAGCAAAAGCAAGTCCCCATCCAAATGCCAAAGCCATAGGAACAAGGAATGGGTCTTTTCCTCCGATTCCATAAGCTGTAGGGAGAAGACCGAGAACTGTTGTAACTGTTGTTAGCATAACTGCCCTTAGTCGAATGCTGCCTGCTTCCACTAATAACTCAAAAGTGGATTTGTTTGGGTTTTCCAATCGTAATTGGTTTGCGCAATCCACAAGGACAATGGAGTCATTGACGACCACCCCCGCAAGTCCAATGATTCCAAGAAAGGCGAGGAAGGAAAATGGTTGCCCATGGAGTAAAAAAGCAAAAATCACCCCAATGACGGCAAAAGGAATGGCACTCATAACGATGAGTGGTTGGGCCAAGGACCGGAAAAGTGAGGCAAGGATCATATAGATGATGAGAAGACCCACAAGGAAAGCTCTCCCGAGAGATGCCATTGATTCTTCTGTATCCTTGTTTTCTCCTGAAAATCGAACTGAATATCCGGGGTATTTTGTTATGATTCCTTCAGTCAGTTTTTTTGCCTCTAAATTGACCTGTCTTGATGTAGAAATAGTCTCATCAATATTGGATGTTACGGTTAACAGTCGTTTGCCGTCTAAATGGTTGATGGAAGCACGTCCCGGATTTCTGTCATAACTTGTCAGCCTTGAGACTGGAATTAAGTTGCCTGTTAGGTTATTGACATAGACTTTGTTTAGGTGTGTAAGGGAAGAACGGTATTCTTCCGGAAAACGAACTCGAACATCTACTTCTTCATCAGCACGTTTGATTTTTGTGGAAACTGTCCCTTGTAAGGCAGTATTAATAGCAAGTGAAACCGATTGAACACTCACACCAGCAAAGGAAGCTAGTGTTTCATCTACCGATACTCGGATTTCATCTTTCCCTTCGTTAAAATCATCCCCAATATCTGTGACTCCATTGATTTTTGCAAGGGCTGCTTTGTATTCAGCACCAATTTTGAGTAAAGTAGCAAAGTCATCTCCTTTGATTTCAATGGCAACAGGTTTTCCCACAGGAGGTCCACCAGCTAGTTTTTCAAATTCTAGGTTAACAAGTTTTCCTTTTAATGGAAGAAATTCTTTTGGGGTTTCTGAAATTTGAATTGGTTCTTCATCTTTTTTGCCTAGATTTTCTTTTGCTAGTTTTTCTTCTAATAGCTGTAGGGCCTTCTCATTTAACATGAATTTGGTGTTTTGGCGAACGACTTCGATGATCTTTTCAGTTGATCTTTCTCTTTTGTCATCTGGGGTTAAATACACCATCACTTGCGCATAATTTTTTCCCCGTTTGGTGAAAGGATCATTGGGATCTTTTTGGATGATACCCACTCTTGAAATATAATTTTCTACTTCTCCTTCCGGTAGTTTCCCTACTGCATCTTCAATGACACGAATGAATCTGTCTGTTTCTTCTAGTTTTAATCCAGTTTCTGCAGTGACTCTGACTTGGAAGGTTTCAATTGCTCCAGGAAACAATTTGAATTTTCCGAATTTTACTTGGATCGCAATCGAAAAAACAAATAACCCCATAAGGAGTCCTACCATCTTCCAACGGTTTTTTAGTGCAAAACTTAAGAGAGGTAAATAGGTTCTTTCTTTGAACTTCACAAACCAGTGGGATTCTTCTTTGACTTCTCCTTTCATATCACTTGCTTTACTAACATCGTATAAGTGAGAAGGCAACATAAAGAAGGCTTCAAAAAGGGAACTACATAGAGATAAAATCACAACTAGGGGAATGGAGTGGATAAACTTTCCAAAAATCCCCGTCATGAATAACATTGGTCCGAATGCTGCAATCGTTGTTGTGACTGTGGCAGTAACGGGTGCGAGTACTTCGCTTGTTCCGCGCATCGCTGCTTCAAATGGTTCTTCTCCCATTTCCAAATGGCGGTAAACGTTCTCACAAATGATGATGGCATCATCCACCAAAATCCCCACAACAATGATAAGACCCATCATCGAGATTAAATTTAAAGTTAATCCCATATAATTCATAGCAACAAAGGTCATTGCGATGGAGATAGGAATTCCGAGCGCAGTCATCAGAGCCATTCTCCAACCGAGAAAGACAAATAAAGATGCTGTCACGAGAAATAGTCCAGATACGGCGTTAGAAGTTAAAACCCCAAGGCGTCTTCGAATGTATTTAGATAAATCATTTACAAAGGCATGTTTGACGGTTCCGCCTGTGGACTTTATGAATTCTTCTACAACTTGTTTTGAGTCGTCAACAACTGTGATGGCATCTGCTTTTTCTCTTTTGATAACGGTAAGAGCAATGGCAATATCACCATTGGATTTGTCCAAATATTCCGAGTCTTCAAAACCTTCAGTGACACGAGCGACATCACGAATTCGTACAGAACGTCCGGCATCGTTTGAGCGAACAAATACATTTTCAATTTCTTCGGCTGTATCAAATTCTCCTACAGTGCGAACGATGATTTCTCTTGTTCTTTCGTTGATATTACCGCCGGGGAAGTTGATGTTTCGTAGTCGGAGGGCATTGATTACATGAGTGGATGAAAGAGACAGAGCTCTCAGTTTGTCTGGATCTAGGTCCACTTTCATTTCCCGTTCTCGCCAACCTCGTTTGGTTATCCTTGCAACAGAAGGGAGGTCTTTTAATTTTTCTTCTAAAATTTTTGCCTGGTCTCTAAGTTCCTTTGCATTTAACAGAGGTTTACCGTTTTTTGATGTAGAAGATAAATGGATTTCGATTACAGGTTGTCTTGCTGTTGTAATTTCTGTGACGATGGGATCATCCACATCTTCCGGTAGATCTTGGATTCGATCAATGGCAGACTTTAAATCATCGACTACCTTTTGTGTGTTTTTTGTATTTGGGTCAATGGTAATGATGATTCCAGATCTGTTTTCTAAAGAAGCTGAGCGGAATTCTTTGATTCCATCTACTTCTTTGATCGCATCTTCTAATGGTTTTGTGACTAATTTTTCTACATCGGCTGGTGCTGCACCAGGATAAACCGTTGTAACACTAACAATATCAAAGTTGATATTGGGAAATGCTTCGCGATTCATTGTGGCAGCTGTAAATCCACCGACAAGAATAATCAAAAAGGTAAGTAGGTTTACGAATAAACTCTTTGAAAGAAAATACTGAACGATGGATGTGCCCATAAAACTCCTTTAGGAGAAACAAACTAATTAATCTAACAATTTACCTGCAGTATCAATGTCTTCGTTATAACCGAATAACTTCGTACTTTTGAGGCGATCTACATAAAGAACTCCGAACAAGTGATCGCACTCATGTTGTAATACGATGGCTCGATAACCAGTAATGATTTCTTCGTGTTCTACAAAATTTTCATCACGCCATTTCATTCGAATTTTATCTGGTCTTTCTACAAACCCACGCATTCCAGGAACAGATAAACAACCTTCCCAAAAACCTTCCCCTGGTGGAGAGAGTGGAGTGATCTCTGGATTTAAAATGATTTGGTTAGGAACTTCTGGAGTACCAGGATACCTTCCATTGTCATCATCCTGGCCTACAACAACCAACTTTTTCATGACACCAATTTGGGGGGCAGCAAGGCCTACACCTTCTGCATGACGCATCGTTTCAAACATATCTCGAATCAGTTTTTTAAAATCCTTGGTTTGGATTTCTGATTCAGTTACGTCTTCGCTCGTTTGACGGAGTAAGGGATTGCCAATCTTGAGGATTTTTCTAACAGCCATAATCTAATATGGAATAGATTGAAAAAGGTCACTGATTGATCAAGTGATCTCCTATCCAAATGAAAAAGAATTTGACAGGGGAGGCTTTGAACAGTGAAATTCCGGGAGGGATTTTGGAGACGAGGGGAATCGAACCCCCGACCTTTTGAATGCCATTCAAACGCTCTCCCAACTGAGCTACGTCCCCTTGTGCTAATCCAAGGTGGGTGACTGCGTTTGTCTGTCAACAGAATCCTAAAATGGCTAAGGAACCAGAGATGCTATGGGACAAGATACGGTAGAAGAACTGACTAAAAAATTGAAAATCCAATCGGATATCATCAAAGGCTACGAAAAAGTTCTCAGATTAAACGAACAAGAATTAGCCAATGCCGATGAAATCATTCGTATGTACGAACAAATCATCGATTATTCTCGGATGGAGCTTAGAGAGGCAAAGGAAACGGTGCAGGCCAGTTCGATGGTTTCCAATCTCAGTCGGGACGAACTAATGTCTGCCTTTGACAAAATTAAGTCTTTGGAAGATGCCAATCGAAAATTAAGAGAAGAATCATTAAAATTTAACAAAGATTAAACAATTGAAACCAAGCTCTCTTCCGCCGATCATCCGAAAAAATGAAGAAGGCGGATTCTATCTCTCCTCCTCTACCGAACTGGATGACCTGTATCATTTTATTCTGGGTCAAGCGAAACGACTCGTCTCGGCGAAATCAGCAGCATTTTATTTTAAAAACCAAAGGGGAAACCTCAGTCGGTTTGGAGTGGTTAGTGATAAATCTAGTGCGGGTTCCATTGCAAAACATGTTTTTAAAACCAAAAAAAGTATTCTGGTTAAAAAAGGATCTCACTTAAAAGATTCGGACGGCCCCGTTGCGGATTCATATATTGCCTGTTATGTGGGGGATGAGATAGGGGACTTAGCACTAGGAGTTTTGGTGCTAGAGGGAATCAAACATTTCCAAAATTTTTCCGAACAAGATTTGGACTTAATCAACTATTTTAGCGCCAATTTAAATGCGCTTTTAAAAGATACAGTCCTTTCGGAAGCAGAACCAGAGTTTTTTAATTCTCTTACTACTTCCATTCTTCTTTTGATCGATAACGCCAATATTCATAACAATAACAATCGCCTTCAATATTTTTTAGAAGAGATCATTCGTGTTTCTGTTCTTATTAATACCAGCGTGGATTTGGAACAAGTTCTTGTGATGGTGATGGAATCCGCAAAATTAGTATTTCGAACGGAAGCCAGCTCCTTGTTATTATTAGATGATAAAAAGGAATATCTTGTTTTTCATACAGTAACTGGTGAAAAAAGAGAAGAGGTATCGAAAATCAAGGTACCGGTGGGTCAAGGGATAGCGGGAACGGTTGCTGTTACCAAACAACCCATGATCATTAATGATGCACAAAATGACAACCGTGTCTTTCGGGATGTAGACAAAGCCTCTAATTTTATTACCAGAAATATTTTAGCAAGTCCACTCATTGTGGGAGACGAAGTGATCGGAGTCATTGAAGCGATCAATACTATTGACAGAAATAATTTTAGTCAGGATGATATTGATACATTTTTGTCTTTTTCCAGTGCTTGTGCCGTTGCCATCCAAAAAACAAGACTTCTCGATAACCTGAATGTCACAAACCTCGAACTCAAACAAAAATTAAGCACACTTGAATCCATTTTCGATTTGGGACAAGCCGTACTAGAATCGCATGATGAACTTGGACTTATGTCCAAAACTCTGAGTATTCTCACCAAAGAATTGTCATGCGAAGATGCGGGTATGGTCATCATTGAGGAAAAAAATAAAAACCGAATCCAAGTGTATGCTAGACAACTTGGCATTGTCCGGGAGTCTTTTTTCCCGATGCAGGAAAGCCGCCTTTTCCTTAGCCTTATGGAATCAGGAAATCCTCGAATGGCTGTGGTATCTCCACAATTAGAGGAATCATTTTTAGAATTAGAATTTTATACCTTAAAGAAAAACTTTTTGATTTTGCCAATTGCCCCACGAGGGGGAAACTTACGTGCGGCACTTTATGTCAGTGGAAAACAATCGGCTCATTCCTTTAACGAAACAGACCTTCGGATGTTAAAAACACTGTCTTCTCCTTTGGCAAAGGCCTATGAAAACCTTCGTTTGAATCAGGAAATCATTACCAAAAAATCGATCGAAAAAGAAATCGAAATTACAAGAAAAATTCAAAATAACATTCTTCCCAATTCACTCATTCAATCCCCACTTTTTGATTTGGGAGTGATGTCTGTTGCCGCCAAAGAAGTGTCAGGTGATTTTTATGATTTCCATTCTTTTGGAGATGACCAGTTTTCATTTTTAGTTGCTGACGTTTCAGGAAAAAGTTTACCTGCCGCTATTTTTATGGCTATGTCTAGTTCCATCATTCGAACACTTTCCCGGACCACGGATCTTTCTCCTTCTGAACTTTTGTTTCGCGCAAACCAATTAATTTATGAGGATTCCCAGTCGGGCATGTTTGTGACTTTATTTTTAGTCAATTACCAAAGACGCACTCGAACATTGAAATTTGCCTCAGCCGGACACAATGATCAAATTTGGATTCGTAGTGATGGAAGTTTTGAACTTCTAAAAGGAAAGGGTGCACCTCTCGGTGTGGTCCCTCAAACCAATTACCAGGGAGGCGAGATCCAAATTGAACCGGGTGATATTTTGGTTTTTTATACCGATGGTGCCATTGAGGAGAAAAACCCCGATGAAGAAGAATATGGTTTGGATCGATTTGTAGAATTTATCATCCAACGAAGGCACGATTCGTCTCAAGATATCGTTGAGGCTGTTTACGGTGACATTCGAAAGTTTTCGCGGTCGGAAGAACAATACGATGACTTTACTGTGATGATCTTAAAATTTGCAGAAGTGTCTAGCTTCGAAATTTCGAAAGTTTTTCCTGCCCATCCAGATGAAATCCCTCACTTACGAGATTTTATTTCTGAACATTTAGAGGGTAAAATCACAAAACCTTTTGCTTTCGACGATATTCTGATATCTTTGGATGAAGCAGCGACCAATATAGTCATGCATAGTTACAAGAATACGGAACTAACTCATCCTAGTTTCGAATGTAAGTTGGAACTCCTTGGCGACAATCTAAAAGTTGTACTCATTGACGAAGGAAAACCCTTCGATAGAAAAAAAGTTCCTAAACCATCCGTGGAAGCCAATTTAAAAGGCGAACGGAAGGGTGGATTTGGCGTTTATCTGATGGAGACTCTGATGGACAAAGTGTCCTATGACTTTAACGGGAAACAAAACATAACCTATTTGGAGAAAACGATCGTATGAACGAAGATAAAATTGGAATCCATTCGGAAGAAGTGGGAGACAAGGTAGTTGTTCACGTCCAAGGCAATTTGGATGTACACAACACACATAAAATTGAAAAGGATTTGATGGCTCTCGTGAGTGCCGCAAGAAAACCAGTTGTTTTCAATTTGAGTGACGTTCCCTTTATCTCTTCTGCGGGACTTCGGTTGCTCGTCACAACACTTCGCCTTTGCCAAGAACAAAAAATCAGTATTTCTATCTGTGGTCTTCAACCCGCAGTTGAAAAAGTATTCGATATCATCGGAATGCAGCAGCTATTTACAATTTATCCTGATTTAGACTCTGCTCTGAAGTAAAAATCACTTTTCTAAGTGATCCTAAACAAAACATTGGAAAAAAACTTATGGAAACCAAGCAGTATTCCCTAAACAACCCGTTCAAAGAAGCCAAGGCTCCGGAAACCCAAACCGGAATTTATGATGATGCTCTCAAACTAGGAAAGGAACTCATTGAGAAACCCATCCTTGGGGGCGGAGAAGATCGAATCCGCGTCCAACACTCCAAAAACCGTATGACGGTTTGGGAGAGAATCAAAGTCCTTACTGACGAAGAACCAAATATCACCTACCAAAACTGGGGCCCCAACTTAGATGGAGCTTCAATTGTTACCGGAATTTTAAATATCAAAGGTCGGGATGTGGCGGTCTACGGACACGATTTCACCCTTCGTGCTGGTTCTATGGATGCCACGAACGGGAGCAAACTCGCTCGTCTCATCCAAATGGCGGGAACCCATGGGATCCCCCTCATCGGGATGAACGATTCTGCAGGTGCATACGTGCCTGCAGGAGTGGGTGGACTAGATGGTTATTCGGAAGCCTTTACCGCCCTCCGGAAGATCAGCGGTGTAGTTCCTTCCGTTATGTTAATGTTTGGTTTCAATGCCGGTGGTGGAGCATACCTCCCACGCCAAGGATCTTTTATGATCCAATGTGATGGAACCTTCTTTGGTCTAACAGGACCTGGTGTGGTTAAGTCCGTGTTGGGTGAAGATATTTCCGCTGAGGATTTGGGTGGACCAAAAGTTCATGGCCAATCAGGAGTAGTTGATCTTGTTACAGGTGATGAATTAGGTTCGCTACGAACTGCCATTCGTCTTCTTTCCTATTTACCAGACAATAACCATAGTTTTGCGCCGTTTTATCCAACTTCGGATCCTGTAGACAGGTTCATTTACGAAGAAGACATTCTATTCAGAAAAACTTTTAATTCCCCAACAGGGATGAACACTCCGTTTGATATCACACTTTATTTACAACAAATCTGTGATCATGGTGAGTTCTTTGAATTACAACCACAAAGAGCAAGAAACATTGTAACAGCTTTCGGTCGTATCGGCGGTCATGTGGTTGGTTTTCTTGCCAATAACTCAGCTGTATCATCGGGACAGATTGATATTGGAGCCTCTCGCAAAGGAACTCGTTTCGTAAGATTCTGTAACTTATACAACATCCCCATGGTGTTTGTGGAAGATACAACAGGTTTTTTACCAGGACGCGACCAAGAACACAATGGGATTGTTTTAGAAGGTAGAAAACTACTCGATTCTATCATCGATCTTAGAACTCCAAGACTTACCCTCATCATTCGTAATGCTTTTGGTGGAGCGTATGCAACATTTAACTCTTATTTTACGGGAGCTTCGATGGTGTTTGCACTTCCGACTGCAAGGATTGCGGTTATGGGTCCTGCAGGAAAAGAGTATGTTTACAAAGATGAAATCACAGGAATTCAAAAAGAATTTTTGGCGAATGTGAAAAAGGGAATGAGTGAAAAAGAAGCCGCCGCGGCTCGCGATGCTAAACTTTTCGAAATCGGACAACGATACGAAAAAGAACTCATGAACCCCAAAGAAGCTCTTTCTCTGGGTTCGGTTTCCTCCATCATCTTACCAGGTTATACAAGAAACGTATTATCGAAAAACTTGAATTTCCTAATGTCAAAATACAAACCGGCGGAAATGTCCGGTCCTCAAAGGGAGTTTGAATAATTTCCATGTTAGATAAGAATTTAAAACGCATTCAGTTCCAAGAATCCGAATCTGCATGGATTCGTTCCTTTACTGTAGAATCGATCAAATGCCTCATCGTTTGCCGTGGACCCGTTCGAAAAGAAACTATGGATGTTTTTGATGCAATCGGTGTGAAAGAATACGGGATTTTACTTTCTGAAAAGGATTCCATCGTTTATCCAAAGGCACTGGCACCTGAGCTTCGTAACTTTCGATTCCCAGAAAACATTCACCGCGTTCCTGATTATATGGGAGCGGGTAAAGAAGAGAAAGAACAACGCATTCGCCAAATCATTGGAATCACAAAAGACAATGGATACACTCATATCTTTGCTGGTTACGGATTTATGGCAGAGGATGCCGAATTCATTGAGGCCATTGAAAAAGCAGGGATCACGTTTATGGGACCAAGCTCCCATGTGGCAAAAGGTGCCGGTGCGAAAGACGAAGCAAAGAAACTTGCAAGAAGTTTGAATGTTTCTGTCACTCCAGGTGTTGATAACATAACTGCCCTCGCTTTACTTCGTAAAACTGGAAATTCCAAAGATGGACTTTTGAAAGTCGCAAAGGAAAATAACTTAAACTTTTCTTATAATGACTCCAAAGCATTGGAAGACAATGCGGAAGACTTACTCCAACTTTCTTATGAAAAAACCATAGACATCACTTCCATCCCAGACTTACAAAAAGAGTCTTCCATCCTTTGTGAAGACATTTGGAAAAAGTATCCTGGCAAACGAATCCGATTCAAATACATCGGCGGTGGTGGTGGAAAGGGACAACGTGTCATCAGCGAAAAATCTGAAATTGATGCGGCTGTGATGGAAATTCTTGCGGAATCTAAAGTTACGGCCGTTGGTTCCAACAGAAACTTTCTAATTGAACTTAATATTGAAAACACTCGCCACAACGAAATCCAACTCATAGGAAACGGGGAATGGTCTTTGTCCCTTGGAGGTCGTGATTGTTCTTTGCAGATGCATGAACAAAAACTTTTGGAAATTTCTCAAACAGTTGAGTTATTACAAAAAGAAGCAGATTTAGTTCGTTCCTCCAATGCTAAAAAAGCTGCCATTCTTGACAAAGATGTACAAACTTTAAAAGATATGGAACACCAGGCAGAAGTGTTTGGAAAAGCCATTCGTTTGAATTCTGTTTCCACTTTTGAGTGTATCGTGGAAGGAAATAGTTTCTTCTTTATGGAAGTAAACACAAGGATTCAGGTGGAACACCGTGTCACAGAGATGGTGTATAAAATGAAGTTCACCAATCCAAACGATCCAAATGATTTTTTCTACATTGACTCTCTTGTGGAAGCAATGGCGGTTCTTTCGATCCATGGTCCAAGGGTTCCGAAACCGGAACGAATCGTTAGGAACGTATCTGGTGCAGAAGTTCGGATCAATGCGACAAACCGTGCTCTCCAACCTCACGCAGGTGGGATCATCCAAAATTGGTCAAATGCGCTTCCAGAAGAAATTCGTGATGATCAAGGAATTTGTACTCGTAACCCGGACACTGGTGCGTTTGTTCATTACAACCTAGCAGGAGCATATGATTCGAACGTGGCTCTACTTGTTTCTTATGGTAACTCAAGAACAGAAAACCTTGAAATTTTAGGAAACATTCTTCGTAAAACAGAGCTTAGAGGACAGAATCTCGAAACCAACTTACTTGTTCATTATGGACTCATCCAATGGATTTTGGGTAAGGATGCAATGTTCAAACCATCCACTGCGTTTATGATTTCTTATTTGGCCGGAATTGGTGCTTTGCAATCGGTCATTAACGATTTGGATTTGGAATATCTTTGGTCAGAAAAAACTAAAGCTGCTGATGCTGATCTAAAGAAAATTCTAAACAAAAAGATGACTCTTGTCATTCGCCCTCTAGAACGACTTCTTGCAAATCCACACCTTCTCGGAGGATTTCTTGGATACTTTGATGGAAAACTTTGGACTCGCAGCGGTAACAATGTAACCTTCAATGAAAACCCAATTCAATTTTTGGATTCATTGTATTACTATTTGAATTTAGATACATCTGAACAAAAACCAAGTTCTGAAAAGATTTGGGATCATGATGCAAGTTTACTCAATGAAGCAAAAGCTTTCTATTCCGAACTATCGAATCGAACGGGGCTTAGTTCTTGGAAAGAGTTATCTGAAGCACTTGCAAAAGGTAAAAATCCATCTAAGTCTTTATCGGAAGATCTTTGGAATGCTTCAGTGGCAAGCCATAACGGATTTCAAGCTGGTCTAGAAACACTTCTTCTCCTTCCAAAAATCGGAATCAAATCCAATTTCTTTGGTTTGGATGTGAATGCGGATTTGGATGGGGTAGTGCCAGATGAATTCAAAAACAAAGATACAAGGGATGCGTTTATCAAAACACTAAACCCTCCGCCAAAAATGTCTGGGGATGAAATTGTGGCTCCAATGGGTGGAATGTTCTACTCAAAAGAAGCTCCTAATCTTCCTATGCTGATTAATGAAGGGGATCATTTCCAAGCCGGACAACCTCTCTTTATCATTGAAGTGATGAAGATGTTTAACAAGATTTTGGCACCTGTAAGTGGAACCATTGTGAAAAACTTAATGGTGGATTCAGACGGAAAGATTGTGACAAAAGCACAACCCATCTTTAAAATCAAACCGGATGAAATTCTAAAGGAAGAATCTCCTGAAGAAATTCGGTCTAGAAAAGTAAAAGTAACAAAGGAATTAGGCCTCGGTTAACTAGCCGTAACCCAAAATTGTTTTGTAAATTTCAGTGAGGGGGAGGATGTGATTCACTCCTCCTCTCTTGATTGCCTCTTTTGGCATACCAAATACAACAGATGTTTCTTCATTTTGAGCTATCGTATCGGCGCCAGCTTCTTTCATCTCAAGAAGTCCCGAGGCTCCATCATCACCCATTCCTGTCATGATGATACCTTTGGAATTTTGTCCCGCTTGTCTTGCGACAGAACGAAATAATACATCCACCGATGGTTTGTGTCGATTCACTAGAGGTCCATCTGCCACTTCTACAAAGTATTGAGCTCCAGATCGCCGAACTGTCATATGGCGGTTCCCTGGTGCTATGAGTGCAAGTCCTCTCACAACTCGATCTCCATCTTTTGCTTCTCGAACACTAATATCACAAATAGAATCCAATCGTTTGGCAAAAGTTTCTGTGAACTTTTCCGGCATATGTTGGACAACCACAATACCCGGTGTTTTGTCTCTTGCGAGTTTGGTGAGAACTTCTTCCAGCGCTATCGTACCTCCAGTGGAAGTTCCTATGGCGACGATTTTTTCCGTGGCTTGCAATTGAGAGATATCTTGTTTTTTTTCCGTTTTGATAGAAAATTCCTTTCTATCGGCTGGATTGGGTAGAGCTTTTAACGATACGGAAGCGGCTGCAATTACTGCATCGGTTAGTTCGATTGTTGATTCATGTAAAAAATCTTTTAATCCAATTTTGGGTTTTGTGATGATTTCGCAGGCACCGAGGGTCATGGCAATCATAGCTGTATCGGAACCTTCTGTCGTTAAAGTGGAACAAATGACAACGGGAGTGGGCCTTTCTGTCATAATTTTTTTTAGAAATGACAGACCATCCATTCTTGGCATTTCGATGTCTAACACGATTACATCGGGCCAGTGATTGTTCATTTTGTCTAATGCGAAAATAGGATCGGACGCACTTCCCAGAAATTCGAAGGTTGGATCCGATTTAAAAATTTCGGTTAATACTTGTCTTACGACCGCTGAATCATCGACTACAAACACCTTGATTTTTTTCATAAACTTATTTTTTCTCTACCCAAACCTCCCCATCCCAGACTGTAAAATATATTTTTCTGGATAAGGTTCCACCGGTGTCTTCGGAAATGATTTTAATTTCATTTTCCTTTAAAACCTTTTTTGCGAATTCCGCATTTCGTGCTCCTACATTTGAAGCTGAATTGTCTTTCAGTATTTCCTTTTCTTCATGTAAAAACATATTGGATCCTCCGAAGATTTTCGCAAAGAATTCATTCGGTTTTGATTGGTGTTTTTTTATTTCTGTCAAAAAAAATAAAATAGCATCCGTTCCATATTTATGAGTTCTCTCTAAGTGATGGTCTGTTGGGCTTGGAAGCAGGTAATGACACATTCCTCCGATGTGTTTGTCGGGATGCCATAAGACGATAGAAACACAAGAGCCAAGTAAGGTTCTCACTCGAAAGTCTGGTCCACCGAAGAAAATTTCTCCAGGGTTTAAGAACCGATCAGTTACTGCATTCGGAGAATCCATCACGCAACATTTGACGATGATTCTTGGATGGATTGTAACTCAGAAAGCTCCAGAATTTGGTTTACTTTTAGAATAATGACAAATTTATTTTCTAATTTTCCTAGGCCTTGGATAAAATCCAAACGGATTTTTGAACCGAAACTAGGTGGCTCTTCAATGGATTCTGGGGTGATATCAACCACTTCGTTGACAGCATCCACGAGTAAACCAACATCAATGATTTCATTTTCCAATTTGATTTCCGTAATGATAATGCAAGTTTTACGGTTGGTTTCTGTTTTTCTTCTGTAAAACCTCATATTGAGATCTATCACGGGAACCACGTTGCCCCTCAGGTTAATCACACCAGGTATATATTCTGGCATCATCGGTACATGGGTCACTGATTCGAATTCAATGATCTCTTTGATATATAAAATTCCCAGTCCAAAGAGTTCTTCCGAAATTAAAAAAGTTAGGTATTGAAGTTCCTGCATATCGATATCCTACTTTAATCTTTTAGTATTTTTGGAACTTGTCATGGTCACCAGACGAGTCCACCTTTCTTGTGTTTGGTGTTTGTAATCGAGTGGCAGTTTTTGAAACTGGTTTGGAGTGTTTTGAATCTAAAGCAGATTGGAGGGTCGATTGTTTTCCCAATTTGAAAAAACTAATTGAAGAAAGCAGTTTCTCTGCTTGGGCTTGCAATTCTTCCGCAATGGCTGCTAATTCTTCCGAAGCACTTGCCGATTGTTGGGAAACTTGGTCTAGTTGGCCCATTGCCTTGTTGACTTCATTGACCCCTGATGATTGTTCCTGGCTTGCTGCGGTAATTTCTTGAACTAAGTCTGCTGTTTTATTGATGGCTGGAACAATCTCTTCGATTAGTTTTCCGGCTGATTCAGCAATTTGTACAGAACTTCCGGCTAAACTTCCAATTTCATTTGCTGATTTTTGGGAGCGCTCAGCAAGTTTTCTTACTTCTGATGCTACAACAGCAAAGCCTTTTCCATGTTCTCCTGCTCTTGCGGCTTCGATTGCGGCATTTAATGCGAGTAAGTTGGTTTGATATGCAATATCTTCAATGATAGAAATTTTGTCTGCAATCTCTTTCATTGCCGAAACAGTATTTCTTACAGCTTCTCCACCTTGTTTTGCGTCTCTAGCGGATTTTGTCGCAATGGTATCCGTCTGTTTTGCATTTTCAGCATTTTGATCAATGGAGGCACCCATCTCTTCTAATGAGGCAGATGTTTCTTCTACAGAGGCTGCCTGTTCACTTGCACCTTGGGAGAGTGTACTTGCGGTAGAAGCCACTTCGTCTGCAGCGTTGACAAGAGCATCTGTGTTTGTTCTTACATCGTTGATGATATCAACTAACTTTTTAGAGGTATTATTGAATGAATCTCTAAGTTTCGCAAATCCTCCTTCATATTCGCTAGTGATCAGTTGAGTGAGATCACCTTTTTCTAATGCTGAGAGTCCAACGACAAGATCATCTACAATGCGTGCGGTTTCGATCGCAAGATTTTTCTGGTCCGTGATATCTGTCGCAAACTTGATAACCTTATATGGTTTTCCGTTTAAATCGAGAATTGGATTATAGGTAGCTTGCAACCAAACACTTTTTCCTTCTTTTCCAATCCTTCTGTATTCTGCCGTTTGGTATTCACCTCGATTGAGGGTTGCCCAAAACTGTCTATATTCTTCTGAGTTGGCAAGGGATGGTTCCACAAACATTCGGTGGTGTTTGCCAACAATTTCCTGTAATCCATATCCCATTGTTTTTAAAAAGATATCATTGGCAGTAATGATTGTGCCATCCATATTAAATTCAATAGTCGCCTGAGCTTTGTTAATTGCTTCAATCTGACCAATAAACTCTCTGACTTGTTTTTTATTTTCTGTAATATCAGTGGCAAATTTTATGACTTTATATGGTTTGCCGTTGGCATCAAGAATGGGTGTGTATGTGGCTTGCAACCAGACTTCTTTTCCATTTTTTCCAATCCGCTTGTATTCTGCGGTTTGAAATTCACCACGATTGAGGGCTGCCCAAAATTGGCGATAGGACTCAGAGTTTGCCTCTTGAGATTCAAGAAAAATTCTATGATGTTGTCCTTTGATTTCACTCAAACTGTAATTCATTAAGTTTAGGAAATTATCATTTGCCGCAACGATGTTTCCATCCATATTGAATTCAATAGTTGCTTGTGACCTTTCGATGGCTTTTGCATTCGCATTAGCCTCTGTGACATCCGCCCATTCCACCACACTTCCCAATCGTTCTCCTGAATCTGTAATGATGGGATTGGCAATTAAATTAAACTCTCTGTTTCCTATTTTGATGCTTGTTTTGTGTTCTGATGTAAACGCACCGAGTAGTCGACGCTGGTGGCTTGGATCCTTATGGTAACTGTCAATATTACTTCCCATCAGACCTTTGAGTGAAAAATTACGAATTTGTGATTTAATGTCAGATTCCGATTTATCAAACATATTGTGAATTGATTTGTTCATGTAGACCACATTCAAATCTAAATCCGCGATCATTACATTTGTGGATACTCGATCTAGTGCAGTTTTGATTTGAATTGCATCCTTTAGTGGTTTTCCTACCTGTTTGAGTAATAGGAAAAGTAGGCTAGCGGTGATGAGAATAAAGATAACGCCTGAGATATAAATCGGGAATAGTTTTTCCTTTGGCGTCAGCATTCCTTTTGAAATGTCAGAAATACTTTCCTTTGTGAGTTGGGAATTCCATTTGGATATGGAACTAGAGTAAGGCTTCCAATACTCCGAAAGATTTGATTTTAAATTTTCCTTTTTTGTAAGATCGTCTGGTTCATTTACGTATGACTTGATTATGTTTAAATAATCATCCTTTTGGGCAATTGTAGTTTTTATGATGTTTGATTCTTCTGAGGAGGCAGGAAGAGAAACAATTTGCTCCCATGCTGAGTTTAGTTTTTCTAAGTCGTATTTAATTTTAGCAACATAGGTTTTATCCACTTCTTGCGACTGGAGGACTGAGAAGAGATCGGATTGAATCGATTGACTTAGGTTCCAAATGGATGTTAGGTTTTCTGTTTTTTGCAGATGAATCCGGGTTGTTTCTTCCGAATGGCTTACATCTGTCAGCAATCCCCAAGAATAAACTGAAGTCCAAATTACAAAAATTAGACCTGTAAGAAAAAAGCCGATTAGCTTAGTGCTTATTTTTATGTTTTTCATATCATCCTCTTCATTTATATAATCTTTCGTTTTCGACGGCAATAGTTCTTTCAAATAGTGAAGGAATGTCAATGATCAAAGCCACATTTCCATCCCCGAGAATACTTGACCCACTAACACCTTTTACATGGCGGAATACTGAACCCATTGGTTTGATTACCGTTTGGTATTCTCCCAGAAGTCGTTCTACAACGATTCCTGCTTTTTTTTCACCATTTCTAACAATGACGATGTTTTCTCTTGAGTTTTCCCCACTCGATTCACATGGGTAATAATCTTTAAGACGAAGAAATGGAATTAGATTTCCTCGTAGTGCAAAGAATTGATTGGAATCAATTTTGTTGTCATCGGTAAAATGTAGGCATTCTAAAACCATATCCATCGGAATGATGAATTGGTTTTTACCAACCTCAACTAAAAATCCATCGATGATGGCAAGTGTGAGTGGGAGCCGAATGATAAAACGACTTCCTTGGCTGGGAGTGGATTTGACGGTTATGGAACCACGTAGTGATTCAATATTTTGTAAAACAACATCAAGCCCGACACCTCTGCCTGAGACATTGGTGATCTGAGCGGCAGTCGAGAGGCCTGGATGGAAAAGAAGTTTGAAAATTTCTTCTTCCGATTCGGGTAGTGGTCCGGACACAAGGCCTTTATCAATTCCTTTTTGCCAAACCTTTTCTTTTTGAATTCCATTTCCATCATCTGTGATTTCGATTACTACACTTCCTGCTTCATGGAAGGCATTTAGTTTAATCGTACCTTGTTTCGGTTTTCCCTTCTTTTCCCTTTCTTCGGAAGTTTCTAACCCATGGTCACAGGCGTTTCTGACTAAGTGTGTGAGCGGGTCACCTAACTTCTCAACGATATTGCGGTCGAGTTCCGTTTCGTTTCCTTCGGTGATGAGTTTAATATCCTTTCCTAGTTCTTTTCCCAAGTCACGAACCGTTCTTGCATATTTTTGGAAAGTATCCCCAATTGGAACCATTCTTAGTTTTAAAGAAATTTCTCTTACTTCATTTAAAAGACGCATGGCAAGCATAGATGACTCTTGTAAGTTGGAATCTTCCATAGAACTAATGAGTTGGTTCATGTTGGCACAAGAGACAACTAGTTCACCAACACGATTGATCAATTTATCTATGCGTTTCGAATCTACTTTAATGGTTGCTGATTTGTTTTGGTCTTGTTTTTGATTTGAGATGGTTTTATCTTCATGTAATTCTTCAGTAGGGGGGGGGAAGGGGAGGAAGACGGATTTTTCAGGGAATTGGTATTGATCCCCGTTTTTCTTTTTTTTAGTTCTTCGAAATAATTGATTAGACTAATATCTGTTAGTATCTGGACTTCTCTCCAAACATTTCCAAGTAAGATTTCTTCTTCCGGGAGTTGGAAGGAAAGATCAACTAAATCTTCAATGTTTGCACCTGGTGGGAGAATGTGTAAAAATGAATCAGCTTCGATAAAGTTAAAAACTTTTTTTACCGCATCTAAACCAGCATCAGAATCCAAATGAATTTCAAAACCTAAATAACAAGATTCTGGATCAAAATCAAATGCATTCGGAATTGTATCTGCAATGGTTTTTACCGATTGTATTTTCCCTATTTTCTTTAAATAACCAATGAAGGAGATTGGGTCTAATCCCTGTGAAAAAACATTCCGATTGGGACGAAAAGAAATTAGATAACCAGGAATTGAATCCATAACATTTTGGTTTGTTAGTGTTTGGTTTTCAAAAGAAGCCGAATCGTTCCTTTTTTTTTCTAGAACAGTTTCATTTTCGCTCTGGTTTTGTTTTTTTTCAGATGAGTCAATGTCAGAACCTTGGTAGGGTTTCATTAAATCTAAAATTGAATTACCGTGATTGATTTTTGACTCAGGGATTTTTCCTTTTGTTTCTTCTGCGACTAAATATGCTAGGTGGTCCTTTGCTTTGAGTAAAATTTCTGTTAATTCAGTTTGGAATTTGATTTCATGAGAACGTAACCGATCTAATAGATTTTCCACAACATGGGTAAACTTGACAGTGGATTCAAATCCAAACATCCCTGCTGTTCCTTTGATGGTATGAACGGCACGAAAGATTGCATTCAAATCTTCTTCACTAGGGGTAGAGGTTTCTGTACGTAATAGGATTGCCTCCATTTCCCGAAGGAATTCGTCGGATTCAACTAAATAGGCATCGATAACCTCTGTTAAATCCATTAGTTGGTTTTCCTCGTTCCATATCTAAATTCTACTTCGTTCGAGTGCTCTTTTTTTACCTTCACCCGATCACCGAAAAAACTAACTAGTCCCAGTAGGTCTAAAACTTTTAAAACTGGGAGTGAGTGATTTTGTAGTTTTAAGGAAAAATGATTTTTGTAACTCAAAGTTTTAAGATACATTAAAAACTGAATTCCAGCAGAGTCCACTCGTTGGATTCCATTTAAATCCAAAATAAAAACTTGCCCTTTCGAACTTGTCCAAACCTCTGATAGTGTCTTCCATTCCTTGACAAAGGGAACTGTCATATACCCTTCCCAAGAGATATCAAAACCTATGTCTGTTTTTTTTAAGTTTTGGACTGGTTCCATATTATGTTACTAGTTTGGAGATGGTATCTAACAATTCTTCAGGAGAAAATGGTTTGGTTAACCATGCTTTGGCTCCAGCATCCATACCTTGTTGTTTTTTTTCTGGTTGGGATTCTGTTGTTAACATAATGATGGGAGTGAATTTGTATTTAGGATTTTCTTTCACTTTTTTGATAAAGCTAATTCCATCCATGTTTGGCATATTCATATCTGAAACGATCAAGTCCACTTCGTTCGTTTCTAATTGTTTTAAACCTTCTAATCCATCGCCTGCTTCGACGAGATCAAAATTGGCATTTTTTAGGTGTACTGAGATAATCTTTCTGAATACTGCTGAGTCATCGATGATCAATATCTTTCTGTTCATAGTTTGTTTCCTTATTTTTCGTTTTGGATTGGTAAAAATACTTCAGCAATGATGCAGTCTGCTTTGACTTCCGTAGTATGGTCGATGGCATTTCGAATAAAAAACATTCCATTATGTCTATGCAGAATAAAGTCAACCATCGTTAACCCCAATCCCAAACTGAACTTTTCTTTTGAATAAAAACTTTCAACGGGTGGGTGGATTCTATAAAAAGGTTCGATCAGTTTTTTTTCAGACTGAGCCAATTGTTTGGCATATTCATCATCGATGATGTTGTTTTTTGCTGAGAGGCAAAAGTAACCATCCACAAAGGTAACAAACACATCAAAATGAGATTTTCTTTTGGAATATTTAAGTCCATTCGTAAATATTTCATGAATGGCTACTTTCATTGATTCTATATCAAGGTCAAGGAAAACAGATTGTTTTACAACAGGCAAGTTTACCTTTAATTCACGTTCAGTAATTTCATCACGAAATGATTCAACAAGGGAAGGAAGTAAACCGAGTAGGTCTTCACTCTTGGTTCTAACTAAATTTGTATTGTTTTGGATTAGATCTACGGCTAGATCTAATCCACTCATCATCGCAATATTATGTTCGTGATTTTCATACAAAAGATCCCAAAATTCTTTGTTGATTGAATACTCTTTTCCAAGGTCAACTTTCATTTGTTGGATGGAATCGATGATAGTCGACATTGCACCAAGGCCCGAACCTTGCATTAATGTTGTTTTTAAATTAAGAATTGAGTGGAGTTCTGAATTGATCTCATTGGTTTTTCTATGTGATTCTTTGTAATTTAGCCATTCCAATTGGCTCTTTAATTCTTTTGATTCCTCATAAACGAGAAGCGATTCCATTCTCTTCAAGTAGACGTATTCTAATGCTTTTTCAATACGATCTGCAACAATTTCGACATGGAGAGGCTTTAAAAGATAATCATACACCCCCATTTTCATGATTTCGATGATTTCATCGATTTGGTCGATGGCAGTTTGAATGATAAAAACAGCGTTTGGTTCTATTTTTTTTTGTTCACGGATGAAAGATTTTCCATCTAGAACGGGCATCATTAAATCCACCAAATAGAGACTATATGGACGTTTGGCAGCCATTTCAAGGGCTACCTTTCCATCTTCGGCTACGTCTGCATCCATACCAATTCTCTTACAGATTGCTTCGAGCAGGACCTGATTTTCTTTTTTATCCTCAATGATCAGGACCGGTTCTTTAGGACGCCTGAGGTGTTCCTTGGTCCGAACTTGAGAAGACTGACTTTGGTTTACGTTCGATTCCACCATATAGATTATCGGAAATACTACGAGAGAATTCTACAGGGTTCAATTCCTTTATTTTATTATTTCAGGTAACTTGAGTATAAAAATAGAACCTTGGCCTAATTGGGATTTGAGTATGAGTGAACCTCCTAGTCGGTTCGCCAAACCTTGAGAAATCGAAAGGCCAAGCCCTGTTCCTTCGATCTTCCCATCATCGTTTAACCGGGTAAAGGTATGGAAAATCCGATTTTGGTCTTCTTCTGAGATTCCGGGTCCAAAATCCCTGACAGAAATCTCTAAATTTCCTTCGTTCCATTCGCAATCCATTTCGATATAGGGATGATTTGCATATTTGATCGCATTCGAAAGTAGGTTGAGTAGAATTTGTTGGATTTTTCCTCCGTCAGAGTAAACCTCTTTTGACTGTATGGGAGGGCGAAATCTAATTTCTAAACCCTTTGCATTGGCTTGCGGTTGGATTAAATCCAATGTTTGGCGACATATGTCTTCTGGTTTAAACGATGTTATTTGGATTTGAATTTGTCCCGATTCGATTTTCATTAAATTTAGAATTTCGTTAATCATATTTAGGAGCCTTGTCCCACCGGTATAAATATAATTTAGGTATTCCTTTCCAGTTTCATCTGAATCGGGTAACTGAATGAGTTTTGAAAATCCAATGATAGAATTCAAGGGTGTTCTGAGTTCGTGGCTCATATGAGCTAAAAATTCGGTTTTTGCTCGGTAGGCGCGCTCTAATTCCTCTTTCGTTTGGGTAAGAGCTACCGTCCTTTCTAAAACCAAAGATTCTAATGTCGATTTGTATCGATTCAGTTCGGTAAGGTCCAAATCCCTTTGGACAAAAAGTCCCATCCAACGACTAACAGTCTGGTAAATTAAAAGATTTTCATGTTCAATCGGCGAATTCTGTTTGTATTTGAAAAATCCCATAACTCCTAAAAAGCGATTTTCAAAACGAACGGGAATGAGAAGGATCGTTTCGGCTTTGGTTTGTTCGAAGAACCATTTCTCTCTTGGTAAGGCTTTGTTTGGGATTAAATAAATGGTTTTCCCTTTCTTTAGTTTATGAACCCAACGACCAAGACCTAATTCATACCAATCTTCGTTTTGGCATTGTTCTGGCAATAGTGGATATTTAGTTGTCTTTCGCTCGTTGGCCCAAGTTTTAAAAAAATCTTTATTTTCTACCGGTTCATATTTAAGAAAAAAAACTGAATCCATTTCAGTAAAATATAACAACTGATAGATTGCATGAGGTAGGCCTTCTCGAATGGAAGGTTGTTGAATTAAAATTTGAATTGAGGAGGCTACTCCTAATTCAAATCGAAGCCTCCAAGCAATTTCTTCTTCCTGTCTTTGTTTGGTGGTGATATCCTTTATAAAGAATTTTGTGTATTCTTTATTTTTTCTTCCTTCAGGAAATTGAAACTTACCAAAGGAAGCCTCTAATATGGTTCCATTTGTGATATAAATTAGTTCTGTGGAAAAGTCAGAGTTTTCAATCTTTTTGCAAAGAAAGGTATTTAATTCAAATTCTGATTCTAAAGATTCAAATAAATGATTTTTAATCAGGATCTCAAATTTCTTTGATGACCTGTCAATGGAAAGAATTGCGGTTCCCGAGTCATCCCCCTCTAAAGAGGCCTTTAGTAATGACCAAGGATCCAGATCCATACTAATACTGTTTGAGCAACTCTTTCGGTAGTTTAAAACTCATGGTGTCTTCTCGGCTTTCTGGAAAGAGAGATACCTTGGCATCCGGAAAATGTTTTAATATTTCTCCCACAATTTCGTCAACAAGGACTTGGGGACTTGAAGCGCCAGCAGTAATGCCGAGGGTTTTTATCCCCGATGTTTTGATATGATTTGGATCCACATCTTCCTTTTTGGAGATTTGGAAACTGGCAGGCCTTGTTTTTTTAGCCAATTGGCATAACCTAACAGAATTAGAAGAATTTTCAGCCCCAATGACAAGCATAGCATCCACTGATTCTAACATTGATCTGACAGCTTCTTGACGCTCTGTTGTCGCATAACAGATATCATCCTTTTGCGGATGTTCTACGTAAGGAAATACTTCTTCAATTTTTTTGACAATGTTCTTTGTATCAGCCACGGAAAGGGTGGTTTGCATGAGATAGGTGAGGGGTTTGTCTTTTGTGATTTTGTCTTTGAGATTTTCCACATCTTCTGGAGATTCCACGAGAAACATTTGAGCTTCTCCCATCGTTCCAATCGCCTCATCATGGCCTCTATGACCAATATAGATGATTTGGTGAGAATCTTTGATATTACGTGCCTTTTTATGGACCCTTGTGACAAGGGGACAGGTGGCATCGCCAATTTTCATTTTACGTTCTGTGGCTTCTTTTACCACCTCTGGGGAAACCCCATGGGCAGAAAACACAACGGTAGCACCATCGGGAACTTCTTTGAGCTCGTTGATGAACCGGATACCTTTTTTCTTCATTTCCTCAACAACCCTTTGGTTGTGGACGATCTCTTTGCGAACATAAAGAGGGGTTTCTGGGTTTTCTTGAAATGCTGTCTCCACATAGGAAATAGCATACTTCACTCCTGCACAAAATCCACGGGGGTTCGCTAAATAAATTGTCTCTAACACGGAACTAGGCCTGCCTTTTTCTTTGAATCCAACTCCATAGAATTCCTAGGACATATTTTAGAAAAGGGGAAGTTCTATTTTTATTCAATTTTTATTTCATTTTCCCTATTATCCTCCCTACCAGAATGACCGATCCTTATCTTGAAAAGGCCAAGGATGGCCTCTTCGAAAATTCATCAATTTCTCGGACTTTCGGTGAAAACCAAAAGTGGCGAGGGAACGGATTCAAGGAGGAACCCGGATGATTATCAACCACAACGTAAGTGCGATCTTTGCACACAGAACTTTGAAGTCTAACGACGCGAACCTGAGCAAAGATATCGAAAAGTTGTCTTCTGGTATGCGTATTAACAAAGCCGGAGATGACGCATCTGGACTTGCAGTGTCTGAGAAAATGAGAACTCAGATTGCTGGTCTTCGACGTGCAGAACAGAATACTGAAGATGGTATGTCCCTCATTCAAACGGCGGAAGGATATCTTCAAGAAACACACGAAATCGTTCAACGTGTTCGTGTACTCGCGGTGCAAGCTGCGAACGGTATCTACTCGGAAGAAGATAGACAACAGATCCAAGTCGAGGTTTCACAGCTAGTGGACGAGATCGATCGTATTGCTTCTCAAGCAGAATTCAACAAAATGAAACTGCTTACAGGAGCTTTTGCTCGCCTCAACCCAACTGCTAGTATGTGGTTCCATATTGGAGCTAACATGCACCAAAGAGAGCGCGTGTACATTGAAACAATGAATACTGCGGCATTGGGATTAAGAAACCCTACGGTTCTTACTTTCATCTCTCTTTCGACTGCAGGTAAAGCAAACTCCGTGATCGGACTTTGTGATGATGCCCTAAGAGTGATCTCTAAACAAAGAGCTGACCTTGGTGCTTATTACAACCGTATGGAGCATGCTGCGAAAGGACTTATGAATGCTTATGAAAACACACAAGCTTCTGAGTCTCGTATCCGTGATACTGACATGGCTGAACAAATGACCAGCTTCACGAGATACCAAATCTTAACTCAGGCCGCTACTTCAATGCTTGCACAAGCAAACATGAAGTCTCAGTCAGTGATGAGATTGCTCCAGTAATAGGATAAGAGAAACTAAAGGCCTGGGCAGGGTGGTTGGGGCCTGGTCTTTAGTTTCTCGATTTTCTAACGTAATTTTTTCTATTCTAACCTAAGAGCCTTTCGACAAATTTCCTACCTTGTCTCCCTGCTAAATCTTAATTTAATCCTTATAAATCAACATTATCAATTTAGTTTGACAAGGTAAAAGATCCGCTTTTTTTTATATCGATTAAGAACGATCAACCTTATGTATAAATATATGACATTACAAGGGACTCAACATATTCTACTGTAGTGGACTTTCAAACAGTAACAAAAAATTGGCTTCCGCGATTAAAAGAGTTATTTAAAACTGGAATGATCAATAAAGATACTTAGACAATTCTATAATGAATACTAATCCGAAAATTTTAAATAGCGATTCTGCTTATCAAATATTAGAGCCCATCATTAACAAAACCCCCTTGCAATTCGACTCTAGGTTGTCAGAGCAGTATGGATCTAAGATTTATATCAAACGTGAAGACTTACAGGTTGTAAGGTCTTACAAGATACGGGGGGCATATCATCTGATTCAGAGTTTGAGTTTGGAAGAACGAAAGAATGGTGTGGTTTGTGCAAGTGCAGGAAATCATGCACAAGGTGTGGCATACTCATGTAAGTTACTCCAGATTTTTGGAGTCATTTATATGCCAGAAGTCACACCAAAACAAAAAATCAACCAAGTGCGAATGTTTGGTGGTAATTTTGTGGAAATCAAACTGGTTGGAGATAACTTTGATGAATGTCAAACGGAAGCAATTAAGTTCGCAATACAAAATTCAATATCCTTTATCCCTCCTTTTGACCATATCAAAATTATGGAAGGTCAAGGTACTGTTGCCAAAGAAATTTTAGATGAAGAGTCTGACATCGATTATGTGTTCGTTCCCATTGGTGGAGGTGGGCTTTGCGCTGGAGTTGGCAGTTATTTTAAAGAAAAATCTCCTAACACCAAAATAATAGGAGTGGAACCATTCGGTGCTCCTTCCATGACGGAAGCTCTCAAACAAGGGAAACCAGTTTTACTTGAAAAAATCGACAAATTTGTGGACGGAGCGGCAGTGAAAAAAGTAGGAGATCTCACGTTTCCTATTTGTAAGGATATTCTTTCTGATATGTTACTCGTCAAAGAAGGAAAAGTTTGTTCCACCTTATTGAAATTATACAATGAAGACGCCATTGTTGCAGAACCTGCAGGGGCCTTAAGTATTTCTGCATTGGACCAGTATACGGATCAAATTCGTGGGAAAAAAGTTGTTTGTATTTTAAGCGGCGGAAATAACGACATTGATCGAATGCAAGAAATCAAGGAAAGATCACTCCTTTACGAAGGTTTAAAACACTATTTTATAGTTCGTTTTGCACAAAGACCTGGTGCCTTAAAACAATTTGTAAATGAGATACTAGGTCCAAACGATGATATTGTTCGATTTGAATTCATCCAAAAGAATAATAAAGAATCTGGTCCTGCCCTCATCGGAATTGAGTTAAAGTCGAGAGATGATTTTCAATCATTGTTAGAAAGAATGGATGCATTTCATTTGAATTTCACTTTGGTCAATCAAGATGAGAATTTATTTGAATACTTAATTTAACGAATAGGTCGATAATCTTCGTTAAATGGTGTTTTTTTGACGGAAATTCATAATCGATTTTTAACGTATTCGTTCGGAATCTCTTGTTTTGTCCTGCTAAATTTTTCAGGAAATCCCTAAAGGTTTTTTTCTATGTTTCGATATCTATAAAGATTGAATGATCGTCGTACGGCTAAAAGCCCGGAGTGATTGCCGGGCTTTTGTGTTATTATGAACTTTTTTTGATAAAAAATAATGGTTTTCTGTTTTGAATTTCCTTTTTGGAACGATTATGGTAAACAGGCGTTATTGGGTGGCGGGTGGATTACCCCACCCAGTTCGATCAGGGCGGGGAAAGTATACCGTTGGCTCTCCACGCTATCCTTCTCTATCCCATAAACTCTTCCTACTTTAAAAACTATCATTGAAATTTAATCTTTCATTTATAGAATTGGCAATCGGTGCGAATCTCATTGTTTTTAAACTTCCCAATGACCAAGGTTTTGTTAATTACTTTAGGGATTTTCCTTTTTGCAATTGGTTGCAACTCGGATTGGAAAAAAAATGCGGGTGATCCCTTCACGAAAGAATTTTGGGAAACTCGTCTAATTGATGAATGGATTGTTGCTTATCCACGTTTGTTTACAATCAAGGGTACCGTTACAGGTTTAAATAGTTCTTCGGTAATCATTCGATCTCCATCTGATGGAAGTTACTCGACTGTTTCAACGAATGGAAGTTTTCAAATGACTGTTTTTGCTTCACCAAAATATATCCAACTTGATTTCCCAATACAACCAAATGATGTTCATTGTATGGTTTGGGATATTGGAACTTGGACAGGGGATGGTTATATCAATACGAAGATTACATGTCCCTTTGTGCGAACTCTGGTGAATGGAAAAACTCTTCTGTGGGACAGGTGCACATTTGGATCCACTTGGAATCCTGATGGTAATAGTAACGGAATCGGAAATGGTGACTGCTCCATTGGTTCTCCTCAAGCGCTTAGCTTTTGCACTGTGGCGGAAGGATATGATGCATCAACAAATCCGAATGCATGTAACGGTGGTGACAATACACAGCTTGTAAATATAGGAGCTGTCTATCAAGCTTGTGTCTCACGTAATCTTGGAAGCTCATATGCACGAAAGAACTGGAGGCTTCCATTTTACCAGGAAATGTTCTCAGTAATTCGTTGCAGTGCTACAAATACTGGAGAAATTACAGGAGAAGATGGGTGTTCCGCAGTAGGGGATGCCACCAAGTATGCTGGAGCTACCGCCGACCCAATTTTATTTCCCAATGCACAAGCTGCGAGATATTGGAGCCCACAAACCTTTCAAGCCTTAGGTGATCAACAGACGTATATGGTTGACTTCAACATAGGAAACCAATCATATGAATTTAAAGATGCGACTGGTTTTGTTCGGTGTGTTTCCGAATTATAACTATAGAATACGGCTTATTGAATCCAATATATTTTCTGCCCAGTCAAATTTGAATTAGATATGAGCGATAACGATTTAGGCTCTGATGACAAACAAAGCTAATGTTGCAAATAAATTGGGAAACAATTTGATTTGTCTTGTTCGGTTAAAAAAAGCTCTGTGTAATACTTTGATCCTTTCAAAGTCACAAAAATCCTCAAAATCCTTTCCTGATAAATAATGTAAGTTCGGTGTGTCATACCAGTGGAAAGGCATAAGTTCTGTCACAGGCGTTTTACCGCTTAGAAGGATGGAAGATCGAATTTGCCAATGAGAAAAGTTGGGAAATACAATGATTACTTGTTTCCCAATTCGTAAACATTCTTTAATGATTTCACCAGGATTTAACGTCTGTTGTATGGTCTGGTTGAGAATGACAAAATCAAAACTATGATCCAAATGGTGTTTCAGTCCATCATCAATATCTCCATGATGTACATATAAACTTTTTTTTACGCATTGGATGATACATTTATCATCTTTTTCAATCCCTTGGACACGAACCCCTTTGTTCTTTAGGATCAACATAAGTTCACCATACCCACAACCAAGATCCAAAACCCTTTCCCCAGGTTTAATTAGGTTTGCAATGTATGAGATATCAGGTCTATTTTTTAAATCCAAACCTAAGGCTTCATTCGTATGGATGTTCAAAGGAAAACTCCTTCGTCCGTAGAACTTAAAAAATCTCTTAGGATCGAGTCTTGTTGCTCACTTGGTAACAAAAAACTATCATGTCCTGCTGGATTGTTGAGTTCTACAAAACTAACGGGAACAGCATTCACTTCCAAAGATTTCACAATTTCTTCAGATTGATACGGTGGATACAACCAATCGGAAGTATAAGCCACTACCAAAAACCGGCATCTCACTTTTGCCAATACCTTTGTAAGTTCTTTTCCTGTACCTAAACTAAAATGATCCAATGCTTTTGTAACATAAATATATGAGTTTGCATCAAACCGATCGACAAAGGATTCGCCTTGGTAGATTAGATAACTTCCTACCGCAAAGTCTGTGGATTGGATATTTCCTTTGGGTGGTTTACGACCAAATTTTTCTCTCATCATTTCATCACTTAAGTAAGTGATGTGACCCATCATTCGAGCAAGAGCAAGTCCCTTTGACGGTCTGTTTTCCTGGGTGTACAAACCTTGGTTCCAATTGGGATCAGAAAGAATGGCTTGTCTTCCCACTTCATTAAAGGCAATTTGTTGTGCAGAATGTTCGGAAGAAGATGCCATCACGATACAATTTTTGAGCCGATCTGGGTATGCGACTGACCATTGTAAGGCTTGCATTCCACCCATCGAACCACCGGCAACAGCAAATAGTTTATGAATTCCAAAATGGCTGATTAATTTTTCTTGAGCATTCACCATATCTCCTATGGAGACAAAGGGAAAAGTGGATTGGAATGGTTTTCCATTTTTCCCATTGATGGTAAGTGGTCCACTGGAACCCTTACAACCACCAATTACGTTGGAAGAAATGATAAAGTAACGATTGGTATCAAAGGATTTGCCCGGTCCAATATAATAATCCCACCAGCCAGGACGTTTGTCTCCTTCATGGAAACCTGCTGCATGAGCATCTCCCGAAAGCGCATGGCAAACTAGAATGGCATTGTCTTTTTTTTCATTGAGAGTGCCATACGTTTCGTAGGCAATTTCAAGAGGAGTGATGGTTTCACCCCCCTCTAGAGTCAAAGACTCAAATCGAATGCTCTGAGTATATACGACACCTACGGATCCGTGGGAAAACTCGTTCTGTTCGGAGGTAGGCATAGTCTTTATCAGATATTTTTTAATGCCTCTTCCAAGTCTACCAGAATGTCATCAATGTTTTCAAGACCGACACTCAAACGAACAAATCCAGGGGTAACTCCCGCAGAAATTTGTTCCGGACCAGTCAGCTGTTGGTGAGTTGTGGAAGCCGGGTGAATGGCAAGAGACTTCGCATCACCAATGTTAGCAAGAAGACTAAAAAGTTCCAATCCATCAATAAATTTTTTGGCTTTTTCTACGCCACCTTTGATTTCAAATCCTACGATTGCACCAAAAAGTCCACGTTCATGGTATTTTTTGGCTGTGGCATAGTTTTTGTCAGTTGAAAGGCCTGGGTAATTGACCCATTCAATCTTTGGATGTTTTTGTAAAAACTCGGCAACTTTGAGAGCATTACTTGAGTGTCGTTCCATACGAAGTGGAAGAGTTTCCACACCTTGTAAAATTTGCCAAGCATTGAAAGGAGAAATCGCTGGGCCAAGATCGCGAAGACCTTGTACTCGAGCTTTCAAAATAAAAGCAATGTTCACCCCGCCGAAAGGTTCGAACTTTCCAAAGACTTCCCAAAACTTTAGTCCATGGTATGACGGATCTGGCTCTGTGAAATTCTTAAATTTTCCATTCCCCCAATTGAAACTTCCACCATCGATGATGATTCCACCAATGGAAGTTCCATGACCGCCTAAAAATTTAGTGAGAGAGTGGACCACTATGTCTGCACCATGTTTGAGTGGGTTCACTAAATAAGGAGAAGGCATTGTGTTATCAATCACAAGCGGAACACCTACTTCCTTAGCTACTTTGCTAACCGCTGCAATGTCTAAGGTATCTAATTTTGGATTTCCTAACGTTTCTGCATAAAATGCTCTCGTTTTATCATTCGATGCTTTACGAAAGTTTTCAGGATCTGACTGGTCTACAAAGTGCACTTTGATTCCGAGTTTAGGGAATGTATAATGGAGTAGGTTGTAGGTTCCACCATATAAAGAAGAAGACGCAACAATTTCTTGTCCTGCTTCCACGATGTTGAGGAGAGCTAACATTTCAGCGCTTTGTCCAGATGCAGTTGCAAGCGCAGCGACACCACCTTCTAAAGCAGCCACACGTTTTTCTAAAACATCTGTGGTTGGATTCATAAGCCTTGTATAGATATTTCCAAACTCTTGCAGACCGAAAAGTCGGGCAGCATGGTCTGTATCTTTAAATACATAGGATGTGGTTTGGTACAGTGGCACAGCTCTCGATGTGGTGGTCGGATCCGGTTCCTGTCCTCCGTGGAGTGCGATGGTTTCTGGTTTAAAATTACGTGGCATAGATTCCCCCGATGGTCCTACCATCCTTGTCTCTGCTCTCTTATTTGTCAAGAAAAAATCCAATAAAGCAGATCATTGGTTCGTTTTATTGGATCAAGCGGAAAGAGATTATTTCTTATTTTCAGGCTAAAATCTTACGATAATCATCGTATTGTGATGAAGTTTCTTCGGACCCAAGGATTATTTCTGCTTTTTCTTCCTAGTTTTCTCGTTTTGGAAGCGCAGGTTTGGGTTCCCACGGGGACAGAATCGCGTAGAGCTTCCGCCTTACAATTCGATGCCGGTGGGTCTAGTTTTCAAAAAGACTACTATGGCTATATTTCACCTAATTTTACTTATAATCACGGAAACAATTTCGGGTATTCCTTTTCTCTTCCTATCAATGCCCTAGCGGTTGATAAAGAACCTCTCCAATTAGATAGTAAGGCGGGGAAAATTCGAGAAATGGATTATAACAGTAAAAATGACTATTCCCGTGTTTTGAATTATATTTCCTACGGGACTTACAACCAACAAATTCCAGGTAAAGTAACTTATTCAGCTTATACTGGTAAGATGGTGGATGGATATATAGGTCATGGAACTATTGTAAATAAATACCAAAGTTCTTCTCGCTTCGATTCTTATAATCCCGGAGTGATGGCAGATTTAAATACTGATTACGTAGGTGTTCAGTATTTTGCCAATTCAGTTGTTAATTTTGAAGTGAACGCAGCAAGAGTATATATTAAACCTCTAGCCATTGGAAAATCTTTATTTTCATTATTTGATAAATCATCTGATTTAGTATACCTCATGAACTTAAGAGGAAATGTACTAGATGAATCAGGACGATTGAGTGTAGAGGAAGAAGCTGGTTCTGAAGAGTCCAAAGCCCAAAAAAAGGAAGAAACTAGAAAAAAGGATATTCGCCCTTATAACAAAGATTCCCGGATGGAGCTTGTGGATAATGATCCATGGTACAATCGTTTAACGATAGGTTATACCAGAGCCTGGGACCGAGCAGCACCAGTCCAGATGTCTTATAATACCAACGGATCTCCAGTCACAGAAAAGAATTTGGACAATCCCAAAACAACTCAAGTCACTCGAGCTTCAGTGGAAGGAATGGATATCGAATACCGACTCTTAAACCTTCCTTTTGTGGAATTCACTCCTTATTTGGATTTTAACAAAATCAAGGGATTAGATGGGGCTCAGGGAACTCATTACGGAAGTATCTTTCGTTTAGGAACCAAAGATTTAAACATCATCCTAAAACCAGAGTTTCGTCAGATGACGGCAAACTATGCACCTATGTATTTTGATAGTTTTTATGAAGTGGAGCGGTTCCAGAAATTTCCGATTTCAGCACCTCTTCGTCCTAAGTATGATTACTTAGAAAACCAATCGAATGCCAAAGTCACTGGTTATTATCATACAATTTACGTTAACTTTTACCATCTCGGATTTGAGTTCGCTGTAGAAGACTATGGCTTAAAGGGAAATAAACGAGTATTCGCTGCCGCTTATATTCCTTTAGGATCTTCATTTTTAATGTCCTTTTATTATACAAAAAAAGGATATGAGTCGCAAGGAAAAGCGTTTGAATTAGACAATAACACACAAGCAGCAGCAGAGATTTCCAAATCTTTCGGTCCTATCGTATTACGATTACAGAACTATCGAAAATATTATTTAGATAGTAGTGAAAAGTCTTTTATCAGCATTGATGAAATTCGTTTTCTAGTGTCCGGAGGAATTAGTTTCTAATCAAAAACAATTGGTGTAAAAGAGCTGAGAATGCAAATTCGGTTCTCAAATTTATTTTTCCAAGACTCAACAACATAAAACCAGATTCTTTGAAGAACATAAGATCATCTGGTTTCCAGCCTGATTCTGGTCCAAAGACAAAAAGAATCTCTTCGAATGATTTTTTAATTTCATCTATACCTTCTGCTAAATTTTCTCCTTCGCGATCCAAAATGATAACCTTTCCCTTCCATGATTTTAGAAACGGTTTCCATGCCACTGATTGAGCCAAATGCAAATTTGTTAGTTTGTAATTTCCTGTTTGGCTTAGGCCTGTTTCCAGATAAGAAATTGTATCTTTTGTATAAACGGGAGAGGTCCAATATTCTTTATTCTTAGACTCTGTTGTATGAAAATATACAGAGTTTACCCCGTATGCTCCACATAGGTGTAAAATTTTTTTCCCCGTTTGAGGTCTTGGTAAAGAAAAGAAAATATGAATAGGAAGTGGTTTTAAAATATCAGGTAGTGAATTCGATTTCTCTAATGTAGTCGATGTTTCGTTAGTCGATTGGATTTTAAAAATAAAATTTCCAGAAAAAGGAATGACCACTTGAATGGTGTCTTCCTTGTCTTTTTTTAAAATGGTTTGGATATGAATATGTCTTTCGCCAGTTAAAGTTACTAGGTGGTTTTGGATTAATTCCTTTTCGTAAACAAGAATCCAATTCAAAGTTTAAATCTCAAAACTTGGTTTCGTATCTGGTTGTGATTCTTCTCTCGGATCTTCAGGTTCTGGATTCAGCTCCATATTAGGGTTTTGGAATTGTTCTTCTATTACTGAATCAGGTTTTTGTGTTTCTGAAGCTGAGGACCATTTCCAAAAATACAAAAGTAGAATCGCAAAAAGTAAAATCGGGATCAAACGAAATTCTTTTTTTGGGGGTCCTTGTTTTGATTTTAAATAATCAATGGGTGCATAAAGCAAATCAATGATTAGGTCTTTATAACTTTGAAACGAAGGTTTGAATTGAAAAGAGGGGATAGGTTCCGATGTAGCAAAATCTTCAGGAGAATCTAAATCGGGAACAAAAGTGAAACGATGGGAACAAACGGGACATTGAACCAAAATGGTTCCCTGCGTGGCAGGGAACCGTAACATCGTGGAACAATTCGGACATTGTTTAACGAGATTCAATTAAGAACCTGTTGTTCTTAGTATTTTAAAGAACTCTTCAATGCTTCAACGTTCTTCTTATAATGTTTATTAGAATCACGATCGTTATAATCGAAAAGTTTAGTAAACAATTTGTCGAAGTAGTCCAAATTTTTGAAGTAGAATTGTTTTTTGAAATTGTTTCTGATTGGGTTTGTTTTTGTATTCTCTACGTTTGCAAGAATGTATTTACCAACACCTTTTTCCGAAGGAGTTTCTGGAGTTCCCCAAACAGGATAGTCATCATGTTGGTAGAAGAGTTCAATTTTATCATTATGTGCCGGTGCTCCGTTTGGTGCAACGTCAGCAATTACAGAGATGATTTTGTCTTCTAAAACAAAATTGTTTTGGTAAATATAGGTTCTAACTTTTGTAAGGTTACGAGGTTGTTCTTTTCTTGGGTCTGGGTCTGCATTGTTTGTGCCTTCAAAAAAGAGTTCCATCTTTTTGAATTTTGCACCTAAATTTCTTCCAGAACGTCCGTCTTCACTTCCAACAAAGTCAAAAACTTCCAAATGCAAACAAGTGTTATCTTGTGCCTCTTGTTTATCAGCGGCTTCACATCTTTCTCCGTCAGCACTTGGTTTTCCTTTGTAAAGGACAGTGCGGTGAGGAAGAGTTCTCACTTTCATTTTAAATAAAACTGTGTGCAAACGAAGTCTTTTGTTTACTTCAGAAATATTATCATCTAGTTCTTTCTCTGTCTCAGTGATGGACTTACCGGATTGGGTTGGGTCAATTCCTGCAGAAGTGGAACCTGTTTCCGAGCTACCAGTTTGAGCGAAAACCCCAAAGTTGAGCAAAAGGATGGGGAGAATTAATTTTATTTTCATGTCCGAATCTTCCTAAAAGGTTAATTTGAAGGATACCAAAGAACGACCAATGGTCGTAAACAACTATCCTGTAAAAATTATCGGTATTTCACCTAGAAGATTGAAGCCGAAACTCTTACTTTTTAGCGTTTCCAACCAAAATCTGGAAAGGAGTCTAAATAAAAAGAAATTTCGGGGGCGGACAAAAAGTCCTCTTTTTCCCAGTTTTGGGTGATCCAACGCCTTTCAACGTAATCGCAATAATCCTTTAGATTTCGACCAGAGGCTCCATCCAGAACTTCAGCCAGCTTTTGGCGTTCACTTGGTTTGAGTTGTTTGGCATATCCTTCCAAAATTTTACTGCGTTCTTCTTTGTTTGGTAAAGGAAAGTAGATCTTTCGGTCAAATCGAGACAAAAGGGCCGAATCTAGGTCAGACTTTCGGTTGGTTGCCCCAATGGTAATGGTTCCAGTTTTTTCGGCAAATCCATCCAGCTTTCGTAAGAGGACACTCAATAGATTTCTTGTGGCTTCAAACAGACCGTCTTCCCGAGATGTGGCAAGGGAATCTATCTCATCTAAAAAGAGCATACATTTGGGAAATAAGGCAGCTGCATCAAAAACCATGGCAAGGTTCTGGGAAGACTCACCGTAGTATTTGCTTAAGATCGATTCGATCGGCACATAAACCATCGGAACCCCACAAAGGTGGGAGACAATTTTTGCCATGCTCGTTTTCCCCACTCCAGGCTCACCTTCAAATAGGACAGCTCGGGGGAGGTTCTGACTCGGTTTTTTGCGTGTTAGTTTAGTGATTTCGAAAAACGGTTCAGGTTTCAAAACGGGAAAGACCAAACTCTCTAAAATCTGTGCCTTCACCCCGTCGTAGCCAAAAACAGAATCAAACCCTAAATCGTTTCCTTTGGCTTTTTCTAAGTGAGGGTCATAAACTTCGGCCCCTAGTTGGTGGAGGAGAATCCTTGGGTCTCTTGCTTCCAGGTTATCTGCTTTTAAAAATTGGAAGAGACTGACACAAGTTTGGATTTCTTTGGTGGAAAAATCTCCATGTTTGGAACATTCCAGTTTTAAATCTGATTTGAAAGAAAATCGGATTCGGAATTTTCCAGAAAGGTTCTTTTGTGGTTCAAAGAGATTTTCGTTTAGTGTTTGGATGCTGATATATCCTTCTTCAAAATTATAAATGCGAAAGTTTTCGATATAATTTCTCACGATTCCCAAACAGTCCAGAATTCGATCTTTACTGGCATTTTCTGTCCGAAACCGAAACAAGGTTTCTTCTTTTTCCTGAACAAATTGATAGTTGGCATTTTTTAGTTCAGAAGCAAAGAGTTCTTTCGCTTTGAAATAATCCAGATGGGACTGAGAATTGGACATAAGGAACAAAATACGGAACTTTCCCTTTTTTTTCAAGGAAGGATTTTGATTTCCACCGACGAATAGATTGGAGAGGTTGCAAAGATATGGGTGAAGGTTCACTATCACAAGAAGACATAGACGCTCTGCTCGGCGGTTTTAGTGGAGGAGGGAATGCTCCTGCTGCTGGAGGTTCCGGAGGTGGTGGTGGCGGTCTTGATGATTTGGATGCCCTTGTCGGAGGTAGCGGTGGAGATGATAACGGTCCATCCTTTGCTGACATTGCCGCAGCCTTAGGTCCGAGCGCCACACCTAGTCCAACAAGGTCTGCTGCCAAATCGCAAGGCAGTACTGGAAATAATACTGCCAATCTTAACTTACTTTTAGATGTTACCCTCCAGCTAACGATTGAATTAGGCCGAACCACGATGTTCATCAAGGATGTCCTCCAACTCACGGAAGGGACTGTTGTTGAATTAGACAAAAATATTGGGGAAGAACTCGATATCTTAGCAAATGGAAAACTTGTCGGAAGAGGAAAACTCATCATTCTGGATGATTACTACGGAGTGCAAATCACACAAATTGTAGATCCAATGGAAAGACTGGGTGGACCAGCGTTTTTATAGATTTACACTTTGCCTAAACATATAAATCAATATACTTATGGAATTTGAATCTCCTTATTCATTTGAGAGGATTGCAAATCCATCTGAGGATTTGCAATCGGACCTTTGGAACCTGCTTCACACATACAGTATGTCCAAGTTAGGTGATCCTAACCTTGAAAATAAAGAATTTTTTGCCATCCTTGTGAAAGAAGGAGAGACGCTTGTTGCGGCCTCCCTTTGTTATTTGTTTTTTAAAGGACTAAACCTCCAACTCCTTTGGGTGGCTGAAGAAAAACGAGGATTGGATTTAGGAACAAAACTACTCAATCATATTGAAAAAGAAGCTAAAAATCTCGGTGCTACTCTCGTATTTGGATATTCTTTTGGGTTCCAGGCTCCCAAGTTTTATACAAAACTGGGATATGAAGAAGTAGGGATAATTCCAAATTATCCAGAAGGACAGAATTGTTATTTCCTCTGCAAAATATTGACATCTGATTCTCCTTGACAAAAAATCCAGATTTACCATTTTGAAGTCTATGTTACTTCTAGCCATTGTGTAGACCGCCAAAACGGTGAACTTGTTTTGGATACCCCGCCTAAATTCAATTAGGAGGCGGCTATCTTCGCACAGGCGGTCTATTCCTCTCATCCACTGTTTTGGTTCCTCTTTTTGTTTTGCCGCAAAAACTGGATATGGTACGTGAAACCGAACAATCAAAGTTTCAAAAGTTTTCAAAGAAAAAACGTTTTGATGATGGAGACGAAGACTTTTCATCTCTCAAATCAAAAACAAAATCCCACCGTTTTCGTTCAGATGAAGAAGAATTTCGCTGTGTGGAATGCAAACAAATGGTTTTTCCCCCTGGGTTTGGAACGGACCAGAGAAACCATTGTCCGAATTGTTTGACGAGTTTGCATTTAGACAATTCTCCTGGTGACCGCGCAGCCACATGTGGAAGTAAGATGGAAGCGATCTCTATTTGGGTCAGAAAAGGGGAATGGGTGATTTTACACCGTTGCAAAGGATGTGGAGTGATCCACGCCAATCGAATTGGACCAGATGATAACGAGGCACTTCTTGTTTCTATTGCTTCTCAGGCGATGGCCAAACCTAGTTTTCGATTGTTTAGAGAAAGTCCGGTGGAAGATCCACCGGATGACAAATGTTAAGCTATTGATTTTGCATACTAGGACTATCCTACTATGCTTTTGGTTTTTTCCCTTCCGTGAGGTTGGCAATGAGTGTTGGTAAGTTCATTACATCGGCTGGGATGAGGATTTCTGTATTCTCTTTGGCAACATTTAGAAAGTTGTGGATAAATGCTTTTGTGATTTGGAGTTTGATCGCAGAGGCACCACCTTGTTCAGAGATGGAACCAGCAATGGCTTCAATCCCTTTTGCTGTTGCTACGGCAAGGGCTTCTATTTCAGTTGCCTTTCCTTCAGCTGAATTAATCCTTCTTTGTTTTTCTCCTTCTGATTTGTTAACTGCTTCTTCCTTAAAACCAAGGGAACGGTTGATTCTCGAATCTCTTTCCCCTTCGGAAAGAAGAACTTGCGAACGTTTGGCGATCTGTGCCTTCTTTTCTTTTTCCATGGCATCAAGGACAGACTTCGGTGGCACAATATTCAAGATTTCATAACGATTGACTTTGATTCCCCATGGTTCAGAGGCTTGGTCAATGGCTGCTACAATCGTAGAATTGATTAGATCTTTTTCTCCAATCGTTTTGTCTAGTTCCATGGTTCCGATCACAGAACGCATTGTGGTTTGTGCGAGTTGGATCGCAGCAAATTGGAAATCTTCAATTCCATAAGATGCCCGAACAGGATCGATGATTTTTAAATAAATCACTCCATCAACCTTCACCTGTACGTTGTCATGCGTGATACAAATTTGAGGTTGTACATCAATCGATTGTTCTTTGAGAGTATGGTAATAAGCATCTCGATCAATGAATGGAATGAGGATATGAAATCCAGCTCTTAAACTGCGAGAGTATTTTCCGAGTCTCTCTACAATGAGAACATCTTGTGCCGGGATGATACGGATGCAGCGAAAGATTTTATAAATCAAATAAATAGCGATAATGGACCAAAAGGCTAAGTAAACAAATTCCATACTATTCTCCTACCTGAGGGATTTTGGTTGTGATTTTTGAAAGGCCTTCAAACACTCCACCGATGTTAGCGAGTGTTTCGGGAACCACTGTGGTTTTCGAAGTCTTCAGAATTTGACCGAGAGCATCCAAATATTCCTGGGTGATTTGTAAACTGACTGCTTCTTTCCCACCTTTTTTACTAATGGCTTCGGAGATGAGTTGTAAACCTTTTGCTGTGGCATTGGAAATCAGAGTGATTTCTTGTGCTCTTCCATCCGCTTCATTGACCAATCGGATTTTTTCCCCTTCGGAAATATTAATCGATTCTTGTCTTTCTCCCACAGAATGATTCACCCGGGCTTCCTTTTCTCCTTGGGAGATAGTGATTTCAGCTCGTCTTTCCCTTTCGGATTTCATTTGGTTTTCCATCTCGAGGAGGATTTGTTTGGGTGGAGTGATATTTCGAATTTCGTATCTTGTGACTTTGATTCCCCAAGGATCAGTCGCTCGATCAATGTTGGATACCACTCGTCCATTGATTTCATCTCTTTCCGAAAGTAAGTTATCAAAAATTAATTTTCCAATTTCAGAACGAAGTGTGGTTTGAGCAAGCTGAGTCGTTGCTAACATAAAGTTATCGATTCCATAAGATGCTTTTTCCCCATCGATGACTTTTAAATACAAAACTCCATCCACTTCTACGGATACGTTATCCCTTGTGATACAAACTTGCGGATCAATATCGATGGTTTGTTCTTTTAGATTTTGGCGATAACGTATTTGGTCTACAAACGGAATCATAAAATAAAATCCCGATTTTAAAACCCCATTCAATACACCTAATCTTTCTTTAACATAAACACTTTGTTCTGGAACAATGATGATTGTCTTTTTGATGATATAAACAATGACCAAAAATACAACAATGACGGTCGCGCCCATAGTTTCTCCTTTGTGACGTTTGACCATATGAGATGAGGAAAAAGAGAAAAGGGTTTTTTGAATCTTTTGAAAAAAAAATGAAATCTTTTGTTTATGAATCCACTCTTTCGACAGTAAAAGTCAGATTTTCCCGAGACAAAATTCGAACATAGTTCCCTTTCGTGATTTTGGAGTCATTCGAAACAGCATCCCAAAGGGTACCTTGGAATCGAATTTTTCCTCCATGCCTCTGCACTAAAATATCCATTTCCACAGGCACAATTTGGTTTAAAAAATCATCTTTGACAAAGGGATCTACAGAAGATTCTGATTTAAAAAATCGTTTTACAAAAGTCCCTCCCACAAGGATGGAAACTAAACTCGATAGCACCCATACAATCACTTGGGTATAAAATTCCATTGGCATAAGTCGTGCCAGAATTCCCGTAAAAATGGCTCCGATTCCTAAAAACATCACAAAAGTTCCGGGCAAAAGGAATTCCGAAAATAATAGTGTGAGCCCAAGAAAAATCCAGACGTAGGGTGAGTTTGCGAAAATAAAATCCAAAAGAAACCTCTAAAGATTAGGATCAATGGATTCTAAGCAAAGGCAAGAAAAATAATACTTTGATTTCGGAGGAAGGGTTAGAACCTGTCTTGTGTGAAACGAATTTTCCTCATCTTAGTCGGAGTCTTTCTCATCCTCCAATTTTTTCCCATCAACCGCTCAAATCCTCCAGTCACAGCGGAGATTCAAACAAGTGCTGAGACCAAAGAAATCCTGAGGCGTAGTTGTTACGATTGTCACTCTAATGAAACAGTTTGGCCCCCATACTCTTATATTTTTCCGGCATCCTTACTCATTTCTCATCATGTCGAAGAAGGGAGAGATGAATTGAATTTTTCTGAGTTTGGACTTCTTGCTGAAAAAAAACAAAATAAAAAAATCTATGAAATTTGGGAACAAGTCGATGAAGGGGAGATGCCTCCCAAAGACTATCTTCTGTTACACCCAAGTGCCAGATTAACTGAAAAAGATAAAGAAGTCTTAAAACAATGGTCGGATCGTTTTAGTGAGGATTCGGAATGAAAGAGAAAAAATTATGGGGTGGACGATTTGACGCACCACCTTCCTCTCTTATGATTCGAATTGGTGAGTCGATTAGTTTTGATAAAGAACTATATGCGCATGATATCGAAGGTTCTATCTCTCATTCCAGAATGCTAAAACGGATTGGTATCCTTACGGAATCCGAACAACGAAAAATTGAAACGGGACTTGGGCAGATCAAAAAAGAAATCGATTCTGGAAAATTTGAATTCAAAATTGAAAACGAAGACATTCATATGTCCGTTGAATCTCGCCTAACAGAGCTTTTGGGAGATTTGGGAAAAAAACTCCATACTGGACGCAGTCGCAATGACCAAGTTTCACAGGATGTACGTTTGTATATCAAGGCAGAAGTAGAATCGATTTTGGTTTTACTGTTGGACTTACTTACTGCATGGATTGGAAAAGCAGAGGCCCATACAAAAACAATTATTCCAGGTTATACTCATCTCCAGATTGCCCAACCCATTCGCGCTTCTCATTATTTTTTATCTCATTTTTGGGCCAATGTTCGGGACTTCGAAGATTTTTTAGATGCGTATGAAAGGGCAGATGAATTGGTTTTAGGTTCTGGTGCACTTGCGGGTGTTAATTATGCCACGGATCGGGACTTTATGAGAAAGGATTTGTCTCTTTCTCGGATTTCTGAAAATTCAATGGACGCAGTCAGCCAAAGGGACCATATCTTTAAGTTCCTTTTTGCAGCTTCCCAATTTATGATCCATGTCTCTCGTTTTTGTGAAGAGATCATTTTATACACGTCTCAAGAATTTAGTTATTTCAAACTGCCTGACCACTTGACCACAGGTTCATCCATAATGCCTCAAAAGAAAAATCCAGATGTGGCCGAGCTCATCCGAGGAAAAGCAGGTCGCGTGGTGGGAAGCCTCACTCATTTACTAGTGATGGTAAAGGGAACACCTTTATCGTATAACAGAGATTTCCAAGAAGACAAACTGCCGTTATTTGATACTGTCAAACAGGTTAAACTGAGTATCGAAGGAGTACGAGATATGGTTCTTGGGATACAGGTTTTTCCAGAGAATGCTACCCGTAGCCTTCGTTCTGGATTTTCCACGGCAACTGACCTTGCGGATTGGCTTGTCAGTGCGAAGGGTATTCCATTCCGTTCTGCCCATGAAATTGTGGGGGAGCTCGTAAAACATTGCTCGTCGAAAGGGTATGATTTGTTTACGATTCCTAGTGGCGAACGGGGTCAAATCCATGCGGTACTCACTGATCCTGGGTATGCGGCGGCCATTTCTCTAGAAACCTCTTGTGACAAAAAAGATGTGATGGGAGGAACCGCTCTTCCTCGTCAAAAAGAACAAATCAAACGAGCCAAAGCAAAGGTAAACGAATTGACCAAAAGGCTAAAATCGATAGAATCCAAAGGTAAAAAATAAATATGAAATCGAGTGTAATGAACAAACTTTCTTTTTTTGCCTTTTCCTTTTTGGCTTTAACCCAAACCGTTTTCTGTAGTGACCAAACGTTTAAAAAAATCACTTATGAACCAGTATCTTATTCACCATCCAAAGTGATTGTCAAACGTCAGGATGTCACTTCGGTCAAGTTGCCAGATAAACCGGCCATTTATGCAGTGTTTACAACCACGGCTGGGGATTTGGTTTTAGAACTTTATGATACAGCTGCACCCAAAACGGTGCAAAACTTTATCGACTTGGCACAAGGCGAAAAAGAATTCAAAACAGACAAAGGCTCAGAAAGAAGGCCATATTATGATGGCCTCAAATTCCATCGTGTTATCGAAAATTTTATGGCGCAAGGTGGTTGTCCCAGGGGAGACGGAACTGGTGGGCCAGGGTTTCAGATAGAAGATGAAATCAACGGAAAGGCTCTTGGACTTGATAAGGTCAAAATCAAAGACGCACCACAATACCAATCCCAACTCCAACGAGCGGTCCTTGCAGAATTCAAAATCCAATCGAGAGCAGAATTCGAAGAAAAACGAACTGAGGTAGAAAAAGCCTACCAAGAAGCGATGGAATTACCTGTTCTGGAAGTGTTACACCGAGTGGGTTACCGATACAACGAAGTCCTACCAAGTAAAAGAGCCGTTCGCGGTGCCTTGGCCATGGCGAATGCCGGTCCGAATACCAATGGGTCCCAGTTTTTTATCAATCAAGTGGACACTCCCCATCTCGATGGACTCCACACTGTCTTTGGATTTTTAGTTTCCGGATACGATGTACTTGACCGAATCATTGAAAAAGGGAATCTACAGACAACCATCCGTAAGGTTGTCATCATCGACAAACGCCAATGAACTACTTAGAAGGCATCGAAGTCATTCAAAAATACACATCCGGATCCTCCGTGGAGCCGGTGTTAAAATTCATTATGACCATACCGCATAATGAAGAAGCCTTTGCGAATGCACTCGATGAAATCGGGGGAATCAATCGTTACCCCGATACCTTTGTGGGACTCCTTAGTTTTATCAGTTTCATTTTGGGTCAAAAATCAAAAATGAGCCAACTGTATGAAACAGCACTCGAAAGATACGAATCCTTAAACCAAGTGACTTCCAAACGTCGGCCCACTGAAGAAGAATCTAAGATCAAACGAACATTAACTGACTTTATCTTAAAAATTGAAAAGGTATTCGAAATCCAAGATCTTACGGATGAAAGTTTGGTGAAGGAATTAAATCGTTTTGTTTCTGAAGCCAACCTTTATGGTGTCACTGAAAACGAGATCAAAAACCTTAAAGTTTCTTCCAAAACGGTAGCCCTTGTAGAACCCCATTTAGACAAACAAAGGGAAAACTATTACCAGTATAAAAAACTCGGTGGAGTGATGACAAGGCTCATCCGCATTGCTGATTACATTTTGGAAGAAGCCAAAATGGGTGCTGGTTAGTCACTTTTATGTCCTAAAAATTCTTTCGAAAAAACCAAATCTTGCCGAAATCTTAAACTGTATGCGGTCTCTCCGAAATTTGGTGATTTTAGGAATTCTCTTGGTAGATTCTCTTTATGCATTTCCTGACCGAGATGCCAGGGGAGAACGAATTGATAATTTTGTCTCTCTGCAGTCTAAAATCAGCCTTTCCCTAACGAAACGAAGTTACCAAGCGGGAGAAAGAGTTCCGCTTACCTTCACTGTGACCAATACGGGAAAAGAAGTGGTTCGAATTTTTCCTTCCTTTGATTTTCGTTATTCATTCCAAATCATTGTGAAAGATGAAAATGATCGTATCCTCACTCCTATCGAAGACCCCGAGTTTCCTGATCCGATTCTCAAACGAAGAACCACCATTGTCAATTTGGTGGGTGATGAAAATAAAGAAGTGAGCCTCCACCGGAACGAATCCTTTTCCAAAACTATTTATCTGGATGAACATTATAGCTTTCTACCAGATCAAAAATTCTATGTAACTGGTTACTTTTATCCCAATTATACGGAAGATAAATCAGCTTTCCTTCGTTCGCAAAACACAGTGGGGTTCTTATTTCAAAATTCCAAAGCGGAAAGAAGGGAAACCGTTACCCGCCAAATTACGGAAAATGGTGGTCTTTCTCCAGAAGAGACCATTTTCCTTTTTCTGGGAGCGGAAATGAAGAAACGTTGGGAATACCATTTTAAGTGGATCGATTTTTCTGAATATATTCTGGCATATGATCGTTATAGCAGTGCCTATACCGAAGCAGGTCTCGGGGAACGCGAAACAATCATTGAAGATTTCAAAGAGTATTTGACGGAGACACCCTCCGGTGTTTTAAAATACTTTAAAGTGATGAATGTGGATTATCCTTCCAAACGGGATGCAAGAGTCCAGGTCTATGTAGAAAGAATGATGGGTCGGTTCAAAACAAGGTACGAATATATATACACCTTGCGACAAGAAGAAGGAAGCCGAGTTGGATTTTGGCAGATTAAAAACTTACTCGTAAAGGTAAAAAAATGACGGAAATCCTTTCCCAAGACGAAATTGATGCCCTGTTAAATGCCATCTCCTCGGGCGAAGTGTCAGAGGATGAATACTCATCAGTTGGGGAACAAAAGAAAGTCAAAATCTACGACTTCAAACGTCCTGATAAATTTTCAAAAGACCAAATTCGTACACTCCAGATGATGCACGAGACCTTTGCTCGTCTGGCAACCACTGGTTTATCTGCTCAGTTACGAGCTCTTGTTGTGGTGCACGTGGCTTCAGTAGACCAGTTGACCTACGAAGAATTCATTCGTTCCATACCCAATCCCACAACTCTTGCTGTGATCAATATGGACCCTCTTCGCGGGTCTGCCATTTTAGAAATTGACCCGTCTATTTCCTTCACCATCATCGATCGTCTGTTTGGTGGTAAGGGGGAGTCTTCCAAAGTCAATAGGGAACTTTCTGATATTGAGTTGTCTGTAATGGAAGGGATTATCGTCAGAATTCTTGGAAACTTACGAGAATCCTGGTCTACGGTAATTGATTTACGTCCAAGACTTGGAAACATTGAAACGAACCCACAATTCGCCCAAGTAGTTCCCCCTAATGACATGGTGGTATTAATTACCCTCGAAACCAAAGTGGGAGAAGTGGAAGGGATGACGAACCTTTGTATTCCCTACATCACCATTGAACCAATCATCAATAAACTTTCTGCGCAGTACTGGTATTCCTCGATTCGTAAAGGGGAAGTGGACGAAAACCGTGCCGTCATCCAAGAGCGACTCGACCAAGTGAAAATCCCTCTGATTTCCGAAGTGGGAAGTGTGGACATCTCTCTGAATGATCTGATGAATTTACATGTAGGCGATGTGATCAAATTAGAAAACACTCCGATCAAAACCGACCTTATGGTAAAGGTGGGAGATCGTAGTAAGTTTAAGGCCACACCGGGTCGTGTAGGGAACCGCCTTGCCATCCAAATTGGTGATAGCATTGAAGACATTCCAGACGAACTCCTTGCTCCACTAGATCGGAACAAGAATACTAAATTGATTCGCTAAACAGGATTTATGCGAATAAAAAGTCCTCGGGAAGTGTTGTTGTCCACTTTTGGAAAATCCTCAGTTTATGTAAGCAGGTGTTTCCATAACTGCCCGGACAAAAACTTTTTCAATGGAAGAACGATTGTAGGTATTTCTAATTCTCAACAAATCAGGAAATATCCATTTTTGACTTTTGGATTCCTTTTGCTTCTATTTGTTTTTCAGTCTTTAGATGCAAAATCCACTAAACCATGGAAAAAAAATGCGAGCCAACCCAAAAAAATTCGCCAAACCATTGTTCTTTCTATCGATGGATTTCCTGCTTACTACGTATCTGATCCCAAATACCATTCCTATTTTCCCCATCTAAGTGAAATCTTCCAAAAGTATGGAGTTTCTGAAATTGCCACAGTGAATCCTTCGGTAACGTATCCGGCACATACCTCTATGGTGACGGGTAAAGATCCGGCAGAACATGGAATTTTTAACAATACCTTGTCCGATCCTTTTGAGAAAAATGATGGGGGATGGATGTGGTATACCGAAGACATCGTTAGTCCAACACTTTGGGATTTGGCAAGGGAGAATCGCAAAACCACTGCTAATGTGTTTTGGCCTGTCACTGTGGGCGCAAATATTGATTGGAATCTTCCCCAATATTGGAGAAAAAAAATCCCAGAGGATGACAAACTCCTTCGTGTGCTTTCCACAAAGAATCTCCATAAAGAAGCGGAACTTGCGGTAGGAGCTCCGTTAAATGACGTCTCAAAAGATGAAGTGAAATTAAAAACAGCCACTTGGCTCTTTCAAAATAAAAAACCGGATCTGATGTTTGTATACACTACGGATTTGGATACCAACCACCATGGGTTTGGGCCAGGATCGGAAAAAGCCCTTTCCCGACTTTTGGAATTGGACAAAGCCATTTTTGATTTTTTACAGTCTGTGGGAGCATTTTCACCCAAAGGTCCGGGACTTGTGATTGTATCTGATCACGGGTTTCATTCTGCCGATGTTGTTTGCGCACCGAATGTGGTTTTAAAACAAAAAGGATACATTCGGGATGAAGAGGGAAGTTTTCATCTCACCTTTAAAAGTTCCGGAGGAACCGCCATCCTTTTACCCGGTGCGAATGCAAAATTTACTGACTCGGAAATCCAATCCCTTGTTTCGGAAATTCTTTTGGCCTGTCCAGGAGCGGAGTGGGTTTCTGCCACTAGTGTTTTGTTAGGCGAAGAAATAAAGCAAACCTCAGAAGACGAGGAGAATTGTTGCCTTCAAAAGAAAATCCATCCTAGTGCCCTGGGACTTTTACGGACTTCGCAATCTATGTTTTTTAGTGGAACCAGAAAAGGGGAAGTGTTTACAAAGTCACAAACAAAGATTCATGGACATGGGTATTGGAATGCGAACCCTGAGATGAAAACCATTGGATTTGTGTATGACCCAACGGGAAAAAAACACCGGTTCCAATCGGTAAAAGATGTATTTGGAATTGCCAAAGATATGTTAGGTCTTAAGGAGAAAAAAAACAAAGGGCCTCGTGTTTCCACAAAACCCTGATTAAAAAAACAAATTCTTGCGAAACGGTGGTTCTTATTTTTTTAATAAACTAAGAATGACCTCCCCAACAGCTTTTGCCGATTGCGGATTTTGTCCTGTCACAAGCCTTTCGTCTACTTCTACATGAGAGTTCCAAGGTGCTGATTTGGAATACTGACCACCGGCAGCGATCAGTTTGTCTTCCAAAAGAAAAGGAACCACTCCTTCAAGTTTCACGATTTCTTCTTCTTCGTTGGAAAATCCATTCACTCGTTTTCCCGCAATCAGTTTGGAACCATTGGACAAAGTGACATTGACGAGGGCCGAGGGACCGTGACAAACGGCTCCCACAATCCCACCTGATTCATAGATGGATCTTGTGAGGCCTTGCAGTTCTGCGTTGTCTGGAAAGTCCCACATGGTCCCGTGTCCGCCAGCAAAATAAATGGCAGAGTAGTCACTTGCCTTAATTTCTTTTGGAGACTTGGTATGAATTCGTTTTTCCCGGTAAAGGGGATGGTTCCAAAATTCTTTGTTGGCAGCATCTTCCAAATCAAATCCATCCACAGGAGGTTCACCCCCTTTCGGGCTGACCAAATCCATTTCCACACCGGCATCGTGTAAGACCTTCCATGGGTGAGCTACTTCTCCCAAATGGTAACCAGTGGAACCGGCGTTCCCTTTTTCTCCGTGGCTTGTTAATACAAATAATACTTTTTTCATTGGGTCCTCGCTTTGTTTGCAGGTTCTAAATACCTGTGATTGGGAAAAATTTTCCCTACCTGATTTTTTAGACAAGGGAAACAAGTTATTAGAATAATGATGGTGCTTATTGTTAGGTATTATAAAATTAATATCAAATCAAAATGAATCCGATCGAATTGTACCAAAGTTTTTATTGTATCTATCGTGAGAGGAATTTGACCAAAGCAGGAAAAATCCTTGGTTTGTCCCAACCGGCACTCAGTTTGCATTTACAGTCTTTGGAAAGGCATAGAAAAGAAGTTCTATTTCGCCGTACATCTAGGGATTTAATTCCCACTGATGCCGCCAAACGGTTGTATGTTCAAATCGCAGGCCCAATCGAAGAATTAGAAAAAATGGAGGGGCAATGGAAACCGAAAGAAAATATTCGTAAGTTTAGGATTGGATCCGCCAAAGAGATTTTTTTAGAGAAAATTTTGCCGAATCTTTCTGCATCGAGGGAAAGATTTCATGTTCAATATGGTCATCCTCCCGAACTTTTGGATTCTTTGGAAAAAAAGGAAATCGATCTAGTCATCACCAATCAAAAGTTAAATGTTCCGGGAATTTTGTTAGAAGAATTATACAGTGAAAAATTTGTTTTTGTTGCGTCAAAACCCATCAGTTCTGAGGCGAATTTTCCATTTCGGGGAGAAAACAAACCCAAAATCGAAATGATCAAAACTTGGATGGAAAACCAACACTGGTTTGTGTATAGCGAAGACTTTGCGATTGTTCGAAGGTTTTGGAAGGTGAATTTTGATTCTCGGCCGAAATTAAAAGAGTATTCCGTTTTACCGAATCTTCATGATATCCGGACTGCTTTGGAACTCGGGTGCGGTGTTTCTGTTTTGCCTACGTATTTACTTGAAAAAAAAACATCATTGTATACGAATCAAAAGGATTGTCGGAGTTTCGAGAATCAACTTTACCTTGTTAGTCGAGAAGAGGACGTCGATTATTTAGAAGAAAAATTCCCAAAACTGTATGATTGGATGAATGTTTAAAGGTTTAAATTAATTTTTTTTCCAGTGGATACATTCCCCTGGGCATTCATCCATTTCCTTTTGCACCTTTTTTTCATCTTCATCTGGGATCATTGCATCGTTAATTGACTCACCCCCGATATGAGTTTGGGAAACATCATCCTCGTCCATCATAAAGTATTTCGGCATATTATCTGCACATTGGTTACAAGAAGTACAATTGTCTTTGTCTACATAAGCTTTTCTCATATGTTTTCCTCTGTTTTGAGTTTATAATATAAAATGATCGATACAAAAAATATGGTGACCGAATTTGCGAGAATGATGGGAAAATCAGATTTTAAAACTCCATATACAAACCACAAAAGTACACCCACAAAAAACATGATGTACATATTGCGGCTGATGTCTCGGGTTTGTTTGGTCATGACAACTCGTAACACTTGCGGAAGAAATGAAACAGTAGTTAAAAAGGCAGCAATGTAGCCAATCAGGTTTTCCATTTATGCTTTATACTCTCGCCTAACGATTGTTTTGACTCCACCCCGAACATTGTAATCTCCCACCACCTTTACATATAGGGGATCCACTGCTTGAACAAAATCTTCGAGGATTTTGTTCACCACATTTTCATGGAAAATTCCCACATTTCGGTAGGACATCATGTATTCTTTCAGCGATTTGAGTTCTACGCAGCGATCCCGAGGAATGTATTCGATAAAAATAGAACCAAAGTCGGGTAGACCTGTTTTGGGACAAACGGCAGTAAATTCTGGGATAGTAAATTCAATATTGTATTCTTTTCCGGCATAAACATTGGCAAACCACTCGATTTCCGGGGTTTTCCAGGACGGGATATGGTCTTGTTTGTCCTCGTAAGAAGATTCTGATTTTTTTTCCGACATTTGTTTACCCCGACAATTGCAAAATTATTTTGGAATCATCCCATGAAAAGTGATAAAAAAATTGCAGTCGTCGATTTCGGCGGTCAATACGCTCACCTCATCGCATCCCGAATTCGTAGGCTTGGTGCCTATACGGAAATTCTTTCCAACGAAGAACCTTTATCTGTCTATGAGTCCTATGCTGGAATCATTCTATCAGGTGGCCCCAGTAGCGTGTATGAGAAGGGTGCCCCACTTCTACCAGATGGATTTTTTAAAACTTCTGTTCCCATTCTAGGAATCTGTTATGGTCACCAACTTTTAATGAAGGCTCTCGGTGGTGAGGTGGTTTCTTCCAATTCAAAAGAATACGGCCCTGCTATTTTAGAAATTCAAAATCCAGATTCTCTACTTTCAAAATCCCTTTCTTCTAAAACAAAAGTTTGGATGAGTCACGGTGATGAAGTGGTTCGGATGCCAGATGGTTTCAAAATTGTCGCTTCTTCGGATAATTGTCGTTATGCGTTTGTTTCAAATGAGTCTAAAAAACAATTTGGAATCCAATTCCATCCGGAAGTCACTCATTCCGAAGAAGGGGAAGTTTTACTTCGAAATTTTGTGAATCTTTGTAATGCAGGTGCCAGTTGGAGTATTTCTCAGTTTCTGGAAGAACAAATCTCTGAGTTACAAAAGAAAGTCCCCCCAGGTAAAAATGTGTTTTTGCTCGTATCAGGTGGAGTGGATTCTTCTGTTGCTTATTTACTTCTAGCAAAAGCTCTTGGGAAAGATCGGGTCAAAGGACTCCTCGTCGATACGGGCTTTATGCGTAAAAATGAAGTGAAAGATCTTATGGACAACCTCCACCAAGTTGGTTTTGATCTCACCATTTGGGATGAAAGTCAGATCTTTTACAAACACTTAGAATCCGAATTTGAACCAGAAAAAAAACGCCGAATCGTTGGAGATCTATTCTTAGAAGCACAAAGTAAAGCCACTGATTCTTTAGGATTGGATTCGGAACATTGGCTTCTAGGCCAAGGAACCATTTACCCCGACACCATCGAATCAGGGGGAACCAAACATTCTCATAAAATCAAAACCCATCACAACCGTGTCCCACAGATTGAAAAACTCATCCAAGAAGGGAAAATCATCGAACCCATTGCCGATTTGTACAAGGATGAAGTGAGAGAACTCGGAAGGCTTCTTGGCCTACCGGAACGTTGGATCGAAAGGCATCCTTTCCCTGGTCCGGGCCTTGTGGTAAGAATGATTGCAAGTCCTGAGACTAAACCACCAATCCTCGATTTTTCTGATTTGGCCCTTGCTGGAAAAAAAGCAGAGGTTAAAATTTTACCGATTCTTTCTGTCGGGGTCCAAGGGGACCAAAGAAGTTATGCCCACTGTGCCGTGTTAAATGATTTTACAACAAACTGGAAGGAATTGGATGAGTGTGCAGTAGAGATTACCAATTTCAAAAAGGAAATCAATCGTGTGGTTTTTGCACCGGGGATTCCTAGTTTCTCGGGAGTATTTCATTATACCAAACTGACCCTAGACAAAGAGCACTCGGATATCTTAAGAGAGGCGGATGCGATTGTGAACCGAATCCTCTATGAAGAGTCCATTCATACTTCTATCTGGCAAATGCCAGTGGTCCTTGTTCCTGTGGGTTTACGTGAAAATTCTTATGGGGTAGTGTTACGACCAGTGGAATCAACAGAAGCAATGACTGCTAATTTTTACGAGATGGACAGAAAGATTTTGGAAAGTATCACCAAAGAATTGTTAGCATTGCCACAAATTTCTTTGGTATTATACGATCTTACCCACAAACCACCGGGGACCATTGAGTGGGAATAAGTTAGGTTCTTTCTAAAAAAAAATTTAGAAGAAAGTTTAAGGAAGTATAAACCAAAGGAGAACCATTCCGCCCATTGCCAATTCTGGAAGTTTTCTTTTGAAAAAACTTTGGTTTTCAGGGTTTTCTTTTGGTTCTTCAGGATTTGGCGATTCTGTTTTTGTTTCTTCTTTGGTATCTTTGGAAGCAAATAGGGACCCAAAAAATCCAGGTTTTTCTTCCTCTTTAGGAGTTCCCCATTCTACGGGGAGAGAGACAACATCTACAGCAGTCTTCTTAAACGCTTGTTTGGTGCCGTCTTTTGATTCTACCAAAACATAATTGGCGGTCGGAGAAGATGTTTTTACATTCTCCAGCACCTCTTTGGTTGCTTTCACTTTCACCGTGTCTGCATAAGAATTGAGAGAAACAATCAAAAGAATGGATACAGTGAGAAAAGTCATTCGGTTCATATTTACAGCCCATCCTTTCCAAAAGCTTATGCAATTTGAATTTTTAGAGAAATGTTACAATCCGATGAAAAGTGAATTTTAGTTTCCATTTGACACCAGGCCTTCGTATTTTAGCCTATCCAAAGTCACGATTGGCGTCGTGGCCAAGTGGTAAGGCATGGCTCTGCAAAAGCTTGACCGCCGGTTCGAATCCGGCCGACGCCTTTTCACGATAGATTCGCCTGGATGGTGGAATTGGTAGACACACAGGACTTAAAATCCTGTGGGAGTAATCCCGTGCGGGTTCGATTCCCGCTCCAGGTATAGAAATCGAATGACTACGAGCGAAAAAATGGGTAGCTACTCCGCAAAGGCATCATAAAAGCCTGAGGCGAAGTTGGCCGTAAGGCCAAGGGTGGACGAGTTGCGAAGCCATTTTTCTGAGGACAGGATGTCTGGAGTCGCGAGTAGGACAGGCTTAAGATCGAAAGGCCAGGAAGGCAGATGCGCTTCCCTCAGGACTTTCTAATCAAACCAAACTAGATTCAATACATCTTTTCTTTTAAGCAGGGCGACCCCCCACAGATCTAATCACAGTTCCCTGAAATTTCGATTCTGGGAAGAATCGGTTTTCCTTCCTTCCAAGTATACTTAAATCCAAAATCAATAAACTCTAGTCCCTCTCCCAAATATTCCTTAGGATAGACTTGGATCTTTTGGATTTGTTTTGTATTTCGATAACTTTCTATTTTTACAATTCGTTCCGATTGGACCTTGTATTCTTTGTCTTGGTCGAAGCTTTCTCGTTTCCGAATTTCTAGAGTAAGAGTATCGGGTAGATTTCCCTTTTGATTTTCTTCCCAATGGATTTTGAAAAAAATTGGTGCCACTCTGACTTGGTGCGTTTCATTAAAGTTAGAATTGTGATCCAAACATCCTGCGAGTTTGAAGTATCGTTCCTTGGTTCCATCTGGCAAAGCGACCTGTAATTTCCCGTTGATTGACGATTGTGCCTTTGGATCGGGGAAGTTATGTTCTGTGCGAGTTCGGTGTAAAAAAAGATCTTTATTAGGAGTTTTTGTTAAATAGAAAGCCCCTAAACAGGAAAGTAGAATCCAAAAAGGAATCATTCCAAAAATTTTGGTCTGCTTTCTAACTGTTAAAGAATCTTGGATATTTTTTTTATTTTTGGAGAAAGGAAGTAAACATAAAATCCCCAAAAAAGGCAACAAAACTTCATCATCTAACAGAAAACATTGGAAACTACCGGCAAATACAATGGCAAAAAAACCTAAAAAGAAAACAGTATGTTTACCTGCATTTAAAATGAGTTTTGTTTCTCGATATAAAAAATAGAGGAAAGAAAAACCAGAGAGAAACCCTCCCAAAATCCAAAAATGTAAAAAGTCGAAATGGGCATGTGACTTTGGTGTGATATACAAATCATAATACAATTCGGGTAGATTGTTTACTAATGTTTTCGCTTGTCTGATAAATTCATTTGTATAATTCCCTGATCCAATTCCAAAAAAATAAGAATCTTTTAGAATTGCAAAATTCATTTTATGAATCCATATCCTTTGGTTCTCTAACGATCGTTTAGCGAATAAATCATCGATGGCTCTCTGAAAAAGCCAATTGTATTGATAAACCAAATAGAGGATGCTGGCACCTGCCAAAACTCCCAAAACAAGAGTCGGTAAGTATTTTTTAATAGAAATCCTTTTCTGGAAGGAAACCAGAAAGATTCCAAAAAAGAGTCCAAACCAAATCGAACGACTTTGGTTGAGAAAAAGTAAAAGGATTCCAGCTAAAGACAAAATGATAAATCCAATAAGAAAAAAACGAAACTTTGAAGTTTGTTTATTTATTTTTAAAATACGAAAAGACCTTTCTAAAACAGACGGGAGATAAAGAGCAAGTAACCCGCCATACGTTAGATGAGTGCTTTGGAAACCAATAGGCAAATAGAGAGGGAATTTTCCCATATAATTGGCGAGCAGGTGAGGCAGTCGTCTTCCTTCGGTATATTGAAATCCATCCATCACAAAAGGAGCAAGTCTGTAGGGAGAAAGTAATGATACCAAACCGGATAAAATGAGAAACAGAGCACCAATCATTAACGCTTTTTTTAGTTTCGTTTTTTCGAAATTGGATAAATTTGAATGGTGTAATAACAAAAATCCCATCCACACATCACCAAACTCAGATTTTAAGATAGTTAGTTTCCAATTGGTTTCTTCCCAATGCAGAGTCGGTGTGACGAGAAAACTTAAATAGAGAAGGATCCAAAAAAGGATTTGGGATTCGAAATGGGGAAATTTCCGTTTTATAATTTTGTCCAAAAATAAAAAGAAAAGGGAGACGCCAGCAAAAATCTGGCAAAGGCTAATCGAAAAGGGGGAGAGTGTAAAAAAAAGGTATAGAAAAACGACAGAAATCTTATGAAATGTTTCTTTCCCAATCATATTTGGTTCTCAGAATAGGTTTTAACTCCTATGGAAGGCAAGAGAAAAAGAAAATTGTCGGTGGCCATCATCACCTTCAATGAAGAAAAAAATATCGGGGATTGTATCCGATCCGTACAGTCAGTTGCCGATGAAATCATTGTTTTGGATTCATTGAGTACTGACCGTACTAAAGAAATTGCAACTTCCTTTTCCAAAGTAAAATTCTTTGAATCTCCATTTCCCGGCCATGTGGAACAAAAGAACAAAGCCATTGGCCTTTGTTCCAATGATTGGATTCTATCGCTTGATGCAGATGAACGTGCTAATAAAACTCTAATCCAGTCTATCGAGTTATTTTTAGAATCCGAGTCAGTCAATGCCGACGGGTTTAAAATTGCAAGGCTCACTTTTCATTTGGGTCGGTGGATTCGATTTAGTGGTTGGTATCCGCTACGTAGATTTCGTCTTTTTCAGAAAAATGCCGCCACTTGGGTCGGTGAAAACCCACATGACTATATAGAATTAAAACCGGGTTCAATTGGGAAAGTCATGAAGGGAGATATCCTTCATTATAGTTTTACTGATTTTAGTCACCAAATCACAACTATCAATCAGTTCTCGAGTATTGTTGCTTATACTCGTTATGCGAAAGGAGAAAGGTTTTCTCTTTTCAAAACTATTTTCAAACCCTTCGGAAAATTTATCGAAATTTATATTTTTAAATTTGGGTTTTTGGATGGAATTCCTGGACTTTGGATTGCCATTGCTTCCTCCTTTTCAACCTTTTTAAAATATGCAAAATTATATGAACTAGACCGAAAACAGATCGAAAGACCGTCCAATATTAGAAAAGAATATGGCAAAAACTAAAAAACCATCTAAGAAGGGTTTCTTTGGCTGGTTTTTGAACCTTTTTCGATCCAGTGGAAAATTAGAAGAACAAGATCCGTCCAAAAGGAAAAAGGAACCAAAATCGTTTCCCATGGAATGGGCCGTAGCCATTGAAAATTGGAAAAAAAAACTTCGTACCAAACAAATTACAACGGGTATTGTTTTAGAATCACCAAAGTTTCGCTTAACAAAAACTAACGATAAATTGTTTCGAGCGGAAGGGGAAGACTACTCTTTGATTCTCGTAACGGGTAACCACTTATATAAAAATAAAGAAGATAAATGGGCCGGTGTTTTGTTTGTGGATGAAGGGGAATTAAACAAAAGTTTGTCCAAAGATCTCTCTCGTGTGGATGGATTGTTACAAGCTCTTTCTGTTCCCAAAACAGATTTATTTTTGGAGACTGATGCACCTCAGGAAGACTGGAGAGTTGTTTTCTCCTTTGAACGATTTTGGAAAGAACAATTAATTTTACTTATGAAACCAAATGCAATGGCACTTGCGATGCTTGCCATAGGAGAAGAATGTCGGATTTTTTTTGAGTCCGTGGCTACGGAAAGACAAAAGAAACTAGTAAGAGACGAATTATTCTATCTGAATCTTGGGAACACAGACCAAAATAATCCCTATTCAAAAGCCAAAAACTTTTATGGATTTGGGTCTGCACTGATCGAGTTCGGAAATGCAGTGAATGCCATCAAAGAAAGAAGGGACAAAGAACAAAAACATGGATCATAAATCGCTCATCCAAACACAAATCGAAGATTCAATTGCCGTAAAACAAAGTTTATTACCTGGACTTTTGCCTTCTATTGAAACTGCGGGTAAACTCCTGACAGAGTCACTCAGACAAAATGGATTATTGTATTTCTGTGGAAATGGGGGCTCGAGTTGTGATGCCTCTCATATTGCAGCAGAACTTGTGGTTCGTTATAAGTCGGGTAATGAGAGAAAAGCCATTCCCGCCCTTGCTCTCAACAGTGACCAAGCTGTTCTTACCGCTTGTTCTAATGATTATGGTTATGAATATGTATTCCAAAGACAAGTCCAGGCATTTGGAAAACCGTCAGATGTTTTTGTGGGCCTAACCACTTCTGGAAATTCGCAAAACATTGTTTTGGCGGTAGAAGAAGCTAGAAAAATCGGAATGAAGGTCGTTTTATTATTAGGTGGAGATGGCGGAAAACTAAAAGGAAAAGGGGATGTGGAAATCATTGTGCCATCTAAGGTTACTGCTAGAATCCAAGAATGTCATATCCTGATTGGCCATATTCTTTGCAGTATCATAGAAAAGGAACTCTTTGGGCTCGACTGAATTTTCTGCTGTCCAAATCAAAAATGCGACCATTGAAACTAAGAATGGGCAAAAGATTTGGAATGGAATTTCTTTGGAAATTCCAAAAGGCATTGTGTATGGAGTGATCGGAGAGTCGGGGTCAGGAAAATCAACCTTAGGTTTTTCGCTTTTTGGCATGGTTCCAGATGGTTGCCAGTTGAGTTATCAGACCTTTTCTGTATTAGGCGAAGATGTGCGTACTGTTAATTTTGGTTCTAATTTGTTTATGGTGCCACAAAATCCTAATTGGGCCTTTCATCCTTTCCGGTCCATCGAAGCACAAATTAGGGATTTTTTTAAATTATCAAAATTGAATGCGGTCCATTTTGAATCTCTGTTTCAAATTTGGGATCGTTTGTCTATTCCCAGAAGTCATTGGAAAAAATACGCAAAAACCTTATCTGGAGGAGAGAAACAAAGGATTCTCCTTTCCCTTGCTTTTTTACGTAAACCAGAGATCCTCGTTTTGGATGAGCCTACTACGGGCCTTGATGCTTTTTCTGAAAAAATTGTTCTAGAAACCGTCCGAAACCTTGCAAAAATGGGGATGACGGTTGTTTTTATTACACATGAGCTACGGATCGTCGAAAGTCTGACCTCTCAAGTTACGATAATGAAACAAGGGGAAGTTGTTGAAACCGTTCCGGTTTTAAACGGTAACCTGGAGCCAAAAACTGAATATGGAAAACAACTTAAGGAAGCATCTCTACTCTTTCAGTAATTGGTTTTTTCTATCTATACTTTTTCCGGCAGTACTTTCTGCTGACCCAGGGTTCAAACTTCGATCGATTGACATTCGTTCCTATCCAGAAGTAAAAATTCGATTCCATTCTAATGGAATTTTGGATCCAAATGGCTTTGTTCTCTCTGAACAATTGGAATTAAACAGAAGGCTTACTGAATCCTTTCGATTCGAAAAAACAGAATCAAAAAATCCCATTCACTTATACCTTTCAATTCCGAGTTACACGGATGCTCAGGACAGACGTTGGATCATCCAATTGGCCAATCAATTGGTAAAACTATCGGAACAAAGTGGTGGTTCCACTCAGTTGCAAATCCAGTCCGATACAAACAAACATTCCTTTGAAAGAATTCGTTCGAATGTTTTGGACATTTCTTTTCCATTTCCGAAAGAACCGGCTCCTGTTTATCCCATTCGGAACTGGGAAAATTTTTTAGAAAGTATAAAGGAAAACCAATCTTCTGAAGATCATATTTTGGTTTTTGTCAGTTTTGCCTCTGAATGGCAGGACCGTTTTGAAATTCCGGAACTTGCCAAACGCATTCGAGAAAAGAATTTGCAACTCATTGTTCTGGCTCCCAGTTCTTTGGAGGCAACCAAACTTGCAAGTTATGCGAATGGAAAACATTATTCGATCACCAAATCAGACAGTTATGCGGATCTTTTTTCTTATTTGAGAGGTTTGGGTCAGCCAGATTTTGAATTGGTATATGAATCACCTTGGAAACTTTCTCAGTGGAAAACAAATTTAGTTTTTGGAAATTTGGTTTCTGTCGACCAGGGCATTCGATTTGAATTTCAATATGAACTTTCTTTGTTTCGTTCGTTGTATCTAAAACTCTCCGACCCTTTATTTTTTTTTCCTGCTAGTTTATTCCTCATTTTTCTTTGTTTGGCTGCCTTGTATTATTTACGGGGGTTTGAAGAAACAAACCAAAAAGAGAACCAAAATCTACCTTCCGCTAATCATTCTCTTGTTTCTGAATTTTCTGAACGTAAAGAAGAATTGCAAGTATACGATCGGATGTATGGGGAAACTTTGGAGAGGGCAGCTCGCGACAGAGAAATTGCCGTTGCCATTGCAGAGAAGGTATCAATTCCGGGAACTGCGTACTCCTATGCTGTTCTGATGCGAAGGGAAGGAAACCAAAATACAGATCCATTCCAACTCCAGTTTGATGAAGTGACCATTGGAAGTTGGGAATCAAATCATTTGGTAATTTCAGATCCCACTGTAGCCGGGCTTCATGCAAAAATAAAAAACAAAAAAGGAAAGTATATATTGTTTGATTGCGTATCGGAAACCGGTGTATACTTAAACGGAAAGAAATTACTTCGTCCAAAAGTTCTCCATAATTTGGATGAAATCCAAATTGGAAAAACAATCCTGTCGTTTCGAGGAAGGTAAAGGTATGTTGCAACTAGCAAAAAAGAAAGTTTTCGTAATTCTTTTGGTTCTCTTTTTATTTTTGGTTCAATGTTCTGGTGAGTCTTCCAAAAACGATGCGACCACATCACTCCTTCTTGCAAAAGAATCAGGAGCCAATGGATGTACTGTCGCAGGTCTTGGGACCCAGATCAAAGCAGGTTATACGGGAATCACAACAACTTCACAATCTGTTTCTTTTGCTCTGGCTGGTGATACATATTATGCAGTCATGCAAATCGCTGGTGCTCAAATTGGTACACGAGTCGTACTTTCTCGTTATGCGAAAGTTTCTCTTTATGTATCTACAAGTTGTCCTCTGGATTTGTCTTCTGCCACACTGGCAAAAGAAGGAACAGAATATTCGAAAGTAGATTCCCCAGCCACAGTGATCACTTTTACTAAGGCTGGTAGTTATTTGATTTACTTATACCAAAAAGAAAGTGGAACTGCCAATCCTTTGACTGTGTTAACCGATGGTACTCCTGTGCAAACCATCTCTGATTCTGACTTATCCGATCTATTGAATGGTGGTTCCACCAAAACTTTTAAATTTGCTTGCGACTTGGGATCAGGTGTTTGCCAGAATTATTATGGGTATTTAACAAGTTGTCTTTCTGGAACCAAACAGTCTGCCAAATGTACAGAGACTAGTGCCGTTGGTTCTTGCAAAGTGACTCAGTCTGGAGTTGGTTATATCATAGGAGTTTATACTGCTCCCAAAACTGGTGGCGGTGGGGGGACTGCGGCAACTCATTGCAGCGGACTTTCTGGAACCTACGTTGACGGAGCCACGATCCAAACCCCTTAGAACTCCTCTATTTTTTCAAATTCCCTGGACACACTACCCCATGTCCGAGTTATGACTGGAAGTGGGGAGTCTAGTTATGAAAACCATGTTTGAGAAGATTTGGAATGACCATTTGGTCCACGAGGAAGATGGAACCTGCCTTATTTATATTGATAGACACCTTGTCCATGAGGTGACAAGCCCGCAGGCATTCGAAAGTTTAAAATTAACAAATAGAAAAGTGCGCCGTCCAGATGCAACCTTTGCAACGATGGACCACAACGTATCAACACGAACTCGTGATTGGAAATCTGTGGATCCAATCTCTGTCCTTCAAATGCAAACGCTGATGGACAATTGTAAAGAAAATGGAATTACATTATTTGATATCAACCATCCTGACAATGGAATTGTCCATGTGGTGGCACCGGAATTAGGTCTCACCCATCCAGGGATGACCATTGTATGTGGGGATTCTCACACAGCCACTCATGGTGCTTTTGGTGCATTGGCATTTGGGATCGGAACGTCCGAAGTAGAGCATGTTCTTGCGACTCAAACCCTGGTGCAAAAAAAACCAAAAACCTTAGAAATCCGCGTGGATGGGAAACTGTCTCCTCTTGTTTCTGCAAAAGACATTGTTCTTGCTATCATCGGTAAAATTGGAACGGATGGAGCAACCGGTTACGTGATTGAGTTTACTGGAGAGGCCATTCGTTCTCTTAGTATGGAAGGACGTATGACCATTTGTAACATGGCAATTGAAGCGGGAGCTCGTGCAGGACTCATTTCACCTGATGATACAACGATTAATTATATCAAGGGAAGAGACTTTGCCCCCAAAGGGGATGCTTTTGATGTAGCAGCTGCTAAGTGGAGAGCTTATGCCACAGATGCAGGTGCAACCTTTGATAAAACAGTAGTACTCAACGCAAATGAAATTGCTCCCATGGTTTCTTAGGGAACTTCTCCTGGCCAAGTGATTCCTGTCACAGCAACTGTTCCTGCACCAACAGATTTTAATGATCCAGTGCAGAAAAAATCTGCAGAATCTGCTCTTGCCTATATGGATTTAAAGCCAGGCCAAAAACTATCTGATGTCAAAGTGAATAAAGTGTTTATCGGTTCATGCACCAATTCTCGGATCGAAGACTTACGTGTTGTGGCCGAAACCATCAAAGGAAAAAAAGTTAGTAAAGAAGTGGAAGCCATCATTGTTCCTGGATCTGGTCGTGTAAAACGTCAGGCAGAACAAGAAGGACTCGACAAAATCTTTTTAGAAGCTGGCTTTCAATGGAGAAACCCAGGTTGTTCCATGTGCCTTGCTATGAACGATGATGTTCTTTCGCCGGGTGATCGTTGCGCCTCTACTTCCAACAGAAATTTTGAAGGAAGACAAGGGAAGGGTGGAAGAACTCATTTGGTTGGTCCAGCAATGGCGGCAGCCGTAGCAGTGGAAGGTCATTTCGTAGACATTCGGGAGTGGAAATAAGATGAAAGCATTTACAAAATTAAAAGGAATCGCTGCCCTTTTGGATAAGGCAAACGTAGACACTGACCAAATCATTCCGAAACAGTTCCTTCGCAAAATTGAAAGATCAGGGTTCGGGCAACATCTATTCCATGACTGGAGATTTTTGGATGATGCGGGGAAAAAACCAAATCCTGAATTTGTTCTCAATGCGGAGAGGTACAAAGGTGCCAATATCCTGGTCACAAGAGATAACTTTGGTTGCGGATCTTCCAGAGAACATGCTCCTTGGGCCTTAGAAGACTATGGATTTCGTTCGATCATTTCTCCTTCTTATGCAGATATTTTTTACAATAACTGTTTTAAAAATGGAATGTTGCCTATTGTATTATCTGAAAGCCAAGTGGAAGAAATCTTTTTGGCCATTGATAAAAAACCGGGTGCAAACTTAGAAATTGATTTAGAAAACCAAGTGGTGGTGACGGAAGAGGGAAAAAAATACCCATTTGAAGTCGATGCCTTTCGCAAACATTGCCTTCTGAATGGACTTGATGATATCGGGCTGACTCTGCAAAAGGCCGATTTTATCCAAAAATTTGAGGAAAAGAACCAAAAAGAAGTTCCCTGGTTGTATGCAAAAACAGTATAATCGCACTATGAAACGGTTTTCAATTTTACTCGGATTTTTATTTTTATCAGCCAGTCTTTTCGCAGACGAACTTCTCATTCAAGACACCAAACAGGGGTTAGGGCGAGAGGCCATTCGCGGAACAACTGTTGTGGTTCATTACACAGGAAAATTAACAAATGGAAAAGTTTTTGATTCTTCTGTGGATCGTGGTGAACCATTTAGTTTTCAATTAGGCCAAGGCCAAGTCATCCAAGGTTGGGAACGAGGCATTGTGGGAATGAAAGAAGGTGGAAAACGAAAACTTACCATCCCTCCACAATATGGGTATGGAGCCCGTGCCATCGGTCCAATTCCTGCGAATTCCACTTTGATTTTTGATGTCGAACTGATTAAAGTAAAATAATGATAGATCCAATTTCCAAAGGCATCGATGACCTAGGCAATAGCCTTTTACAGGCACTGAATAACGTACAAGGTATCTTTGGAAAGGAACTTTCCGTTGCCAAACCCATTCATGACAATATCCTACAGTTGATTGGAAACACTCCTCTCATTCGATTGAATCGAATTGGATCGGAGTATTCTGGAGTTCAATTTTACTTAAAAGCTGAATTTTTAAATCCGACTGGTTCTGCCAAAGATCGTACTGCCATAGCGATGTACATCGATGCGGAAAGAAGAGGAAAACTAAAAAAGGGAATGAGCGTGGTTCTTGTTGGTGCTGGTTCATCATCAATCAGTTTCACTTGGATTGGCAAGGTAAAAGGATATCCCGTTTATTGTTTGGTTCCCCTTCATACGGCACCGGAAAGAATTCAATTGCTCCGAAGTTACGGCGCAGATGTGACTGTTACCGGTGAAGGAGACCTGAGTCGTTTGTATGACCTTGCTGAAGAAAAGGCTAAAAAACTCGGTGGGTGGATTCCTGACGAAGCATCTAATCCGGCAAATCCCAATTTTCATTTCAAAACTACTGGGCCTGAAATTTGGCGAGATTTGCAAGGTAAGGTGGGGGCTGTGATTTCTGCTCCTGGTTCTGGTGGGGCCATTACAGGAATTGGTCGGTATTTAAAATCCCAAGACCGCCGGGTCAAAGTCATCATAGCTGGAAAACAAAACTCACCGTTTATGGAATATGGAAAAACAGATAATCCAAAAGAAAGGGAAAGAATCCAACTTCCAGCTGTTTATGATCCAAAACTCATCGATCACTACTTTCATGTGACCCAAGATGAGGCACTACACCTACAAGCAGATCTTTACGAAAAGGAAGGAATTTTTGCGGGGCTTACAACGGGCACTGTGATTACAGGAGCACTTAGGTTTTCTGAATCCCTTTCTGAATCAGAAAAGAATGAAAGAAATCCTTATAACATAGTAATCCTATCTCCAGATAGAGATTAGTTTTTTTCGCTAAACAACTGTTTGATTTCATCTAGGGAACTTTTTGCCACGGTTTCCCCTAGTTGGATGAACTCCGCACTCCGCCAGAATTCAAACCAATTGGAGTTTGGTAAGATTGGATTTAGATACACATCAGCTTCCTGAGCACTATACTTTCCAATACGGTATTGCAAAGAATACAAACTATTCACAATGATATCCAATACATTCAAATTCAAAAGTTTGTTTGTTTTCATTTCATCTTTCGAACTAGGCATTGAATTGATAGCGATGATCTTCCCCACACCTTCATGGGTTAAGGCAGAAACGGGAAGTGGATTGACGATCCCTCCATCCACATACGTTTTTCCATTTTCCTGGGGTTGGGGTACAAATACGCCAGGGATCGAAATACTCGACATCACTGCATCCAAAACCTTACCTTCAGAAAGAACAATTTCTTGTCTTGTCGAAATATCGCAACTGATGAGCCTGAGTTTGATCGGTAAATCTTCAAAATAAAGATCTCCCAAATACTTTTCAAGAAGGGAACGGACATGTTTTCCATGAAGAAGGCCTTGTCCAGGAAAAGACAAATCTACCAATTTGAACATTTTAAAAATACTATCAATCTCACCAAGCAGCGGTAAGATTCCTTTGTAACCAAGACCGCTGGCGAAGAAAGCACCAATGATAGCACCGATACTGGTTCCTGCTATCATGTCCGGAATGATTCCTTCCTCCTCCAACACTTTCATGATCCCAACCTGCGCAAGACCCAAGGCAGCACCTCCGCCAAGGGCCACACCCATTTCTACGCCAGAAAGTTCTCTGGCTTTTCTTCGAATAAAAATTTCCCATTTCCCGTGGTCTAAAATATCTTTGATATTTGTTTCGTGATAAAGGATTTCGTTTTCTTTCGACTCTTTCGTTATTGAATCGCAGAGATTTATTTTTTTTTCTAAAGATACAAAGTTTTCAATATGGTCGGCTTCATCAATTAACAGACGTTTTAGCTCTTCATCTGTTTCCGGAAAAACTTCTAAAAAAATAAAGGAATGACTCGCATAATGTTTTCCAAGTGTCTCTTTGATTGAATCTGAATCTTTAAATTTATATGATTTCACATAAAGGTTCTCCGCTTGGCCATTTTGTTGGAAATGCAGGATAACCGATTTTTTTCCAGATTCTTTTTCAATGGTTTGCACAAGTTCCTTCGCTATTCGATCTTTAGCAATTGGATCCGAATGAACAAGGCAAACCACTGAGTTACGAAAGAATTCTCGTCCTCCGAGAAGTTCACTTCGCAACGATTTTGTTAACATTTTTGAAAACGTAATAGAAAGATAAGGGATTTTTTGGATTAACTTTTGGAAACCTGATTGGGATAGAACAAGAAATCTTGATTCACTAACGGTAACGGCTGTATGGCTGTGTTTTTCTCCTGTTAGTAAGGATTGGATTCCAAAATACTCTCCTTTTTTGAGGTATTGAACCTCCTCCTCTCTTTTCACTTCCCCTTTTTTGGGGAGGAAAAGTTTGATCCCACCAGAAAGAATCAAAAATAAACTTCGGTCCGAGTCACCCGCCGTAAATAGTGTTTCTTCTCTTTCTGCTTCGACAATATGAACGGATTCTGCCACCCAAACCTTTTCTTTTCGTGAAAGGCCTCGGAACAAGGGAAGGCTAGAAACTAGGTGAATTTTTCCTTCTAAATCTTTCATATAGTGTCCTTTCCACCAGAGTTTCAGATTGGAAAAAGAGAGAAATTTCGTTTTTTGCCCAATTCTAAAAAATTTCATTGACTATATTTTTGTTAAGTAGTAACTGTATGTATAGCAAACAGGAGTCTATATGATTACACATTTGAAAATTAAAGATTTTGCCCTCTTCGAATCCCTGGAACTTTCTCTTGCGGATGGTCTCTCTGTCTTCACTGGCGAATCTGGTGCCGGAAAATCCTTAATTTTCGATGCGTTGGCGTCTTTGTTTGGTGGCCGTTGTTCTACAGCCAATATCCGGCAAGGAAAGGATCGGTATTCTTTGCAGGCTGTTCTTTCTTTGACCGGACAAAACTTAGCAAAAGACTATTTGATGGAGCAAGGTTTCCGTTATACGGGAGATGAGATTATCATTACAAAGGAACTGATGAAGGATGGAAAGGCACGAGTAAAAATCGGCGAGAGCCTCGCTTCCACCACTCATTTACGAGAACTTGGAAAAACCATGGCGGAGATCCATTCCCAAAATGAACAACTCTTCTTATTGGAAAAATCAAACCAATTGGAGTTTCTTGACCGTTTTGGCAATTTGGAGTCTCTTAAATTTAAATTCAAATCCGCTTTACAACAATACCGCCATTGGAAACAAAAACTCACCGATTTCGAAGAAACAAGGCGTTCCATGATCAAACGAAAAGAAATTTTGGAATATGAAATTGAAGAGATTGAATCCATTTCTCCAAAAGAAGGTGAGGATGAAAGTTTAACAACAGAAGAATCTCTTTTGGCAAATGGTGAAAAACTTGCAGAAAACTACCGTTTGGTGTTAGAGGAATTGACTGAAAAAGAGAATTCGATTTTAAAAGTTTTCCCCACCCTCATTCATGCCATTCAAAAAATTTCCATTTTAATTCCTGAAAAAAAGGAAATGTTAGAAGAATGGGAAGAAGTCTATGACAGATTAAAATCGCTTAAGTCTGTCATTCGTGAAGAAGAAGAAGAGTTATTTTTTAGTCCCGAAAGATTGGATATGGTGCAGTCCAGACTACAAGATATTAAAAAATTGAAGAAAAAATACAATGTTAGTTTAGCGGAAATCAATCTTCTTCTCGAAGAAAAAAAATCAGAACTCGAACGTTGGAATGAACAGGCTGGCGACGAAGATTTTTTACGAATCAAAAAGGACCAATGTTTAAACGAGATGAAGGAACTTGGATTTCAATTGTCTAAGTTACGTCGTAATGTCATTTCCCAGTTTGAAGAAGAAGTCCAAAAGGAAATGGTGGATTTAGGACTGGAAGGTGGAAAACTCCAAGTCGTCCTTCGTTGGGAAGAGAATCCTGAGGGAGAAGTGGAAGAGGGCTCTAAGTCTTATTTCCTTTCAGAGTCAGGACTTGACCAAATTGAGTTTTACTTTAGTGCCAATCCAGGCGAAAAGCCAAGACCCCTACGAAAAGTGGCTTCTGGGGGAGAATTGTCTCGGGTCATGCTGGCCCTTCGGAGTGTTCTCGGAAAACAGGCACCTTCGCCCCAGATGTTGGTACTTGACGAGGTTGACACTGGTCTTGGTGGGGAAGCGGCAGAAGCAATGGCAGTAAAGCTCAAAAAACTAGCAAAGAACTCTCAAATTCTTCTGATTACGCACACCCAACAGGTAGCAGCTTCAGGGGACCACCAAATTAAGATCGAAAAACGTCAAGAAGGTGGTCGAACGGTCTCTTCTGCTTCTGTTTTGGATTTTGAAGAACGAAAAAGGGAGCTCGCACGTATGATTGGCGGCAAACAAGTGACATCAGCAGTCTTGAAAGCGGCTACAGATCTTTTGATGAAAAAAGCAGGTTAGCCGTCTAAAAATAGTATTTGGCGAAAAAGGGAAGACTGAAAACTCTATTCGTAATCCTTCAATGGGGTCTCATTCATGTTTTTTCCTTTCGCTAAATCAGATTCAATCATTTCCTCGGTTCCACCACAGACCATACCCATTTTAATCATCTTCGTTTCTATTGTCGGTTTCACCATCATCGTGGAACGACTTGTTTACTATTGGAGATTAAAAGCGATCCCACAAGACCATTTCCGACGTGTTAGGGAATTGGCTCGTGAACAAAAATGGGACGAAGCAAAGGATGTTTTGGGCCAAGATGTTCAATCACCGGCTGCAGTTCTCTTGCGTATGGCATTTGATCTTAAACGTCGAGGGGTTCAGTTCTGGGAAGAAGACATTCGCCAAGAAGGTTTCAGACAAATTTATTTGATGGAACGTTATTTAACTGGTCTTGGAACCATTGCCACCATTGCACCATTACTCGGAGTTCTTGGAACGGTCATTGGAATTGTTCGGTCCTTTGCCGAAGGAGCTGGAACCCAAGGTGCAGAAGTTGGTATTTCTGAAGCTTTGATTACGACGGCGATGGGACTTGGAATTGCGATTCCTGCTTACATTTTTTATAATCTTTTCTCTCGAATGAAAGAGGAAAGAATCACAGAAATGGAAAACGTAACAGATTTGGTGTTACCTCACCTAAACAAACGATAAACCTAAATGAAATTTCGCAAAACGCAAAAATCATTTAATAACATCGAACTTGCACCGCTTATCGATGTTATTTCCTTTATAGTGATTTACTTTTTGATGAATGCAACTTTAGAAAAAAACACTGCATTGAAAGTAGAATTACCTCGTTCATCCAGTGTGGCTAAAGAAAAACAAAAAGATGAACTTGTCATCACTGTAGACAAACAAGGGAAAATTTATTTGGATCAAAATTCGGAACCAGTTCCACTTGAGGGACTAACTGAAAAAATCAATGGTTTCCTAGGTCCTGAAAAGGAAAGAGACCCTAAAAAAAATAAAGTCATTATTCGTGGAGATGGTGGTGCGTCTTACCAGGTTGTGGTTAAGGTAATCGATGCAGTGAATGCTGCGGGTGTTAGTCGCTTTAATCTTGCTATGGTAAAAGGCACATCTAAGTGATTTTTTGAATATTCGAAAGAAAATAAAATTTATTAGTTTTTTTGTTTTATCTCTCCTTTTACTAGTTTCGGCAGAGTGGGTTTCCCTTTGGTCGAACCGCTCAGTATTTATAGATAAAGTCATCACCAAGATTGAGTTTAAGGGGAATATCAATACTTCTTCCGATGACATTTTGGATTTAATGGACATGCGCCCTGGGATGCAATTGTCGCAAGGTCTTTTAAACGCAGACATGCGTGCTCTTTTTGTTTCCGGGTTCTTTTATCATATCGACATCCAAGGTGAGGCTGACGGAGAAGGAGTTAAAATCCTTGTTGTTGTAAAAGAACGACCTCGTGTAAAGGACATTGACTTTATCGGTGCTGATGAAGTATTTCCTTCTGATTTACGTGATAAAATTCCGCTAAAAGAAAACGAGGTGATCACTCCGAAAAAAGTGACTCTATCCAAAGAGGTAATTTTGAAAAAATACCGGGATGAAGGTTTCTTTTTAGCATATGTACGTTTTGAAACAGAACCAGTAAATCCTGAAACAAACACGGTAAAGGTGAAATTCATTATTGATGAAGGTGAAGAAATCCCGGTCAGTAAAATTAATATCTTTGGAAATAGCGAAATTGATACCTACGATATCCAAGGTATCATGGATTTGAAAGAAAGTGGGATAATTGAATCAGGTGTATTTAAAGAATCAGCCTTTGAATCTGATAAACAGAAAATTTCTGCTTATCTAAAATCAAGAGGTTATGTTGATGCGGAACTTAGTAACGAAGGAACCAACTGGGAAATTCGTTGGGAAAATCCTCAGAAAAAAGACAAACGTGTAGTGATTGTTAACTTTAAGATAATTGAAGGAGAACAATACTTCTATAACGGGTATTCCACAAGTCATGATATGACAATTGCTCCCAATGGAATGCCCCAATTTTTAAACAAAGAGAATAATCCGATTGGAACTCCAAAAGAAGAATGGGCTCCAGTATACCCTGTGAAGTATTTAGAAGACCAATTTGAATTTGCGCCAGCTGATGTGGGTGAAGTTTTTGATGAAACAAAGTTCCAAAAAGATAGGGCTTCCATTAATGAAGCCTATTCGGCTAAAGGGTATTTATTTGCGCAGGTAATACCTCGGAGAAAGGTAATTGAGTTAAGCGATGGGTCTTTGTCAAGATATGAAAACTGTGATAAACGTGGAAGTTCAGATGCAGCACTTGATTGTAATGAGGAATACAGTCGCCTAAATGTAGCGAAATTAAGAAAAATCTATGAAGATGAGCCAAAGTTACGAGGCAAAAAGTTCATCCATGTCGACTTTACGATTCGTGAAAACAACTTAGCTTTCATTGAAAACATCATTATCAAAGGAAATAAAAAAACACAGGATCGCGTGGTTCGCAGAGAACTTCTTTTTAAACCTGGTGACCTTTTTAACTCCACCCTTGTCAATCGTTCCAGAGAACGTATCTTTAACTTAGGTTATTTTAAAGAAGTTAACTTTAACATGAGACCGGGTTCCGATGAAACTAAAATGAACCTCATTATTGAACTTGTGGAACAACCCACAGGAACAGTTTCAATGGGAGGAGGATACGGAACGATTACTGGATTCTCTATCTTTACTCAATTAGGTGAAAATAACTTAAATGGTTCAGGACAACAAATCACTGGTCGGGTAGAGTTTGGTCCAATTCGACGTTATTTGCAAATATCTTGGACGGAACCTTGGTTTATGGACAAACCTTGGTCGCTGACTCTTTCTGCTTTTTATTCATCTAGAACTTTATATGTGGGAGCGACTTCCATTACAGAAAACAACAACCAAGGGATTAAAGAAGTTGCTTCCTATGAACGTTCTGGTGTGGGAGTGAGTGCGGGACTTGGGCATAGGTTTCTCATTAACTGGACTCACTTCCATCGTTATTCCCCGTCTTTTTTTGCATCAACTAGGCCAACCTCACTTGTATCGGATCAAGTTTTAGCAGAAGTGGATCGTGGTTGGCAATTTCGATCTCAGTTAACCAACGGTATTGCCTATGATAGTCGCGATAACGTTTTTAACTCCACACAAGGTTTTAACTTAATTTTTTCCGTGGATAATGTTGGTCAATTCCTCGGGGGAGAAAGTCATTTCGATCAGTTCAGTCCAATTTTAGAATATTATCATACTTGGTTTGATTATACTTTTTTTGGCCTCATTCGCAAAAATGCACTTAGGCGATGGCGGGTGGTCCAACAATTTAGAACCTCTTCTGTGTTTACATTTGAAAGAACTCCAAAGTATAAAAATCAAGATAAAGAACGGATCCCATATATACAGGTCCAAGACCGATTGTTTCTTGGAGGGTATGAATCACTTCGTGGTTGGTTTTTTGATGATAAATATTATCCTGATGAATGGAAGGATGGTGCTTCCAGTCGGGTTTTATTTACTTCTGAAATGCGATTCCCGATCGAACCTTCGTTACTTTGGTTTGTTGTTTTCTTTGATGCTGGTGCAATGTATGAACAAATTAATCGTGCTGTGGGAGAAAGAAAAGAGTTCTTCAAAAACTATGATTCATTAGTTCAGGCACAACGCTCAAAAGAACCTGTTGAAACGTACCTGTATGAAAATTATAATTCCTATGGACAAAAACTTCCGGACTCACCTCTTGTTGTCAACGATCCTGGTAATTTGGTTCTTTCTAGTAAAAACCTTTCCATGTCAAACTTCCGATTTTCATGGGGATTCGGATTAAGGATTCAAATTCCTGTATTGCCACTTCGTTTGTATTTTGCGCAAAGAATTCGTTATACTGGTGTGGAAGATAGGCCGTTTGGTCTATATCCGGACAATAATAGTTTTCAGTTCGTTTTTGGTATTGGAGATATGCGATTCTAAGTGGAGTTAGTTGGGCTTAATTCCGAACAGAAAAAAGCTGTTGAAACAGTTGATGGACCTCTCCTGATTCTTGCGGGTGCAGGTTCAGGTAAAACCAGGGTAATTACTTACCGAATAGCCAACCTCATTCTCAATCATAAGGTTTATCCGAATCAAATTCTTGCCGTTACTTTTACAAATAAGGCTGCTGAGGAAATGCGCAGTCGTTGCCGAAGTTTATTACCTGAAGGGAATGCAGAACCATTCGTTCGTACCTTCCATTCTCTTTGTTTGTATTTGCTACGTCGGGAAGGAAAAGTTTTGGGACTTGGGAACAATTTTACTGTTTATGACAGTGATATGCAAGAGTCTCTCATTAAAGAAATCTTAAAGTCAAAAGATATGGACACTAAGGAGTTTCGTCCTTCTAGTCTTGCTAATATTTTTTCATCGGCAAAAGATTCTTTTATGACAGCAGAAGAGTATGCCAAAAAAAAAGCAGATGATTCTTATACTAAAACAATTGCCTCTGTCTTTTTAGAATATGAAAAAAGAAAAAATTTACGGAATGCTTTGGATTTTGGTGATTTGATCTTAAAAACAGTCATTTTATTTCGTGATTTCCCCGTTATTTTGGAAAAATACCAAAGGTTATGGAAATACATCATGGTTGATGAATACCAAGATACCAATAAAATTCAGTATCATTTGGTACAGTCTCTTTCCTCTTTTCACAAAAACCTCTGTGTAGTAGGCGATGATGACCAATCAATCTATTCTTGGCGTGGTGCAGATATTTCGAATATTCTAAATTTCAAGAAGGATTACCCGGAAGCAGTTGTTGTTAAATTAGAAGAAAACTATCGTTCTACAAAAACGATTATTGAAACGGCTGCAGCTTTAATTTCTAATAATAAACAAAGAACAAATAAAACGTTAAGAACGGAAAATCCCTCAGGAGATAAAATCAAACTTACTTCCTACCAGAACGAGATTGAAGAAGCAGAAGGGATCGTACAAAAAATTCAGGCAAATGCTAGACGGGGACAAAAATATTCGAACTTTGCAGTGTTTTATCGAACCAATTCGCAATCTCGTTATTTTGAAGAAGCATTGAGAAAAAAAGCAATCCCATATAAAATTTTTGGTGGGTTTCGTTTTTTTGACAGAAAAGAAGTAAAGGATTTGATCGCATATCTTTCTGTAGTTGTAAATCCAGTAGATTCCACCTCCCTTCTTCGAATCATCAACTCGCCACCGCGCGGTATCGGTGATACAACAGTGAATCGTTTATTATCCTATTCCGTGAGTGAAGGTCTTTCTTTATTTGAGTGTTTGGGGAAACCTGTACCTGAAATCAAAAAAGGAACTTCGCAAAAGTTATCTTCCTTATATAGGATGTTTGATTCTGCGATGGAAGATTTAGGGAAAAAAACTCCTTCTGAAATTGCTTATGATGTTTTAGAACATTCAGGTTATCGTGAGTTTTTAGAAAATGAAGGTACTGAAGATTCCTTTTCTAGGTTATCAAATTTAAACGAATTTGTGAATGCATTGAAGGAATTTGAAGAAAATAATCCTGAAGCAACACTTGAAGAATATCTTGGAAATATATCTCTCATAACCAGTGAAGAGAACACAAAAGATTTGCCTGACTATGTCATCTTAATGACTGTTCATAATGCAAAAGGTCTGGAATTTCAACATGTATTTATGGCAGGGATGGAAGAGGGAACTTTTCCACATTTTCTATCCATTGACTCAGCAGATGGTTTGGAGGAAGAAAGAAGACTTGCTTATGTAGCAATTACTCGGGCACGTAAAAATTTAGAAATTAGTTTTTCTCGGTTCACTCGAAAGTTTGGTGAAGTAGAAGCACGATTGCCTTCTCAATTTTTGGAAGAACTACCAAACCAATTCATTGAGGGAGAATTCACTGAAAATCGTTTCGGTGTCAGGAGACCAGAGTTTTCACCCAAAGCCGAAAGATTTCAGAAGTCAGAAGAGAAATTTGAAACTGTACTAGCAAAGTCTGGCGATGGTGATTTTCAGGTTGGAACCAAAGTGCGGCATAAAGTTTATGGAGAAGGTCGTATTTTAACCATCTCGGGGTCGGGGGACAATCGAAAAGTAGAAGTTCGATTTGGATCTCATTTGGATAAAAAATTCTTATTGGCATACACACCATTAGAGATAATTTCATGAACTAGAAGAGGAATGGCTATGAACCGATTTTTGGCTTTAAGTATAATTGTATTGTTTCCATTAGCATTAGTAAATGCACAGCAGAACTCTGGTTTGGCGGAAGAGTTTACTAAGTTAGAAGATTTCCTTCGGAATCCAAAATTAACAGACGAACAAAAAAGAAAGAATTTTGAATCCAATATGGTGAGTTCAGTTCGAAGTACTCTTTCTAAACGTCTTGCAAATCCAAAAAAGGAGTTAAAAGACCTTAAGTTTCAGGATTTACAAACGGAAAGACCGGATGGAACAAATACTTTTTTTGTTAAATATAAAAACTATTATTTCCAATACCAATTCCCGGTTGATCCAGAAACTTATGTTACTTCTCCTTCGGAAGAGATTGTGCTTGAAAAACCGGAAGGTTTGGATTTAGGTTCAAACGCTCATAAAGAAGAAAAAAAGAATTAAGATTAATTATCAGGACGGAATGGAAGAAAAAGATTTTCAGGAAGTTTGGCGGTGGGTATTATCTGTTGGAGATTCCATTTTATCCATTTATAAATCTGATTTCCAAATTCGCGATAAAGGTGGCAACGACCCTGTCACCGAGGCTGATTTGTTTGCAAGTGAGTTTCTTTTTGAACGAATCTCTTTACGTTTTCCTAACCACGGATTTTTATCCGAAGAAAAAACAGATACAAACAGACGTTTGGATAAGGAATGGGTTTGGATTTTAGATCCTATCGACGGCACTCGTGAATTTGTAAAAAAAAATGATCAGTTTGCTTTGAGTTTGGGCCTTGTCCGTAACGGAGAAGCGGTTTGGGGAGTGATTTTTAATCCAGCAACCGGAGAATTTTTTTCCAAAATAAGAAATACTTTTTTTGCAAAATTACAACACCCATTTTCTACAGAAGAAAATTTCAGAACCCTTGTAGTGGAGAGTGGGTCCGTATTGCATCCGTTAGAAGAATTGAAACCTGTATCTAGTAAACCAGTATTACTTGTGTCGTTATCAGAAATGAAGGAAGGACTGTTTTCCGATTCTTTTTGGAATGAAGACTTTGAAATCCGATCTATGGGAAGCATCGCTTACAAATTGGGACTTTTATCTGCTGGTTTTATAGACTTAATTGTTTCCTTAAAACCTAAAAATGAATGGGACATTTGCGGGGGCATTGCTCTTTTGGATGAAGAGAATTTCACTTCATTTCCTCTAAAAGATAAAGGATATCATTTTAACCAGTCCAATACCCTATCTTACGGATTGGTTGCCGGTAAAAAAACTGCTGTGCAATATTTAGAATCCAAAATTGATATCCACCAATTGTCTCTCAAGGTAAAAGAACGATGGTAAAAACCAAACGAATTGGCCTTGATGCGAGGCCTCTTTCTACTCGAGTTTCTGGAGTGGGAAGACTAATTGCGGAGACATTAAAAGCCTTCCCACACAAAGAAGAATACGACTTTTTTTTATTCTCTCATTTACCCATCCATGAAGACCACAAAGCAGTATTGGCTTTGCCAAATATTACTTGGGTGAATGGTGGAGGTTTTTTGAAATGGAAAGGTGGTTTGTATTATAATCTATACATTCCGTTTTATTTGTTGAAACATCGATTAGATCTTTTTTGGGGATCACAACAAGTTTTACCGCCATTTCTGCCAAGTTCATTAAAAGCGGTTCTTACATATTGTGATTTGGTTTTGTATTTGTATCCCGAAACTATGCGTTGGATAGCAAAAGTCCAACAAAGATTGTTTCAACGATACTCTGTTAAGCGATCAAGTTTTATCCTGTCTATTTCTAAACAAACAAGCAATGATATGTGTCGGAAATTTGGTTATCCCCTGGACCAAACAGGTGTTTCCTATCCAGGTGTGAATCCGACTGAGATGACAAAACATTTAGAAACGAAAATTTCCAACCGAGTAAAAGATTTGGGAACGGATTATCTATTATCAGTTTCCACAATCGAACCAAGAAAAAACTATCCATTTTTACTTGAGGTGTTTCGAGAATATCGTAAGGCAGAACCACATCATTACAGGCCATGGGTGATTGTGGGAAAAATTGGATGGGAAACACCAGAGTTTATCGAAGAATTATTACAAGAACGAAGTTTGTACAAAGACATTCATATTTTGGATTCTGTTTCTGATTCTGAATTACAGCATTTATACAAAAGAGCCGGTTTATTTGCTTTTGCCAGCAAATACGAAGGGTTCGGGATTCCCATGGTAGAAGCTATATTTCACGGGTTAAATTGTGTGGTTTCTGATATTCCCACCTTTCATGAAATTGGGAAGGATGGGGTTACCTATCTTCCATACCAGACCAAAGAAGACGCAAAACTTTGGGCCGAAACTATCAAAAGGTATTTTGAAAATCCGAAATTACAAGAAGTATCTATTTCTGAATTTACTTGGGAAAACGCGGCCAAGATTACAGAGGAAGTTTTTAGAAAGGTTTTAGAAGAAGGAGAATAAGCCTGTCTTTTTTGTGACTACTCCAGAATAAAGAATTTTAGATTTGTCTGATTGGGGGAGGACGTGCAAATGAAACCGATCTTTCGTCATGGCTTGGATTTCACACTCCCAGTCTGCATCTTTTGCAACCAACTTGACTCGGTCACAAAGCACTTCCGATTCTAGAATCCAAACAAACGAAAATTCAGATTTTCCACGTTTGAAATGAGCTCTGATTTCTTTGGAATTTGCTTTCCAAGTAACGGTTGTTTCATCTCCAGTTTCATAGGGTTGAACGGTTGAAGGAATCATAGAAATTCCTTTCCCAGTCCAGTTTCCCTTTACGTAATCATTCCATTCGTCTAAGTTGGAGAAGTAATTGTAAATCAATGAATTCAAATAGTATGACCCAAACTTTGCGACACGTTAAATCCAGTTTTTATCTAATGATTCTTCTTTCTCTTCTTTTTTGTAAACCACAAGGAGAACCGAGCGATTTTTATCCTGAGTCACTGCTCGGAGTCCAAGGTGGATCTGAACGAATGGAGGATTGGAAAGGGAAGGTTGTTGTCTTAGATTTTTGGGCGACTTGGTGTGAGCCTTGTGCTAAGGCAGTGCCAACAATCAACAAGTGGAAATCTTCTGTTTCGGAAAAGGACTTTGTCTTTCGCGGAATTAACACTGATACGACAGAGCCTGTTGAAAAAATTAAAAAAGACATGGAACGATTGAAGATGAGTTACCCCACCTTACTCGATAAAGACTGGAAAATGACAGATTTTTATCATGTAGATGGGATTCCTTGCCTCCTTGTCTTTGATCGGTCAGGAAAAATCGTGTATCGGCAGTATGGATTGGTTGGGTCTGACCTTTCTGGACTTGTCATTCGCTCGCATGTTTGGGCAAACTCTGATCTGCCATAATTGTGCAATGCGAAACAACATTTTGATTTTCCCTTGAATTCAATGACAAGATTGAAAATGTCTTGACTCATGTTCGTTAAAAAAGTCCCTTAAAGATACCTTTTTACGTTTTCTTTTGAGAAAGGAGTCAGAATAATGCCAGCCAATTTGCCCGAACTCTTCCAGCAGAGTGCTGAAAAATTTGGGAACCGCCCCGCGTTCGTTAGTAAGGACGAATCGAAGTCCTATCAACCCGTCACTTTTAAAGAAGTATATGATCTTGGTATCAACTTAGCAGAAGCTCTCATTGATTTGGGTGTCGCTGCTAAGGAAAATGTTGCCTTGCTTGCCGATAACCGATTGGAGTGGATTGTTTCCGATTATGGGATACTCATGGCCGGTGCAGCAGATGTTCCTCGCGGAACAGACATTACCGATTCAGAAATTGCTTATATTCTAAATCATTGTGAAGCAAAGGTAATTTTTCTTGAGAATGATAAAATGCTCGAGAAATTCCAAAAGAACCGCTCTCAATTAGAATTTGCAAAAACACTCATCGTTATGGATAAAAAATCCACAGCCACAGGTGTTTTAAAACTTTATGATCTAATTGAAAAGGGAAAAGAACTTCGTGCAAAAGGTTCTAAAAAAGCAGAAGAGCGAATGAAAGCTATTGCTCCTGATGATCTCTTTACAATCATTTACACTTCTGGAACGACAGGGATGCCAAAAGGTGTTATGTTGAAACATAGCAACATGATCCACCAAACATCTGTCATTTTAGGAAGTATGATCGAAATCAAACAAGATGAAAGAATGTTGTCTATCCTCCCTGTATGGCACGTATTTGAAAGAGTTTTTGAATACTTAGCCATTGCCGCCGGTTGTGCCACATACTACACCAATGTTCGTGACTTACGTGATGACATGAAAAAGGCTAAACCTACTTTTATGGCATCTGCCCCTAGACTTTGGGAAAGTATCTACAACGGAATTTACACTAGAATCAATGATCCAAAACAAACACCAGCTCTCCGCCGTGGTTTGTTCAACTTGGCTTATTTTTTCTCGAAACATTTTAATGCAGCGACAAGGTTTTTAAAAGGAAACCAGGTGGATTACGTGGGAAGAAATCCCATTGTTTCTCTTTTCAAAGGTTTCTACTATTTAACTGTTGCTATCATTTTGGCCGTTCCATACTTCCTATTGGATTTAGTGGTTCTTTCAAAAATCCGTGAGGCGACTGGTGGGGAACTCAAGGCTTCCGTTTCTGGTGGTGGAGCTCTCCAAAGACATGTGGATGCATTTTTCAACGATATTGGAATCAATGTTTTGGAAGGATACGGAATGACGGAAACGTCTCCGGTCATCTCTGTTCGAACTTTTAAAAAGTTAGTCCAAGGTTCTGTTGGAGTCATCACTCCTGAGACTTCGGTCCAAATTCGTGATGATTTAGGAAAGGTTCTCACACATGTGGATGCCAACCAAAAACTCATTTCTGGTAAATATGGGGCACGTGGGGTCATCCACATCCGCGGACCACAAGTGATGAAAGGTTATTATAAAAATCCAGAAACGACTGCTAAGGTTCTTAAAGATGGCTGGATGGATACGGGAGATATTGGAATGTTTAATTTCAAGAAGACCCTCACCATTACTGGTCGTGCGAAAGATACTGTCGTTCTCCTCGGTGGGGAAAACGTAGAGCCGGTTCCAATCGAAGATAAATTGACGGAGTCTCCTTATATTGCACAAGTTATGGTAATTGGGCAGGACCAAAAGAATTTGGGAGCGCTTGTCGTTCCTGATTTTGATAAGTTAACTGAGTGGGCAAAAGAAAACGGAATTTCTGAGACTGACAAACAGAAACTCATTGAAAATCCAAAGGTTCTCGATTTCTACAAAAAAGAAATCAAAGCCCTTAACAATACCAAAACTGGATTTAAATCCTTTGAACAGGTTACCCCTTTTATTCTCATTACCAAATCCTTTGAGGTGGGTGATGAATTAACAAACCTATTCAAAATGAAACGACATCTGATTACAGAAAAATACAAAGATAAAATCGCTGCTTTGTATGCTGGTGATTAAGACGATTTAAATTTATACCGCCCGCGAGATTCCGGGCGGTTTTTCCTCTTCCCTTTTTCTCTTCCCGTCGATACTCTAATTGTGAATCGATCGGACGGCTCTTTAGTTTCCTCTTCTACAGGCGTTTTTTACCCCTACCAACACCAGGACTTTTATGCGATGGATTCTCTGTTTTTATCTCCGCTGAAACAGGAAGAAGTTTGGGACTTTCAATCTGTGACCCAAGTCCATTTGGGATTTTTAGGATTTTTGACCTTACGAGGTTTTTTACGGGAAAGTTTGTCCTTACCTAAACTCCAGGTCAGAGGGTTTTCCAAACATTGGAAAACATACTTAGCCAAAGTAAATTTTTTGGGAAAAGGGGTCCCTTGGGAATCGCAAGAATTTATTCCTAACCTGGTTTCTGATTTAATCATTCCTACCACTGAGTTTACCGGAAAAGGGCACTGGACTCGAGAATTTCATTGGGAGAGGCAAGAAAAAGATACAACATCTGTTTTCTTTTCTGCAACCAACAAACAAAGCGAAGGTGACATCGCAATTAGTGATCTGATGAAAGATTTTTTACAATATTCTCAAACTCACCATTATTTAGAGCGGGCATATATCCGCAAAGAAAACTCGAGTTATTTGTATTTGAATTCAAAAGAAACGAACCCAAGGGTGTTTTTTCGTGAAAACCCGACAGATTTGCCGGAATTTTTATTTTTAGTCGCAGAGTTGAAAATCAAACCTTCTACTCACTCAAATTAAGACCAAGTAAAACTGTTTTCAGAAGGTCAGCTTTGGTTTCTAAATGAGTGGTTTCTAAAATGGTTTGTTTGGTTTTAAAATCGAAGTAAATGAGTGAGGCGATAAAATCGACTGGAAAAGGATGAACCAAAATTTGATTCATTTTAAGGATTAGGTCTTCTTCGGCACCTTCGGCAAGTAAGATTCGTTTGGTGAGAACAAGTAATTCTTCGATTTTTTCTTTTAAAGTATCGGAAACATTTTTGTTTCTTTGGTGTTCCCGACGCACAATTTGTGCGATATAAAATGGTTCTGTTGAATCCAAACTTACAATCTCAGCAGTGCCGATTCCTTCTAAAATGATATTGGATCTCCCATCCGGTAAGGATTCTTTTTGGATGATATGCCCGTAACCCACAACTTCTGGGATGGGCGGAAGTCCAGCACCAATCCAATTTTGGGGATAGGGTGCCATTCCGAGTTCTCCACCGTTTTCCATACAAAAATCGAGCATCATCCGATACCTAGGTTCAAAGATATGGAGAGGCAAAAACATTCCCGGAAACAGAAATACATCTGGTAGGGGGAAGAGAGGTAAGGGGAAGGTTGACACAGAGAAAGGTTTTAGATTCTCTGTTTAGTTGTAAACCAATTCAAGGATCTGGCTTTGTTGAAAATAAAGAAAACTTCACTTCGTAAATCTTTCGAGGATTTAGGCAAAATCAAAGTGCTTGTGATCGGAGATTTGATTTTGGATGAATATTTGATTGGCACAGTCGAACGAATTTCTCCTGAAGCACCAGTTCCAGTGGTTTGGGTTCGAAACGAAAAACAATCCTTAGGTGGATCGGGAAACGTAGTACAGAATTTATTTTCTCTCGGCGTTGCAGGTTCTGTTTTTGGCCGGATTGGAAACGATAAAGCGGGTGATTCATTAGAAGGGTTACTCCTTGCCAGTTCGGTTTCAAAAGAAGATTTGGTACTATTAAAATCCAATACTCTCCCTACCATTTTAAAAACAAGGATCATCGCTACCCACCAACAGATTTGTCGGGTGGACAGAGAGGAAGTAGTTCCTCTTTCCCGGGAAGAAGAAGATTTGATCCTAAAACAATTTGAATCGAAATTAAAAGAATGTTCCGCTGTGATATTATCGGATTATGATAAAGGATACCTGACTCCATCACTGATTCAGTCGGTGATCGCCATTTGTAATCGAGAGAAAAAAATTGTGACGGTGGATCCGCAAGTCAGTCATTTTTTCTTATATAAAAATATACATATCATGACCCCGAACCACCATGAAGCGGGAAAAGCATTGTCGAGAAAACTAATGACTGATTCTGAAATCGAAAGGGCTTGTCGGGAGATCTCGGAAAAACTCACACCCGATGCGATGATGATCACTCGGGGTGAAAAAGGAATGTCTATTTATGAAAGAAAAACAGATTCCTTTTACCATATCCCGACTGTTGCCAAAGAGGTATTTGATGTGACGGGTGCTGGAGATACCGTGATAACCACATACACTGCCTTTGTCGCTACAGGAATGTCAATTGCGGATGCAGCTCTTATTTCTAATGTCAGTGCCGGTATCGTTGTGGGTAAGTTAGGTGCCGCTACTGTCACACAAACAGAGATTGAGGAAGCTTTAGATACATTGGGATATTTGGAGGGATAACATGAGTTTCTACGAAAATTTAAATTCAAAAATCATTCCCTCCGACCAGATTGAATCCAAAAGAAAAACTTTGGAGGGAAAACGCATTGTATTTACAAATGGATGTTTTGATATTTTACACCCGGGTCATGTGAGTTATTTAGCGCAGGCTCGTGATTTAGGAGATTTACTCTGGATTGGAGTCAATGAAGATGCCAGTGTTAGGCGACTAAAAGGGGAGACTCGCCCCATCAATTCTTGCGAAGACAGAATGATTGTCCTTGCCGCTCTTTCCTCAGTGGATTTTGTTTCCTCGTTTGCCGAGGATACTCCTCTCGAAATCCTAAAAAAGGTAAAACCTTCCGTCCATTCCAAAGGTGGAGACTACCAAGTGGAAACCCTGCCGGAATACCAAATTTTAAAAGAGATGGGAGCGGATATTCAAATTTTACCCTTTGTCTCAGGAAAATCGACAACCAAGATTTTAGAAAAAGCCAAATCTCCTTCCTAAACGTATTGATTTTGGACCCAAATCCCACCACTCTGTAAAAAACATTCTTTTTTGAGGTCCATTTTGTCCAAGACCAGATATATTTTTATTACCGGTGGCGTTTCCTCTTCTTTGGGAAAAGGCGTTACCGTTGCAGCTCTAGGTTGTTTGTTAGAAGCCAGGGGTTATACCGTCTCTTTACAAAAAATGGATCCCTATATCAACATTGACCCAGGTACAATGAGTCCGTACCAACATGGGGAAGTGTATGTAACCGAAGACGGAGCTGAAACCGATTTAGATTTAGGATATTACGAACGGTTTACAAAATCTAAATTTTCTAGAAAAAATTCCGTATCCACGGGACAAATTTATCACGCGGTAATTGAAAGAGAAAGAAAAGGCGATTATTTAGGAAGAACCGTTCAGGTTGTACCACATATCACCAATGAAATTCGTAATCGAATTTATAACCTAACCCGTGACCAAGAAACAGACTTTGTGATTGTGGAAATTGGTGGGACGGTAGGAGACATTGAGTCTGTTCCCTTTCTCGAAGCCATTAGACAAATGCGTTACGAACATGGTGCAAACCAAGTGTTGTTTTTGCATCTAACTCTTGTCCCAACCATTACAGCAGCCGGCGAAGCCAAAACCAAACCGACTCAACACTCGGTGAAAGAATTACTAGCTCTTGGAATCCAACCAGATATTTTAATTTGTCGAATCAACAAACCAATGTCCAAAGAGATGAAAAATAAAATTTCTCTCTTTTGTAACGTAAAAGAACAAAACGTAATCTCTGCTGTTGATATTGATACTTCAATCTACGAAATTCCTCTCATGTACCGGGAAGACAAATTAGATGAAGTGGTTTTGAATGCCCTTGGTATGGACCTTCGAAAACTCAATTTTTCCCAGTGGGAAAATATGGTTAAAAAAATTCGTAATACGAAAAAGACCGTAAAAGTTGCGTTAATTGGAAAGTATATTTCTTTGCAAGATGCTTATCGTTCGGTTTATGAATCACTCGCTCATGGTGGCATTGCCAACGATGTTGAAGTGAATGTGATCAAGATCAATCCGGAAGATATTGATTCTAAAAATATCAAAGAACACTTAAAAGGTGTGCACGGAGTTTTGGTTCCGGGTGGATTTGGTGAACGTGGGATAGAAGGAAAAATTGCGGCGATTCATTATGCAAGAACCAAACAAATTCCGTTTTTTGGAATTTGTCTCGGGATGCAATGTGCTGTCATAGAATTTGCAAGAAATGTACTGGGTTTCAAAGATGCGAACTCTACAGAATTTAAACCCAATGTAGAATACCCTGTGATTTCTATGATAGAAGAACAAAAAGAAATCGAACGTATGGGCGGAACCATGCGCCTTGGAGCTTATCCTTGTATCGTGAAAAAGGGAAGTCTTGCTTATTCGGAATACAAGGCAGAACGAATTTCTGAAAGACATAGACATAGATTTGAATTCACTTTGCGTTATAAAGATGACTTTGAGAAAAAAGGAATGAATTTGACTGGATTTTCGCCTGACGGGAGTTTGGCGGAAATTGTCGAAGTGGCAAATCATCCATGGTTTGTAGGAGTTCAGTTCCATCCAGAATTTCAATCCAAACCAACAGACCCACATCCACTGTTTGCTGGATTCATTCGAGCAGCATCAAAACTAGCTAAAAAAACGGAGGATTAAGATGTACGATTTAATTGAAGAAAGAGAATTTTTCGGTAAAAAAATCGGGGGTCGAAATCCCTTCTTTTTAATTTCCGGACCATGTGTGATGGAAAACAAAGATTTACTCGACCGAGTTTGTGGAGAGATGAAAGCCATTTGTGATGACTTGGGGATTGTTTATATTTTTAAATCTTCCTTTGATAAAGCCAATCGCTCTTCTATTAATTCTTACAGGGGTCCGGGTCTAGAAGAAGGAAGAAAACTTCTAGATTTTATCAAAAACAAATACAATGTTCCAGTGCTTACCGACATCCATGAAACCATCCAAGTAGATCCTTTAAAAGACACAGTTGATATCTTTCAGATTCCAGCTTTCCTTAGCCGCCAAACCGATCTCATTGCGAAAGCGGCGGAAACCGGAAAATGGGTGAATGTAAAAAAGGGCCAATTTATGGCACCAGATGACACTCGTCATATTAAAACAAAAATTCAAGAATCTGGTTCAGAGAAGTACATGGTAACCGAAAGGGGAGCCAGTTTCGGTTATGGAAACTTGGTGTTTGACCTACGTGGGATTCCTATGATGCATAAACATGGGATTCCGATTGTTTTTGATGCAACCCATTCCGCACAACTTCCGGGAGCAGCAGGAAATATTACTGGTGGGGTTCGTGAATTCATTCCTCACATGGTGCGTGGGGCAGTTTCTGTTGGTGTGGAAGGACTTTTTATGGAAGTTCACCCCGATCCAGAAAAAGCACTATCGGACGCCACCACACAGTTTCCATTAGCTAAGGCAAAAAATCTTTTAACACAACTTCTCGAACTTGATCGTTTGGTTAAAACCAAATTTTTAGAGGCCTAGAGTATCTTTTATGATACGAAGGGTGATGATTCCGATTTTTCTTTTGGCAATGATCAATTGCAAAGATAAGGAATACCTTCGCATTGATGTGGAAAAAGAATCTGGTTCCATGGTTTCAATGCGTCATTTTTCTCGTTCTTCTTATAAAGATTCGGGAGAATTGGAATGGAAACTCAAAGGCGAAGAATCTTATATTTTCCCAAAGGAAAATAAAACCATCATCTACGGATTCGAATTCAAACAATATGAAAAGGGAAATGCCACTTCTGCAATGACTGGAGATCGCGGTGAGATCAATCACTCGACAAAAACGGTTATCTTAAGTGGAAAGGTGAGACTCAAAACCAATGATGGGAAATTCATAGAATCAGAATCCTTAACTTACAATTTGGATGAAAAAACTTTATCTTCAGAAGAAGACGTCTTGGTATATTCTGATGGTACAACCATTAGAGGAAAGGGACTTCGCGCAGACAAAGGATTGAATAAATTTACCATCATTCAACCCAAAGCTGTAACTGTTGGTGGAAGTAATCCGCTTAAGGAAAAACAATGAAAAAGGTAATCGTATTTTTCAGTTTTTCATTTTCTTTACTTTCTGCGAATTCTTCACCAATACCGGTGTTATACGGTTCGGAGGATCTTCTGAAAAAAGAAGATTCATTCTTTTCGACAGATAAGAAAAAAGATAAAAAGGATAAAATCCCAGTACTTTGGGGAGGGAGCAGTCTTACTCAGGAAGAACGAACCATCAACGGAATCCCTATGAAGGTCTTTATTTTAGGTGGAGGTGCTTATATTATGCATAAAACCATCAAGCTGAGTGCACGTGAAATCGAAATCATTGGAGAAGATGCTCTCATCGGAAATTTAAAAGGTCAGGTGGTTGTGGAAGACTTTCAAAATGGAGTTACCTTGACGGCTACCAAAGGGATTTATAATAAAATAGGTGGAACGGTAAGTTTGGAAAATAATCCAGTTCTTTTGCAGAAAAAAGACGGTAAAGTCGTCAAAATCCAATGCCAATCCATTGTTCGGTATTTAGAAGAAGCAAAAACGAATTTAGCTGGTAAGGTTGTAGTGACCTCCGACGAATTCCAAGTGTTTGGTGAAGATGCTGTTTTTTCTGAAAAAGAGGATCGAATTGATTTAGCTGGGGAACCATTTTTGTTTTCAGAAAATAGATTTCTAATTGGCCAAACCCTTTCTTATTTTGTAAAGGAAGGAAGCATTCAATTGGATGGAGACGCTACCATCTACCAAGTGTCTTATGAAAACAAAAAAGATAAAGAGAAAGATACTACAACAAAAGAACGCGTTGTGACTTTGTTTACGGGAAAGACCTTAACTCATAAAAACAAAGGAAAGGAAACAATGACATCCATGAGTGGGGATGCCTTTATGTATCGTAAGAATTCTGAGTTTAAAGCCAATCTTTTAGAAAGCCGTCGAAATAATAAAGATATTAAAGCAACAGGAAACGTAAGTTATTTAGACAGAGAAAACGCTTACCGAATGGAAGGTGGATTCTTGTCTTATGATAAAGAGAAAGGATATTCGTATCTGACAGAAAATCCTCAAATTCTTTTTTTGGACAAAAAAGAATTCAATGAACGGGGGAAGTTAACCGCCGTCTTTTTGGAAAGGTTTGATGAGCGTTTTGAAACAGTGGCAAGAGGCAATGTGGAAGTAGAAACACAAACAGCTACTGCGACTGGAGAATTCGCAACATATTTTGAAAAACGAGATGAATTAGTTTTAGAAGGAAATCCGACTCTTGTAAAAGACAATACAAAGGTCTCTGCTGGGAAGATCATTCTCTTTCCTAAATCGGACAAAGCGTATCTAACAGATGGGCTTAAGGTAATACCGAATGGCGAAAAAAAGTAAAACTCAAACACAAACGCAGAAACTAGGAATAGATCCAAATGTAAAAACATTTCGGATGGAAAATTTAGTTAAAATATATAATAAACGAAAGGTTGTTGATGGCGTTAGTTTTTATATTCGAAAAGGAGAAATTGTGGGACTTCTCGGTCCCAATGGTGCCGGCAAAACTACCAGCTTTTACATGAGTGTTGGATTTGTGACTCCCGATGAAGGCCATGTTTTTATTGATAATGAAGATCTCACAAAAGCTCCCATGCATATACGGGCTAGGATGGGTGTTGGTTATTTGGCACAGGAAGCAAGTATTTTCCGTAAACTGACAGTTGCTGAAAATTTAGAAGCTATTTTGGAAACTATGAATCTTCCAGGGGATGAAATCATTCGTCGTCGGGACGAACTCCTAATGGAGTTACAGATCATGCGAGTGGCCAACCAAAAAGGATACACATTGTCTGGTGGTGAAAGACGGCGTTGTGAAATTGCACGTGCACTTGTGACAAATCCAGATTTTATTCTTTTGGATGAACCATTCGCTGGAGTGGATCCAATTGCTGTGAAAGACATTCAAAATGTCATTCAATCTTTAAAAGAACGTGGTCTTGGAATTTTAATTACTGACCATAACGTTAGAGAAACATTAAAAATTACTGACAGAGCCTACATCATGTATAGTGGTCGAATTCTCATCTCTGGAACAGCAGATGACTTAATTAGTGATCCAGAAACCAGACGGATTTATTTGGGTGAGGATTTTAAGCTATAAATGAAACTCGGGGCTTCACTTTCACAACGCCAAACGCAGAAATTGGTGATGACCCAGGACTTACGTCAGTCCATTGAATTATTATCTTTATCCACGTTAGAACTCTCTGATAAAATCCAAAATGAACTTTTGGAAAATCCATTGTTGGATGAAGTTGGGGTTGATGAAAAAACAAAAATGCCTGAACTGTTTTCCATCGACGAAGTAAAACGATTAGAAAAATTGAATCATGAAAAAAGTACTGATGTCAATTGGCAAGATTCTTATTCTTTAGAGGGGCCACGTTCTTATGATACGGAAGCAAGCGATAGAAATCAAAAATACATCGAATCCTCAACTCGTGGAGAAACATTAGAAGAGCATCTGTTAAATCAATTAAGACTAATCAAACTCACAAAATTAGAGTTTGAAATTGGCGAAGTCCTGATCAGTATGATTGACGAAAAGGGATTTATCACCGACGATTTGACCATCGTTTCTAAAGAAATGGGTTATTCCGAAACAAAGGTGCGGCGTGTATTACAAGTTATCAACGAACTTGATCCCATTGGTATTGGTGCAAGAGATATGCAAGAGACACTTCTCATCCAAGGGAAGATTCTTTTTCCTGATAATGTTCTTTTGCATCAATTGATTGGAGAGTTTTTATCGGATCTAGAAAAAGTAGATTATAAAAAAATTGCAAAAAATCTTAAAATCACAGAAGAAGAGATCCTAGTTTTAGCAAGGTTAATCAAAAAATTAGAACCATACCCTGCCACAACATACCAAGGAAGAAAAATTGATTATGTAGTTGCTGATGTGGTTGTCAAAGCAGTTGGAAATGAATTTAATATATTCATTAACGACGAATGGTTACCCAAACTTTCTATCCAAGAAGAATACAGAGAACTTTTGAATCAAAAACTCCCACCAAAAGAAAAAGAATATTTCCAAACAAAATATAGTTCGGCTCAGTGGCTCATTCGTTCCATCCAACAAAGAAGACAGACCTTACAACGCGTAGTAAGTTGTATAATTGACTTTCAAGTGGATTTTTTTCGGGGTGGGATCGGGTTTATAAAGCCACTTACTTTAAAGGAAGTAGCGGAAAAACTTAATTTACATGAATCTACAATCTCTCGTATAACAACAAATAAATATATCCAAACCACTTGGGGAATTTTCGAACTCAAATGGTTTTTTTCCTCCGGAGTGAAGTCAGCAGAAGGTGGAAAGGAGAGCTCCAAAAAAATTCACGAGATCATTCGTAATTTGGTAAAAGATGAAGATGAAAACAATCCTTTGTCTGATCAAGATATAGTTGAACTCATGGAGAAAAAAGGAATTGAAATTGCACGTCGAACAGTTGCAAAGTATAGAAAGGTCTTGAGAATCCTTCCTTCCAACGAAAGAAAAAGGATCAGTTCTTTAAAGGGGTAATCCAATGCCAGTTCCAGGGATCACGGTTGATACAATTCTAAGGGACCACGAAGACCTTCAATTGGTTTTAGTGACTGGTGAAGCCGGGCTTTCCAATCGGATCAATAATGCAGAAATCAATCGCCCAGGACTATCGCCTACTGGTTTTTTTGATTTTTTTGCCAACGATCGCATTCAGATTTTAGGCAAAGGAGAATGGGCCTATCTGAACTCTCTTGCAGAAGATAAACTGCATGAAATTACAGAAAAGTTTTTTGAATTTCATTTGAATTGTATCATCTATACACATGGGAATGAACCACAACTTCCGTTTGTAGAAAGAGCAAAGGCCAAAGGGATTCCTCTTTTTAAAACGGAAATTGCCACACACAGGTTCATTACTCTTATCTCACAAATTTTAGATCGTGCTCTTGCACCACGTACGATGCGTCATGGTGTTCTCATTGAAGTATTTGGAATCGGAACTTTACTTACTGGTCGCTCCGGAGTGGGAAAAAGTGAAACTGCACTTGAGTTGATTGAACGAGGTCACAGACTCGTAGCAGATGATATGGTAGAGATTCGCCGCCTAAGCGAAAGTTATTTGATAGGATCTTGTTCCGACTTACTTCGTCATCACATGGAAATTAGAGGGTTGGGAATTTTAAACATCAAAGATCTATTTGGTGTCGGATCAGTAAGAGATCACAAACTCATTGAACTCATCATTAACTTAAAAGAATGGGAAGAACAGACTTCAGGTGAATATGAAAGGACTGGAATCGAACAAAGTATGGAAGAAATCCTAGGTGTTTCTGTCCCTTACATTGAAATACCAGTCAAACCAGGTAGAAACATTCCCATCATCGTAGAAACGGCAGCAATGAACCAGAGATTACGCAAAATGGGGAAAAATAGCGCTAAAGAATTTTCTAATAAACTAAATACTTATATTCAACAGAGTTCCATTGAAACAAATCCAATTAAAGATTAGAGAAGATAGTTCTGGACTTCATGCAAGGCCCGCATCTTTGTTCGTAAAGATGGCAGCCAGTTTCCCTTGTGAAATTTTTGTCATTAAAGATGACATTGAAGTCAATGGGAAATCCATCATGGGTCTTATGATGTTAGCTCTCGGTCCAGGGTCTATTTTTTTTGTCAAAGCGGATGGAAAAGGAGAAGAGGAGGCACTTCGTGCTTTAGAAGCTTTGGTTGGTCGAAATTTTGAAACCAATGCCACTTAGATTCTTTAAAATACTTCCAAGGTTATCGGATGAAAACCGGTATTATCTACGCGATATATTTATCTTTTTTTTGACCATAGTCGTTTCCGTGGTTTTTTCTGAGTTTGTTTTTTTTCGTCAGGAAGAAGACATTTCTTTTTTCTCGAAACTGGATACTTATGTATTCATCTTAATTCCATTTTTTGTGCTTTCTCTAATCCTTAGTTACGTTTATCGCAATAGACGTAACCGAGAGACCGGGAAAATCAGAAGTTCAATTCGCTACCGCCTAACGCTTGCCTTCCTATTTGTTGCCCTTATTCCATCATTGCCTATTTTTATTCTTTCTTCTAACTTAACGGGAAGGTTGATTGAAGGTTTTTACCGAGTGGATATTTCCAATGCGCTCCGTTCTGCCAATTTGATCATCCAAAATGAGGAAAAAGAAATTGAATCAGAGTTTATCAACAGAGTCAGTATTTTGCGTTCTAAATTAAAAGGGATAAAACCAGACGGATACTCTGTTTTCCAAAAAAGTGTTCAAAACGGTTTATTCGAGAAAAACGAATACTATTTGGGTTTTGTCGAATCTGGAAACTTAAGTTTTGAATCTCGTGGATTGTTTCGTAATTTTAAAGGATTAGAATTTTCAGAATCGAAACAAAACGGAATCTTTGTGAGTCGTTTGTATTTAAATGATCGGTCCTATATCCTTTGTAAATTTTTTCTTGGACAGGGGATGGAAATTTATGTTGGACAAAGAATTCACAAGGGTTTGGAATCTGATGTTCAGAATATTGTGAATGCAACCTCTACCTATGAAAAGGTAAGTTTATGGAAGGAAAAAATTCCATTCAGTGTTCGTATCACCATTGCTTCTTTTTCCTTTGCGATGTTTCTGATCGCCATATTGTTTTCTTTTTTATTTGCAAGAAGGATATCTCGGCCCATTATTAATTTAGCTAACGCAACAAAAAAAGTTTCGTTAGGTGAATCTGATATTCGTTTGGAAAAAACAGAAGAGGGGGAGATGGGGATTTTGATTGATAGTTTCAATCAAATGGTCAGTGACTTAAATGCAAAATCCGAAGAACTAATGCACACACAAAGGATTGCGGCTTGGAAAGAAGTTGCACAGCGAATGGCTCATGAAATTAAAAACCCACTCACCCCCATTCAACTTTCTGCACAAAGAATCCAAAGAAAATTTCAAAATCCTAAATCTGAAAATCTAGAATCAGTTATTTTCGATGCTACAGATACGATCATTGGTCAAGTGCGCGTTCTTGAACATCTTGTTAAAGAATTTAGCGAATTTGCGAGAATGCCGGTTCCCGTTCTCATTAACCAAAAACTAAATCCCATTTTGGAAGAGGCTGTTGCCCTTTTTAAAGACACTACTGATATTGAGTTTGAATTAAAACTTTCTGAAAATCTTCCCGAAGTATTTCTTGATAAACGATTGTTTCTTGGTGTTGTAAATAATTTAATTAAAAATGCTGTTGAAGCTATCCAGTCTGTAGATAATTCCAAAGATGAAATGGATATTTTAAGCCTTAAACGTAAAAAAATTCGAATCATGTCTAAATTACAAAAGAAAGCACTGCGCAAATCGATCGTGATTGAAATTGATGATTCGGGACCAGGTTTGAAACAAGAATGGAAGGAAAAAATATTTGAACCTTACTTTTCCACAAAGGAAAACCATGGTTCAGGAATTGGTTTAGCCATTGTTCAAAAGACCATTATTGATCACCACGGACACATTGTTGTCGAAGATTCTAAGTTAGGTGGTTGTAAGTTTAGAATCGAACTTCCTTTGGATAGTCACTGATGCAAAAATTGATATATATACTTGATGATGAAAAAGAAATTAGAAAATCCCTGCGGGTAATTTTGGAAGATGAGGATTATGCAGTTGAAGATTTTGCCAATGGAAAGTCTTTGCTAAAAGCTTTATCCAAAGAAAGGCCTTCGCTAGTTCTTCTGGATGTCTGGGTTGGAAAGGAAGATGGTCTTTCTATTTTAGATGAATGCAAAAAACTATATTCCAGTTTGCCGATTGTGATGATTTCGGGACATGGAACCATCGAACTTGCAGTGAATGCCACCAAAAAAGGAGCCGTTGATTTTTTAGAGAAGCCACTTTCTATCGAAAAGGTCATCCAAACCATTGAGTCTGCTTTAGAGAAAACCAAGGATCATGAGATTCCTGAGTTCCAACTCGAGGTAGATGAAATTTTAGGGGAATCAACTCCCATCAAACGTGTAAAGTTTGCTATCTTTCAAGCAGCACAAACAAATGCACGTGTTTTTATATCTGGTGAAAATGGAACAGGAAAAGAACTGACAGCAAGGGCTATCCACCAAAATTCAAAAAGAAAAAATGAACCATATATTGAATTCAATTGTGCCTCCGTTCCCGAAGAAATTTTAGAACAAGAGTTATTTGGAACGGAATTACAAGGAAGCCAATCTGTTTTAGAAATCAAAATTGGAAAATGGGAAGCGGCACAAAATGGAACTTTGTTTTTGGATGAGGTTTGCGATTTACCGCTATCCATTCAATCCAAGGTATTAAAGGTAATCTTAGAACAAAAACTGGAACGTGTTGGGGGAAAAGATACAATATCTGTTGATGTCCGCATCATTGCCGCCACCAACTCCAATGTGGAAGAAGCCATCAGAGAAGGACGGTTTCGTGAAGATTTATATTATGCTTTGAGTGTCATTCCATTGGAGTTACCTCCATTGCGAGAAAGAAATTTGGATATTCCCTTACTTGCGGAATACTATCTGAATAAATCAATTTCAGAAAATAAACTTTCCCCTAAGAACATCGATCGAGATGGACTTGATGCGCTTACTACTCATTTTTGGCCGGGAAATGTAAGGGAGCTTGGAAATATTTTGGAACGATTGAGTATTCTTGTTCCAGGGGATACCATCCGAGCCAAAGATGTAAAGGAAGCCCTCCATGGTTTTAAAAAAGCAAATGAAATGGTGGCTCGTGGGGATTTAAAACATGCCAAAGAAGAGTTCGAACGCCAATACATCATCAAAACCTTGCAAATTTGCGAAGGAAATGTGACAAGAACGTCTAAGGCTTTAGGAATTGAAAGAACGCATTTGTATCGGAAATTACGTTCCTTAAATATATCTGTGGAACAGTTGAACGAAGGTTAGTATGGATCAAAAATCAATTTTAGAACGTTTTACGGACATTCTTAAAGAAACTAAATTTTTAATCCAAAACAAATCGGTTTCAGTTTACCGGTTCCAAGAAGAACAAGATCCGAATGATTTTGTTTTCCCTTGGAAATCGAAGGTTCCCGAATCCATTGAAATCCAAAAAAAACAACAAAAGGAAAACCAAAGAAAAAACAAAGACCTTGTCAATTTTTCTTGTACCCTTTGCCAAGGAAAACTAAGTGGGGTACGGCAGTTTCTCCATAAAGGAAGAAAACCTGTCCTTGTACTCCATTATTCTGGAGCGACCACTCCTAAAGAAAAACCATTTACCAAAACAAAACCCAATCAGATTTTCAAAGATAAGCTAACGGAAAGTAGTTGGGGAGAACTCATCCAAAAGGTATTTGGATTTTCTTTTGAGGAGTTTTATTATCAAGAATACCCCGCATGTAATTTTTCCAATATAGACTCTAAAGAAACAGATTGGCAAACTAGAGTGGAAAACTGTAAATTTCACGTAAAAGATACAGTGGAAGAGTATGGGATCAAATCGATTGTGATTTTAGGCTCATCCGCGAAACTTCTATTTGGTGCCGATAAAGCAAAAGAATTTCTTGGTAAAGAAACAAAATGGGATTTGTCTGGACTTTCCATTCCCATCGTCACAACAAGATCTCCCGAAGCTCTTGTTTTCCTCGGTGAAAAGGCCAAAAAAACGGATTCAGAAAGTAACCTTTTTCAATATGGGAAAGAAAAACAAGAATTGGAAGAAAGTTTTATTTCCCATTTATCTCTCTTAAAACCTTATCTTTAGTATGATCCAATATGCGGAAGTGGCCCTCAATCTATCTTGGGAAAGTCGAACCCTCACTTATGAAATTCCACAAGAAATAAAAAATTTGTCAAGGGGAGTCCGCGTCCATGTTCCCTTAAATGGAAAAGAATGGGAAGGTGTGGTCATTGAGATTCACTCGAATGAACCAAATTATGAAACTCTTTCCATTTTAAAACAAATTGATTCGGATCCTGTTCTTACGGAAGAACAACTCGAACTGGCTCATTGGATGGCGGATACCTACTTGTCCTCGCTTGGGGAAGCCCTGTTTTTAATGGTTCCTAAAGGGAAAAAAAGAAAACAGGAAAAACCTACCCAAGTCCAAATCCAATTCGATCTATTGCATCCGTTAAATGTTTCCCAGAAAAAAGCCTTGGATGAGATTAACGCAAATGTTAATTCCAATACACATTTGTTATACGGAATTACGGGAAGTGGAAAAACAGAAGTGTATCTGCATCTGATGGCCGAGGTTTTGCGAAAACCAAAAGGATCGGTGATTTTTCTTGTTCCAGAAATTTCGCTTACTTATCCTACCATCACAAGGATTGAAAGGATTTTTCCTGGCCAAGTCGCAGTATTACATTCGCATTTAAGAACTTCCGAAAAATTTCAAAATTATTTAGACTTAAAAGAAGGAAGAAAACGAATTTGTATCGGAACTCGTTCTGCTGTATTTGCGCCTTTGTCTGACATAAGTTTGATCATATTAGATGAAGAACATGATGGTTCTTACAAAGAACATGGCTCTCCTCGTTACCACGCAAGGCAGGTCGCCTTGCAAAGAATACTAAAATCAAGCGGTAAGTTATTGTTAGGTTCTGCAACTCCGAGCCTAGAAATTTATTATTTAGCCAAAGTAGGTCAGATAGGATATTCCGAACTAAAGGATCGTGCCAATCCTCTAGCGACTCTGCCTACAGTGGAAATTACAGAAAAAAAAGAAGATAACGAACTTCTATCAGGTGATTTACAATTTAAAGTGGCTGACCGGTTGAAAAAAGAAGAGCAAACCATTATCCTTCTCAATCGCAGGGGTTATAATCCCTTTATTTATTCCACCGCCACCAAAGAATTCATCCATTGTCCGAAATGTACAGCAACCCTCTGTTACCATTCGGACAAAACCGTTCGTTGCCATCTTTGTGGGTACAAATCTACCTTACAAAACTTAAAACAAATTCATGGTGAGGAGCTTGATTTGTTTGGTGCTGGGACTCAAAAATTAGAAGAGTATTTACTTTCTCATTTTCCCAAAGCAAGGATCGAACGTTTGGACCAAGACAGTTCTAAAAATAAAGAAGTCACACGCGATGTACTCGAAAAGTTAGGGGAAGGAAATTTAGACATTCTTACCGGAACCCAAATGATTGCCAAAGGGCTTGATTATGCGAATGTCACTCTTGTCGGAATTTTAAATGCCAATCATGGTCTAGGAGTTCCCGATTTTCGCAGTAGCGAAAGAACCTATTCTCTCATTTCGCAGGTGGCGGGAAGGGCAGGAAGGGGTGAAAAAAAAGGCGAAGTTCTCATCCAATCCAATGATCCCGAACACCCTGTTCTCAAGATGGCAATGGAACAAAACTATCCTGCTTTTTTTGAATGGGAACTAAATTTTAGAAGGGATTTATTCTACCCACCTTTTTCTCGTTTGGCGAGACTTGTCTTTCGGTCCAAATACGAAGAAATTGCAAACAAACAATCTGTAGTGTATTCTGAACTTTTAAAAGAAAGTATGGATGCGTCCATCACCCTTCTTGGACCGAGCCAATGTCCATTTTATAAGATAGATAATAACTTTCGGTATCATATCTTATTAAAATCAAAATCCATCACCACACTTCGTAAACTTTTACGTGAAGCCAAAACCAAATTTAAAACAGATTCCAAATGTTATATTGAATATGATTTGGATCCTCTGGAACTTGTTTAATAGGAAAAATATATGAAACTTTCAATTGGATACTTTGGATCCCCTGAACATTCCAAGGAATTACTTTCTATCTTAATCGATGCTGGAGTCACAGTCGATTTTGTTGTGACCAATATCGACAAACCTGTCGGTAGAAAACAAATCATCACACCAACTCCCGTAAAGGAACTTGCAATCGCAAATGGCATCCCTGTCATCCAATCACCGAAACTCCGAACTGATGAAGAAGCCCAAAAACAAATTTTATCTTACGGTTCTCCTGTTCATATTGTTTATGCTTATGGATCGATTGTTCCCGAAAATGTGTTCCAAGATCCGAAATTCGGAAGTATCAATCTACATGGAAGTTTGCTCCCGAAATACCGCGGTGCTTCACCGGTTCAAAGTTTTCTTTTGAGTGGAGAGGAGAGTTCTGGATTTACGATTCAATTTTTAGCAAAGGAAGTAGACTCAGGGGATATCATTTCTCAAAAATCTTGGAAGGTGGAAAGTAATGAAACCACAGCCTCTCTTTTGCAGTCGATTACAAAGGAAGGGGGAGCTGAACTCATTCGGCTTTTGCGAGAATTAGAATCTAAAGGATCCCCTTGGGTAGCAAAACCGCAAAATGCAGCCGAAGCGACCCACTGTAAAAAAATCACTGCGAGTGACCGCCCCATAACGTGGTCGGAACCGGCAAAAAACATCCACAACCGAATCCGAGCTCTGTATCCAGATCCTTTGGCTGTGACCGAATTTCGGGGGAAAAAACTGATTCTCATTACCTCCTTTCTCCTAGAAGAGGATGAAGAACCGGTTCCAATTCCACCGGGCCTCAGTCCTGGTTCCTTTTTCCTATACCAGAAAAAAAGGCTTTTCTGTCTCTGTGGAGACGGAAACCTGCTTGGTATAGATACCTTACAACCCGAAGGGAAAAAACCCATGAAAGGATTTGAGTTTTTTAATGGGGCGCGGGTTTTAGCCGGAGAATCATTTACGTGAAAGAAAAGTTTCTAAAAATCCTACCTTACAGTGGTTATGTTCTATTTGTTGGTTTAGGGCTCCTAGTTTTTTTTGTGGCTGCTTTTATGGTCGTTGTTGTACGAACCAAGGAAGAACAAAAGGTGATGATGCCTTATGTGATTGGTAAAAACTACATTGAGGTCCATAACGAATTACAAAGACTCCAACTCAAAGTCCGATTGGAAACCCAAAGAATTCCAGAAAAAACCGATGGGATCATCCTTGCCCAATCCATTGATCCCGGTAAGGAAGTGGAAGCCGGATCCAAACTCTATCTCACTGTGAATATTGGATTTGATCGAGTTACGATTCCTGATGTCAAAGGCCAGGATCTGAAAAGAGCCAAAGCCATTTTAGAAAAAGTACTTTCTGGTGAAGTGTATGTACCTCTACAAATTGGTGGGATCACTTATGTGCCAGCTGTGGGTGATGAACCTGCCGACACCATCGTTGATCAAATTCCAGGGCCAGGCAAAGAAACACATTCCGGTGAAAAAATCTATTTACTTGTAACTGAACCAAATACTGAAAAAAAATCCAACCAGTCGGTAAATGATCCATTGGATTCCACAAAGTTTGTGGGAACTCCTGTTCCCTTTGTTGTCGATTTTTTACAAAGAAAAAAGATCCCATACCGTTTGAAAGAAACCACCAAACCAGAGTTTCGTGACTCACATGGTCTTACTTCTTCGTTTGAATTAAAACAGACCGGTGCAGAAGTAGGTGCTTTCTTTTTAAAACCTTCCGAATCTCTCGTTCAGGATTACGAGTTTTTGGAATACGAAGTAGACGATGATGATCTTTACTCGGCAAAAATCAGTTATACAAAACCTGGGGAAGATACAGAAATCGAAAAAGAAATTCTAACCAACCAAAAACTAAAAGAAGATGAACCGGTTCGTTTTCTCATCCATAGAGCTGGCAATGTAAAAGTCACTTTAATCGGAAAAGAAACCGGTGTTGCCAAGGTTTGGAAATTAAAGGGAACTTATTAATATGAAAATTTCTGCATCCATCCTCGCAGCAAAACTTACGGGACTCTCACAGGAGCTTCCCACTTACAAAAAAGAAAATATCGACCTCATCCATATCGATGTAATGGATGGAAACTTTGTCCCACAAATTTCTTTCGGAGAGGCTTTTACTAAGGAAGTCAAATCCCATACGGATATTCCTCTCGATGTACACCTTATGGTGAGTAATCCAGAACTTCACGCTACCAAATACTTTGACCTCAATCCTTATTGTATTACTTTCCATATTGAAACTACGAATTTCTCGGTAAGACTTGCGGAAGAGATCCGAAAGGCCGGAATCAAAGTGGGAGTTTCTCTCAATCCCCAAACTCCGCCTGAATCCATCTCCCAAATCCTTCCGTATTTGGATCTTGTGCTCCTTATGACTGTGGATCCTGGATTTTATGGGCAATCCTTTGTGAAATCGGGATTCGAAAAAATTGCTGCCGTTCGGAAACTTACCAAACCTTACAATATTGAATTGGAAGTGGACGGGGGTGTGAACGAATCAAATATGGAGGAGCTTGCAAAACTTGGTGTGGATATCACGGTTGTGGGTTCTGGACTCTATAAAACAGGGGATCCAAATGCACAGGGCAAAAAATTAAAGGATCTCGCTGCAAGTGCTCGAACTCGCTCTTGACATATCGTCCCTATTCAAAAAACTCGCTATAAAAGGGGTATTTTTCCTTGGTTAAATTAAGATTACAAAGAACGGGAACAAAAGCAGACCCGCACTATCGCATCGTAGCAGCTGATATCCGTGCTCCGCGTGACGGAAAGTTCATTGAAGCGATTGGGCATTTTCACCCATCCACTTCCTCTGTTAAAAAAGCAACTTTCAATGAAGAAAAAACTCTTTCTTGGCTTAAAAAAGGTGCTCAACCTACTGATACAGTTCTTGCTCTTTTGAAAAAAGACGACGTTTGGTCAAAGTTCAAAGGTTAATTGATACATGGAATCCTTAGTTCGTTATATCGTTACATCTCTCGTTGACCAACCAGAACAAGTGGCTGTCAACCAAGTCCCCGGAGAGGAAGAAACAGTGATCGAACTTCGGGTAGCAGCAAAAGACCTAGGTAAGGTGATCGGGAAAAACGGAAGGATTGCAAAATCTTTACGAACTGTATTACAAGCAGCCGGAACCAAACAAGGCAAAAACTATACTTTAGAAATTGTCGACTAAACCAAGTTTAGTGAAAGTGGGGGTCATCGGATCCTCACATGGAATCAAAGGGTTCATCAAAGTATTCACAGAAGGTGACACCCTAAGTTCTGCAAAACCACCGCTTACCTGCACTGTTGAAGACCCTCGTGGGAACCAGTCCACGATCCAAATCGATGAGATTCGGCCCAACGGAAACCATTTCCTTTTAAAACTAAAAGGTTTTGAAACACCAGAAACCGTGATCAAATACCGTGGATTTTCTTTGCTCTGGAAAAGGGACGAACTACCCAAACCAAACTCGGATGAAATTTACACAGAAGATTTAGTGGGACTCCTTGCCATCTCTAAAGAAACCAATACATCTCTGGAATACGTCATCACACAGGTGATTGATAACCCCGCTCATCCCATTTTGGAACTAAAACCAAAAAACGGCGAAGGAGAAACTGTCCTCATTCCTTTCCTCCATCAGTTTGTGGGAGATTGGAACTTAGAATCCAAAACGTTAGAAATCATAGGCTGGGAGCAGTGGTTTGAAGTTTAATTTCATCACTCTTTTCCCAGAAAAAATTACTTCCTATTTTGATACCGGAATCCCTGGAAAAGCGGTAAAACAAGGGGTGGTGGAAATCAACACTGTCCATCTCAGGGACTTTGCCGACAACAAACACCAAAAGGTAGACGATACCATTTATGGGGGTGGGCCGGGCATGCTTTTGCAAGTGGGCCCGATTTACCGTGCCCTTGAATCTCTTGGTGAAAACAAAGGGAAGGTCATCCTTCTCAGCCCCTCGGGGGAACTTTTCAACCAAACGCTGGCTCGTGAGATTTATGAGTCCTCTGAGACTCTAACCTTCATCTCAGGCTACTACGAAGGGGTCGACCATCGTGTCACGGAGCATTTAATTGACAGGGAAGTGGCCATTGGAAACTATGTTATTTCATCGGGGGATTTAGCTGCTCTCGTTGTTGCCGATTGCATATCTCGGTTTGTTCCGGGATTTTTGGGAAAAGAAGAAAGCCTTCTAGAAGAATCGCACAACGAAACGGAAGAATTAGAATACCCCCAATATACAAAACCCTATGATTTTATGGGTTGGACTGTTCCAGATGTGCTCCTTGGTGGACATCATGAAGAGATCCGGAAATGGCGGCAAAAAAACCGCAAAACAAGAAATCATTCTTAGAGGAAGCCATGAATCAGATTCTAGAAACAGCACTCGCAGACGAAGCAAAGAACGAACTTAATTTCGAAATTGGTGATACTGTAAAAGTTCACTACAAAATCGTTGAATCTGGAAAGGAACGTGTTCAGGTTTACGAAGGTATTGTGATCTCCATTGCAAACAAATCACAAAGTAAAACCTTTACTGTAAGACGAGTTTCTTATGATATCGGAGTGGAAAGAATTTTCCCACTTCATAGCCCAAGAATTGCAAAGATTGAACTCGTTCGTAAAGGATCTGTTCGTCGTGCAAAACTTTTCTATCTCCGTGATAAAAAAGGAAAGGCCGGACGTATCAAAGAAAGAAAAGGCGGACAAGCGATCGTTGCCAAAGACAAAAAGAGACAGGACGAGGCTTCTAAAGCCGCTCTTGCACAAGCAAAAGCAGCAGAAGCACCTAGCGCATAATTTCTTTTGAAACGGTCGTCACTCGACCGTTTTTTCCTGAATTTCAAATCCCTCACCTGACCTGTTATTCGCTTGATGAAGCAGGTCGTGGTACACTTGCCGGCCCAGTTTCTGTGGGTTGTGTTTCCTTTGACCTCCAAACCTTAGAAAAAATCCAAAACGGTGAAATCCTAAAAGGGCTTCGCGATTCCAAAAAAATTCCTGAACCCAAACGACTGGAATTACGCACTGAAATTCTAAAGTATGTTTATTATTTTCGTGTGACTTTTGTTAGCGCAAAATTCATTGACCAGTTTAATATCAATCAGGCCATTTTTTATGGTATGAACCGGTGTTTGCCGACTCAATTCTCACCACTTGCATCCAAGACAAAGGAGAATGAAAATTCGAATGCGACCACTTCTTTTGGCAAAGAAAAGGAAAGTCTAGTCGTAAACCAATTGTTAGGTGCTAGGCCATTTCTTCTCGCTGATGGAAATTATAAACTAAAGATCACAAAACCCATTGAAGGATATTTTTCTCTTCCCAAAGGAGATGACTTGATTCCTTCCATTTCAGCCGCTTCTATCCTTGCGAAAACATACCGAGACGAATATATGGAAAAAATGGATTTAAAATATCCGGGGTATGGGTTTGCTAAACACAAAGGGTATGGAACCGAAGAACATAGAGATGCCCTTATGAAACTTGGAATTTCTCCCATCCATCGGTTGAGTTTTTGTAAATTTCTCCGAAAGGAAGGGAGTGAGCCCACTCTTTTCTAATCTTAGCACTCTGCCTCTGATTTTCTCTATTGGAAAACTGACCCACCAGAGAAAAGATCAGTTTTTCTCAAAAGAAACTAGCACGTCACAACAAGGACTCCTTCAATTGGAAAGCATTCGTTCTAAGACCAAGACGGGTGCTCTGAAAGAAAATGATTCTAACCTTTCCATTTCTCTCCGAACAAAAGGTTTAGATCAGGAAGTCCAAACCAATCCAGGGAAAGTAGTGAATCGTTTGCGTTGGGCTCAGTGGATGGCGGTCCAAGCAGATTCGAAAACGATTGAGGTTTCGGATCTAAAAACCCTTTGGAATTATTTACTGGGAGAAACCGGATTTTCTGACTTTCTTTCTTACATTGATCCTGATGCGAAAGAATCATTACAAATGGTTGTCGAACCGAAAAACAAAGGTTTGGTTCTCTATGTGTTTTGGGAATCAAAAGAAACCGGTGCGATGGGAATCCAGTTCCATTATGATCCTGAAAGAGAAAAACCAATCCTCGTGCAACTCACGACAGAAAGGTCATTCCAAGGTGAGGACTTCACAAAGTCTTTTGTGGGTCTGGTTCGGGACTTTCCCCAAATTCGTTCGGTGCAAATGGAAACTTGGAAGGATGGATCCTTTAACGGTGATTATAGATGAAACAAAAAATGGCAGCCCTTGCTTATGATCCGGTTCGCCATAAGGCACCGAAACTCGTTGCAAAGGCAGAAGGACGACTTGCTGAGAATTTGATTCGTATCGCACGTAAGTCAGGTGTTCTTATCATTCAAGATGAAGTGATGATTCAAACCTTAGATCACCTCCCCAATGGGAAAGAAATTCCAAGGGATTTATATGAAGCAGTGGCAGCAGTGTTTCGAATTCTTGTTTTGGAGAGACAAAAGAAAAACAATTGAAGTTTCTACGCTTCTTACTAGGATTTACGCAATTATGCGGAAAATCTCCATTCGAGACTTAGAACCTGGCTCGAAGTTTACTAAGTCAATTTATTTAGATAAAGACACAGTTTTTGTTGGTGCAGACCAACCCATTACACAACAAGACTTAGACCGCTTGGTTCAATTTGGCATCAGCTTTGTCCTAACGGATGGAGAAAAGGTAATGGCGGAAGCAGGTGAAAAAGCTACTGCAGGAGGAGGTCCTGGGTATTTTGATACCAACCTTCCTTTTTACCAAGATGATGAAAATTCTACACGTTTTAAGTATCTATTAGAAAAAACCAATACCACAAAGGTTGAGTTCAACGCTGTTTTTAAAGACTGTTTTGATTTGGTGCAAAAAACTTATAAATCAGCTTCGGAAGGTCGTTATACGGAGATTCGAGAGTTTCGTGAGATCGCCGAGCGCATTGCAGACCATACAAAAGCCAACGCTCAAATTCCCATTTTACTTTTGTCCCATTCTCATTCAGGGTATTATTTATATACTCACATCTGTTATGCGACGTTTTTCTCAGTGATGCTCGGAAACTTTTTAGAATTTTCCAGACCCAAACTTATTGATTTGGCCTTAGCTTCTCTTTTTGCCGACATCGGAATGGTCACAGTTCCAGAAGAAGTTTCCGAAAAAAAAGGAAATCTCTCTGAATTAGATTTAAAAACCATCAAACGACATCCGGTCACTGGTTACCAAATCCTTACCCAAAGATTAAAATTAAAAAACTCTCTTGCGATTGTTGCATTACAACACCATGAGGCTGTGGATGGATCTGGATATCCTCAGAAAATACTCGCAAACCAAATCGAGGAACTCACAAAAGTGTTTATGATTGCTGACCAATTTGCTGCCATGATCCACCCACGACCATACAGACAAGCGATCCTTCCTTACGAAGCAATGAAGATTATGATCAGCGAAAACGTGAACCGTTTTGATTTAAAAATGGTAAGATTGTTTTTAAATAAACTTTCTATGTTTCCTGTGGGGTCAGGCGTAGTCCTTTCTGACCTAAGAATGGGTATGGTCATTGAATCCAATAAAGATAAACCTCTTCGCCCCGTCATTCGAGTCACAAAAGATGCAGAAGGCAAACGCCTTAAACATTTAGAATTTGTGGACCTAATGAAAGACCTCAATCTCTACATACAAAAAGCCATTCCGTTTTCGCAAATTTACTGATCTTTTAAGGAGATCTGAGAAATGTCCAAAAAAACCGAGCTGGGACGACTGGGAGAAGGTTTGGCCGTTGTTTTTTTGGAATCTTTAGGGCATACCGTAATCTTTCAGAATTACAGAAAGTCTATTGGCGAATTAGACATAATTAGCATCCAGAACCATTCTCTTCACTGTTCAGAAGTCAAAACTTGGGACGAACGCAGTGGTTTTCATCCTTTGGAATGTTTTCATGAGACAAAACGCAAGCGAATGCGGAAGGTATATTACTATTTACTGAAAGAGATTCCTGCTTTTTATCACCTAACACCTTCGTTTAATTTGATCCATATAACTGAAAAAAAGGAAGTGCGTTTTTATTCTTCAATCTTTTAAATACTTCATCAAGGGATTTTTGTACTGGGCCGATTGTTCATGTATCCCATAAGGGAAAACGCTCTCAAGGATGAGAGTTTGATTGTTACAAGGAAGTAACCACATGAGTCAATTTAGTATTTTTGGGAATTTAGCAGAAACCGATGAATTTGGTCCAGATCCGGTATTACTCCGGAAACGGGGGATGGCTTCTACCATCCAGAAAAAATTCGAAAATTACAAAAAGAAAATCGATGATCCAGCTTATATGGATTATGCGATCAATAAAATTGCGATGGAAATTTCGCATTTTATTTCTAAGTAATTAGCCCAAACTATAAATCCATTGGTATCCGATACAATAATCCACGGCCTCCCAAATATGTACTTCCTTGGTTCGGGAGGATAGATTCCAATCCGCAATGGTTCTTGCTAAAGAAATGATTTGTTTTTTCTTTCGTAAGGACAGTTGTTTGGTTTGGTTTTCTGTATCCAAAATTTTTTGAATTTTATTCTCTTCTTCTTCTGTAATGAGATTTGTCTTTCGAAATTCAAATCTTTCTAATAGAATTTGTCTCATTTTAAATTCTTCTAATTTGATACATCGATCATTTGTTGTTTCGAATAACGTTTGAAAGATGGTGATTCTGTCTAAAAAAGCACCGCTGATTTTTTGTAAATACAAACGAATCCTTTGTAGCGAACAATGACAAGTCTGCCTACTGTGATAGTTTCCACAAGGGCAGGGGTTTGCTGATAACATCAGAGTAAAATCAGTATTAAGTTTCGTTTTTTCGTTCATCCTAACAATTTCCAAATAGGAATCTTCCATGGGCATTCTGAGGCTTTCTAAAATCCTGTCTTTGAATTCCAATGCTTCATCTAAGTATAGAATCCCTCCGAATGCTTTTGAGATTTCACCTGGTTGGAAAGGAAGTCCACCTCCCACGAGCCCCACTTCTGTTGCGGAATGGTGAGGAGAACGAAAAGGACGTTTGTTAGAAGGAATTTCAAATTCTCCTTCTAAAGTCCAAATCCCTTGGTTCTTTTGGTCTCTTGTTTCTTTAGAAGGCAATAGGGACTCCAACATTCTATGGAGCATTGTTTTTCCGGAACCTGGGCTACCCAAAAGAAGGCTATGGTGTTTTCCAAGGATAGAATACAAAAGCCCTTGGAAGACTTTCATTTGGTAAGGATCTAAAAGTACTTCATTCCAAGTGAGAGGCTCTGAAGGAGGAGAGGGAAGATCCCTCGTGTCGGGTAAAGAGAGTTTTAGTTTGCGAAGATCATCCAGGTGTTCGAGGAAGTAATACTGCCCTTCGGGTAGGGTCTCTTTTTCTAAAGAACGAGGGAGGCAGAGGCTAGCACCCTTTGGGCTCTGGTTTTGCCAAAGGTAGGGCAAAAGCTCCTTTCCTCCGAGAATCGAACCGTCCAGTCCCAACCCGCCTAAAAATAGAACCTGCCCTTCGGGAATTTGGATTTGGTCTGTTGCTAGGAGGATTCCAACAGAAATGGCCAGGTCTAAACAAACCATCCTTTTGGGGATATGAGCAGGTTTTAAATTGATGATGATGGTTTCGAGTGGGAACTGGTATCCGGTAGCCTCCAGAGCCAAGCGGATACGATCTTTAGATTCTTTGGTGGATAGGGTGGCAGAACCCAAGATTTGGAAATGAGGAAGTCCTCGCCGGATTCCTACCTCTACTTGGATTTCTTTTGTCCCATTCCATTCGTATAACAGGCTACCAACTTCTGCGCGTTTGGGGATCACGACGAAGAGGGGTGGTCTCTTACCTCTTTTGGGCCAAAAAATAAAAAAGACTTTTCATAAATGAGGCATCATGGTGACTTTTCCTGAGAGTTTGCTTTGAATTGTAGTATCATTCGTGTAGTTCCCTTCGTTCTTCTCCTTGTGTTCAGTCATTGTTCTCAAAGGTTGATTAAAAAAGAAAGATTAAGGGAAATCAATGAGTACTATGATGGGAAAACATATGCCTTACAAGAGGAGATTAAATTCTCCCAAACGGAAGTTTGGAAGAAAGGGACTCTTGTTAAGATTTATATCGAATCCACACCTTCACTTTTGAAATTAAAGGTGTATCCCGTAGCGGAGTCTAGAGAGTCTTCTTTGGGAAAATTGGCAGCCTATATCATCAATGATGATATAAAAAAGAAGCAGTATGACTTGGAAGATGTAGAGGAGTGGGTTTCGAAAAAATTTACTCTTGTCGAGCCCAGTGTCAAAAAAACAAAGAAATAAAGGTTTGGGAAGTTTCCATTGTCGCAAGTATTTCGTTTTCATTCTTTCTTTGTTTCTTGTTCAAGATTCTTCCCCTCTAATCCCGATATTTTAATAGTGAAAGTCCTCCGGTTGGTAACATTTTCTCTTTTGGTTCTTTCTGGTTCCGGGCTTTTAGCTAACCCTTTCCAAAAAATCCATTCTGAAATCAATGAGTCTCTCCCCGGCGGAGAATCTGGGATGTTTCGTCTTTTTGGCTCCCAATCACAAGAAACAGAAGTTCATAAACTCTTTTCTGCTGGTGTCAACGTTTCCTCTGATGAAGAAGAAATGGAACTTGCCTCTCTTGATTTACCCAAATACATTGACGTGTCTCCGGTTGTGAGTAACACAGTGGTCCACGAATCTGGGATCATTGTAAAAAAATATTCAGTACAAAAAAAAGACAACCTATCAAAGATTGCTCGTTCCTTTTCCATTGAATTATCCAAATTAAAGAAACACAATGGGCTTACAAGTGACCAGTTGAAAATTGGCCAAGTTTTGGAAGTTCCTGTCCAAGTGAAAAATGCTTCTTCTTCTCGTGTGGTTCTCAAAAAAATCTTCATTATGCCTGTACCGCAAAGTCGAGTGACGTCCCGGTTTGGACGACGTGTGGATCCATTTAATAAATACAATCGAGTGTATCATACGGGCCTTGACCTTGCAGCCAAAGTAGGAGCTCCCGTTTTATCTGCAGCCGATGGGGAAGTGGTTTTTACTGGTCGCAACGGTGGGTATGGAAATTCGGTTACCATCCAACATAAAAATGGGTATAAAACGGTTTACGCCCATTGTTCACAGATTTTAGTTGAGGTTGGGGAAACGGTGAAGATGGGTCGTGTTGTTGCCCTTGTCGGAAGGACGGGAACTGCAACAGGAGCACATTTGCATTTTGAAGTGTTTCGAAACGGGAAAATTATGAATCCTGAATCAGCTCTAAGCATCACGGAAAAACAAGTCACAAGGCTCCCTAAATCTGAAGTAGCCGGAATGTAATCGGAGTTTTTCTCCGGTTTGTGGGGAGCATGAATCTAATCCTTCAAAGAATCCAGTCGAGTCAGTTTTTGACATTGATTCCGGCGGTTTTACTCTTTTCCTTTTCTCTTGCATACTTATTGAAGTTAGTCCTTCTCCTTTTGTTTTCCACAGAAACCGGGATTAGTGCCGCAAGCAACACTCGTCCCAAACAGATGCGCCAAGAAGTTATATTGGCCGTGAGTACTTACGAAGACATCGTCACTGGAAATTTGATTCGTGGCCAAGTTTATGATCCAAATGATACCACCAAACGTGGGGCAGATGGTACACCACTTGATCCTGAAATTGCTCAAGACAATGGAGAGGATGACCAGATGCTTGTCACCGGGACTCTTTCTGGGCATTGGTCATTTGCAAGGGTGACGATCCGTGAAAAACAAAACAACGATTCAGAAGAATATGGAACAGGTGAAATGGTGGGCGGATACAAAGTCCAGACCATTGAACAACATTATGTGGTCTTAAAAAAAGGTGGGCTTAGTCTCCGGGTGAATATTGGAGAAACTCCGGCCCAAGCCAAAGAACGAATCCGTCCTAAAGATGCCGCAGCCGTTTCGAATTTAGGGCCATCCAGCCAAACGGTTCAAAAAGTTCTTTCCCGAGAAGACGTAAACAGGAAATTGAAGGACCCGAATACTATTTATAAAAATGCAAGGTTTGGCCCTCATTTGGTAGACGGAAAGATCGAGGGTTACAAGATCTATCAGGTGGCGAAAGACCATGTATTTTATTCCCTCGGTGCTCGTGGTGGGGATATCATCAAACGTGTCAATGGAATGCCACTGAACGAAACAGAGAAAATGTTGGAAATTTGGGGTTCGATCAAACAAGCTCCGAAAATTACAGTGGATTTAGAGAGACAAGGCAAAATAATCACATATGAATTTATCATTCGGAATTAAAATGAGAAATCGTCTTCCTTTAGTAGTACTTAGCATTTGCCTTTATGTATTTGTGACACCAGGCTTTTCTCAAGAAAAGGGAAAACCCAAAGCGAAATCTTCTCCTGAGCCTGCAAGTTTTACTGCCGATTGGAGAGATACTGAACTCAAAGATTTCCTAATGGGTATGAGTGCGATCATCAAAAGAAACATCCTGATTGATGATGCTGTCAAAGGAAAAAAAGTAACCATCATTTCTCAGAAACGAGTGAAAATCGAAGATGCCTACGGATTTATGAAGTCCGTTTTAGAAACACAAGGTTTTGGTCTGATCGAAGAAAATGACCTTATCAAAGTAGTCAAGATCAAAGATGCACTTGCTAAGTCTCCAATTGTTCGGATTGGAAAAGATCCTGTTTCTGAATCAGAAGTTTCACTGAATAAAACCATCACACAAATTGTTCCCTTAGAATTCTCAAATGCTGTGGAATTGGAACCCATCCTCAAAAGGGTTACTTCTCCCGATACAGATATCATCATTCCGAAAAACCAAAACACATTGATTTTTTCCGGTTCTACCTCTGATATCAATAAGTTACTGAAGTTAGTGGACAACTTGGATATCAGAGTGGATGGGCCAGGTTCCATTTCTTCTGCAGGTGATATTCATATTTACACTTTGGAATACAACGAAGCAGAAAAACTTGCCGCCATACTCGTCAAGTTGGATATGCCAGATGCACCAACGGCTCCGGCACCAAGTGGACAACCAGGTGAAACCGGACCTGACGGAAAACCGAATCCACCTCCACAACCTGTCGCACAGCAAGCCAAAGTCCCAGGCAAACAAGATAAAATCAAAGCTGTGGCTCATAAAGAGTCCAACTCACTGATTGTGACGGCAACACCTCAAGAATGGGAAGAAATTAAAAAAATTATAAAAATTCTCGATACTCCCAGAAAACAAGTGTTACTTGAGGTCCTGATCGTAGAGCTTACGTCTACTGATCTTAATGACTTCGGTATTGATTGGCGTTACCAAGAGTTGGCCTATGGACAGTTTAACACTGGTCTTGCGGCTACGGGTGGGGTCATCGATAAAAACGGCCGACCGACAAACGTAAACACTCTATCAGGATTTTCACTTGGTTTTATTCGTCGTGGTGGTCAACAAATCATCGGTATCTTAAACGCAAACTCCACTAATGAAAATTTCAATGTATTGTCTGCTCCTCAGATTTTAACTTTGGACAACCAAGAGGCAGAGATCAATGTGGGGCAAGATGTTCCCGTGAGAACACAAAACCGTAATGCCGGTCTTGGCGGGGACAATGCTGTCACGGTTGCCAACTTTGAATATCGCCCAACAGGGATTAAACTTAAATTCACTCCACATATTAATAAAAATAACCGCATCACTTTAGATCTTTACCAAGAGATTAAAAACGTAGCGGGGATATCTTCCGAAGCGACGGGTGGAAACCCGACCTTCAACAAACGAGATATCAAAACAACCATTGTTGTGGACAATATCCAAACCATTGTGATTGGGGGATTACTCTCCAATGACAAACAAAAGAAAGTGCAAAAGATCCCCATTTTAGGAGAGATTCCACTTCTTGGAACACTCTTTCGTAGGACTACAAATCAAAACCGTAAAACCAATTTAATGGTATTTTTAACTCCGCATATCCTCGACGATCGCGATAAATCGGATCGTATGACCATCCAAAAGAAAAATGAACAAGAAAGGATGGTCGACGAACGAGAAAAGAAATTACGATGAGAAAGAGTTTAGGCCAAATTCTATTAGAAGATGGGATCCTGACGATAAAGGATCTTGAAGATATTTCCAAACAACAGGAAAAAACAAATCTTCCCATCACTCATATCATTCAAAAAAAAGGTCTCGCTTCTGAAACTGACATTCTAAAAGCATTAGCAAAACTCCATCGTATGGAGTTTATCGACAAACTTGAGTTTGTTGGAAATGATGATGTATTCGGAAAAATTCCCTTAAAACTCGTCCAACGTTCTAAAATTGTTCCTGTTTCTGTCAAAGGCAAAAAAGTAATCGTTGCCACTTGTGATCCAACGGACCTCCATCCTATGGATGATATGAGGTCCTTCTTAAAAGGATACGAAATCCAGTTCGTTCTCGCCACAGAAAACGAAATTATGAGAATCATCCATTCTCAGTTTGACAAAACCACCGCCGAAGCGAAAGAGATGATGGATGAAATGGATGGAAGTTTCGGAGATCTCTCCGATGCTTTTGAATCCGATGCCTTGGATTTATCCAATGAGGCTCCCATCATTAAGATGGTGAATGTGATTTTATCCCAAGCTGTTTCTGAAAGAGCTTCTGATATCCACGTAGAACCATTTGAAAAATCGGTCGTGGTTCGGTATCGTGTGGATGGGGTTTTACAAAAAGTTCTTACGCCACCTAAATCCTATTTGGCGGGGATATCCACTCGTATCAAAATCATGTCGAATTTGAATATTGCGGAAAACCGATTGCCTCAAGACGGTAGAATCAAACTTAGGTTAGCGGGAAAGGACGTGGATGTCCGGGTTTCCATCATTCCATGTCAATTTGGGGAACGTATCGTAATGCGTATCCTAAACAAAACAGATCAAAAGTATTCGATCGAAACAATGGGTTTTAATAAAGAAATTTTAAATGATTTTAAAAATTTAATTTATAAACCCTATGGAATTATTTTAGTCACGGGTCCTACTGGATCTGGTAAATCAACAACTCTCTACTCTGCGCTTTCTGAAATCAATACAGAAGAACGAAACATCATCACTTGCGAAGATCCAGTGGAATACCAAATGGATGGAATTTCGCAAATGCAAATGAACGAAAAAATAGGTTTAACTTTTGCGGCGGGCCTTCGTTCCATCCTTCGTCAAGATCCGGATGTGGTAATGGTAGGGGAAATCCGCGACGAGGAAACAGCAAGGATTGCCATCCAAGCATCCCTCACTGGTCACTTAGTATTTTCAACTCTCCATACCAATGATGCGTCCTCAGCTGTGACTAGGCTTGTGGATATGGGAATCGAACCTTACCTTATCACAAGTTCGGTGTTAGGTTTTATGGCCCAACGTCTTGTTCGTGTTATTTGTAAGGATTGTAAAACAAGTTACAAACCTACTGATAAAGATTTAGCTGGTCTTGGAATCCAAAGAAAAGAACTAAAAAATGGTGTTTTGTATCGTGGGAAAGGTTGTTCCTCCTGTCTAAATTCTGGATACAAGGGGCGAACTGGTTTGTATGAACTTCTTACCATGAATGATGAAATCAAACGTGCCATTTTACAAGGTGCCGACTCCAATAGAATCAAGGAACTCGCTCTTAAAAATGGTCTTTCTACCTTGCAAGATTACGGCAAATATAAAGTCATCGAGGGTGTAACTACCCCAGAAGAAGTTCTTCGGGTATCTTAAATTTTATGCCACTATTTACTTACGTTGCATTCAATAGAAAGGGCAAAGAAGAAAAAAATATTATCGACGCCCCGAACCTTCAGGCTGCACGTAACAAACTAAAGGCGAAAGGTCTATACGTTCGCTCCATCCAGGAAGATCGCGAAAAGGAAGAAAGAGAACTTTTTCCTTTTTTATCAAAATTATTATACCGAATTCCCAGAAAAGAAGTGGGATTATTTTGTAAACAGTTAGGGACACTACTTGGTGCAGGTATTCCACTCGATAAGTGTTTACTTTCCATCATTGACCAAGTGGAAAATATCTACTTCAAAAAAGTTTTGATTGAGATGCGAGCAGACATCACGGAAGGAATGAGCCTTTCCGAATCCATGAAAAAACACAAAACAGTCTTTCCTGACCAATATCCTAGTTTGATTTCAGTTGGTGAGTCTACCGGAAATTACGAGAATACCTTGCACCGGTTAGCCGAATTGGAGGAAAAATCTTCTGAATTAAAATCAAAAGTCCAAGTGGCAATGATTTATCCCATGATCATGGGATTACTTTCGTTAGGTGTTTCGATCTTCTTACTTGTTGTGGTCATTCCTCAAATTGAACAGTTGTTTGCTTCCTTTGATGCCAAACTTCCACTCCTGACAAGAAGTGTGATCTTTTTGTCCTATGTTCTCACCAATTATTGGTTTATAATTTTAGGAGCCATTGCAGGTGGGTTTCTCAGTTTTATGAAATGGAAAAGTTCAGGCGAAGGAAAAAAAACTTGGGACAAATTTTTATTAAGGTTACCGGTGATTGGAACCTTACTTCGAAAAATTTTGGTTTCGAATTTCGCTAGAAATTTATCAATTTTACTTCTGAACCGAGTGCCTCTCATCGTTTCTTTGAACATTGTTTCTGATGTCGTAGGACATACGGTATTTAAGGAAGAAATTGAATCGGCCATAGTCAAAATAAAAGAAGGTGGAAAACTTTCTGATTCTTTACAAGGATCACAAGTCCTCCCCCAAATGGTTCTTGGGATGCTCAGTGCGGGGGAAGCCTCTGACAAAGTCCCCGAAATGATGAATAAACTTTCGGAAATCTATGAATCCGAGGTGGATACGGCAATAAAATCTTTGACCCAATCATTAGAACCAATGATGATCATTGTAATGGGTGGAATTATTTTTACAATCATGGCAGCTATTATGACGCCAATGTACAAACTAACTCAAGAAATCCAGGGGATGTAGAGTTTATGAAAACTAAAGGGAAACACAGAAAGATACGTGAGGGACTAACTCTAATCGAGATTACCGTGGTAATGCTCATTTTAGGATCTCTTATGGCGATTCTTTACTCCAGTATCGGAAACCGGGGTGAAGGCGAAAAAAAATTGAAGCTTAAAAATGATAGTGCTGTTCTGAAAACAGCACTGGAACGTTATTTAGAAGTGTATGATAAATATCCTTCGGAAGAACAAGGTTTGCAGGCTCTCATCGAAAAACCAGATGACGATAAAATCGGTGATGATTACGAACCCATTGTTCGTGAAAAAGCAGTTCTAAAAGATCCGTGGAAAACGCCTTATGTTTTAAAATTTGAAGGAGCTGTTCCTCAAATTCTGACTTTAGGTGAAGACAAAAAAGAAGGTGGAGAAGGAAAAAATAAAGATTTCAATATCCTTTCACCGGATGATTACCCGGCCGCTTTCCGATAAAATTTCGGTTTTGAAAACCAAAAGGAAATTACGAGTTGGTCTCACACTGATTGAGATCGCCGTTGTAATTTCCATTCTTGGTCTAATTATGGTGATTGTCGGAGGTACCCTCCGCAATCTCATCATTCCTTCTACAGAAGATATTGCTGTTAAGTTACAAGAATCTTTTAAATTCGGATACAACAAAGCCCAACTTACCAACCAAGCCGTTTTATTCCAATACGACTTTGAAAAAAGAGAATATCAGTTTTTCCTTTTAAAAAGAGAGGAAGGTGGACTTGAAGAAGAAGCGATTCTAAAAAAAGTAACGTTACCATTTTATTCAAAAATTGTCAGCGTACGAGACTTAGGTGGTAAGCCAAAATCAGAAGGAAAAATTCGAATTGTATTTACTCCTCAAGGTACCACTACCGATTTGTTTTTATACGTAGGTTCCGATACGGAAATTAAAAGAACCATTCAAGTCTACCGTTACGGCGGAAAAGTCAAAATCCACAAAACAGAATACTTTCCTGAACCAGAAACAAATCAGATCCAAAAAATTTCCTACGGGCTCGACGAAAGAGATGAACAGGTAGACTCAAATGCAAAAACCCCTCCTAAATAGTTCTCTTCGTCCTGCTTTTACTCTTTTTGAAGTCACAATTGCAATGGCAATGGCAGCTATGGTCATGACTTATACATATTCTCTTATCGCAGAAGGAATTTCGTATCAGAAAAAAGCCGTATTACTTGCCAATGCAGTCCATTTGGCAAAGATTAAAATGGCACAAGTGGATTCATCCACTACCATGCAAACGGATACTTCTCGCGGTTCCATTGATGCCTTTCCTGGATACACTTTCGAAACCGAAATCAAAGAAGAAGAAATGGATCTTCTCAAACTTGCTGGTGGTCCGAATGCGGAAGCTTTGCGAAACAAAGCACCGAAAGATATGTTGGGTGATAAGGATGTTGGACTTAGCGACCTGATGAAAAAAAGGGGGCAGAAAAAAAGTTTTGAAACTGGTGGGGTTTTAAAAGTATTTCGAGTTAAGGTTTCTATTTTTTATATGGATGGAAACAAAAAAGAAACTTATAGCGTAGAAACATTTAGGAGTACAAAATACTAATGTTTGTTTATCGCCAGAAACGTGGATTCACACTGGTAGAAATTTCCATTGTTGTGATGATTATGGCGGTTATTTTTACAGGAATTTTTTCTGTATTTTATACAGCGAATAAGATTTCCAAAAAAGGAGCTTCGAACAAAGGAGCAAATCGTAAAGACATTTTGTATGCAATGGAAAATATACGTGGTACACTCGCACGAACTTATTTTATCGATAACCAAAAACGAATTTTGTTTGTAGGCAAACAAGATGGGGTGACTGGTACAAGAAATGACCGGATTGTATTTGCAACATCCAATCCTAATTCCGAAGAAGAAGGACAGGCTTCTGTCAGAGAAGTTTCTTTTTATTTACGAAAGATGCCTAATCCCAAAATGGATGGATTGTCTTATCTCATTCGCAGGGAAGATGAAATGATTGATACATTTCCGACTCAGGGTGGAGTCGAACATGTATTGTTAGAAAATGTAAAGAGTTTTCAAATGAAGTTTTCGGAACGTGGAGACAAATGGGTTGATGATTGGAATTCCCGTACGACCAAAAAAATTCCAAGACTGATTCGGTTTGAAATAATATCACTTGTGGGGAATGCATTTGTTAAATATGAATCGCTGGCGCATCCGGTTATCCTCTACAAATAAAAAAGCCAAAAAAGGATTTATGGTCTATCTCCTTGTGATGGCCATAGGTACGGCATCATTATTCACAGCTTCAAAATTCTTTGAAGATGCTGCGACGGAATATCGGGTCGCTCGTTCGCAGGCGGACGGATTTCGTGCACATATGCTCGCTAAAGCTGGGTTTATGGGGGCAGTCGGAGCACTTAAAAAAATTCCAGAAGAGGTTTTATACCAATCTGGTCTTGCAATGGATCCTCCTCCGATCCCACTTGGTGGCGGTGTCATTTATTACACCATGAGTCCTGAAGATGGGAAAATCAATATCAACTCTCTCGTGAAGATATATGATGACCAACCCAACCAAAGAACGATTGAAATGGTGACCCGTCTTTTTTACCAGTTTGGGTTAAAACGAGAGATGATTTTCCCGATTTTGGACTGGATTGATGAAAATCACCAGGAAACAGGAGGAGGGGCCGAGCAGTACTATTACAATAGACTCTCTCCACCGAGAAAAATCAAAAATGCTCCTCTCTATTCACTTTCAGAGCTTTTGAGTGTGAAAGGATTTGATCGTTCTGTTGTGTATGAAAGTTTAAAGCCAAAAGATTATGATAAAAATAACTCCAAAGACTTTATGACGGAGGAGGAAAGAGCTCTTCGTTCCGATAAAGATTATGTGCTCTCCAATAATATCACTGCTTATTTACCTGCGGGCGATTCTTACGATGATCGGATCAATATCAATACAGCCCCCTATTTTGTCCTTATTTCGCTTTCTGATTTTATGACCAAACAGGCAGCCATGAAAATTTTGAAACTCAAGTTGCAGAAAGGAGGCTATATTAAAGAATTGAAAGATCTGGAGACCGAACCAGAATTCCAAGTCAAAACAACAGGGGACCTCACTCTGTATAAGGAACTGGCGGGAGAGGGTACTGATGTCTCTGGTGGGCGTATCAAAACCAAAGGCGAAGTTTATAAAATCACAGGGGTTGGGATTATCAAGGATAAAGTGGTTCGGAAAGTTTCGGGTCTTTTTGACCTTACCAACAACCAAATGTTATACTATACAGAAGATTAATTATGTTATCATTTGACCAATACCTAGCAATCGATTATGGTTCCACGTTTCTCAAAGGAGTCCTTTTTAAAAAGGTTCTTGGAAAAGTTGTGATCCTTCGAACGGAAAGCCTTCCTGTTGTGGAACTAGACGAATCAGAAGGGGATCCCTTCGAATACAATATCATCCGTTTCATTCAAAGTTTTTTTCCTGAAGAGAACCGCTTTCTTCTTAATTTAGGAATCCATAATCTTTTTGTACGTGACCTCACAGTTCCTTTGGTTTCAGAAAAAGCCATCCAAGAAGTTTTGCCTTTTGAAGTGGAAAACCTGGTTCCGTATCCCATGGAGGAATTGGAAGTCATTGGTAAAACATGGAGATCCAATAAAGAAAACTCAGAGGTTATTTCATTCAATGTCCATCATTCTGAATTACTTCGGGCGTTAAAACCCTTTGCCAAGGGAGATCTTTCTTTATCTTGTTTGTCTCTTGATTCTTTTGCTTTGTCATCGTTAGTTACAAAAAATTATCCGTTGTTACTTGCCGACCAAACCATCTTACAACTTGATTTAGGCGGAAGGTATAGCATTCTCAATGTCCTGTTTGAAGGAAAACTTCGACATACCCGCCAAATTTATATTGGTGGTGAAGATGTAAGCCTAGAGATTGCAAATTTGTTAAAGATTGAACTGGAAGATGCTCGAATCATTAAAGAATCTCTTCCTGTTGGTTTTCTTTTTGAAACGGTTGAAAAAACAGAGGAAACAAGTTTTCTTTCACGGTTCCATATGACTTCAGTTCAATGGAAATCTCTTCGAAAATTTATTTTAGCAAAACTAGACCAACTCATTCATGAAGTGGAGAATAGTGTATTTTCCCTACCTGAAACTGAAAGACCAAGTCTCATTCTTTTATCTGGGGGTGCGAGTTTATACCCCGGCCTTACTGCTTATCTAGAAGAAAAATTAGGAATTAAAACGGGAAGATATGAATTCTTAGGAATTGAAGATCCGAGTTTTGTGACAGCAGTAGCTACCGGAACCCATTTTGAATCCAGAAACCGGGTAAATTTTTTAGAAACAGGGTTTGCAAAACGAATTCACACAAATCGATTTAAATTATCCGCCTTTAAACCTCATTTAATTTTAGTTAGTATATCTCTTGTCCTGTTATTCGGAGTTTTTATTATCGGAATTATTTTAGATAAACGAAAAATTTCTGCAAATAAACAAGTGTTACTTGAAAAATATAAAAACGGGATTGGTGGAGAACTGGGAGAAGACGAAGATCCGCTTGATGCAGCTAGTAAAAAATTAAAAGCAGAACGTAAAAAAACAGAAATCTATCGGCTTTTTCTTTCTCAAGAAAGTGTTTTGGATGTTTTAAATGAAGTCACGGAACAATTTCCATCTCCGGATGTTTTGCCGTTTATTTTAGATCAGTTTAATTTCGAAGAAAAGGAAATTCAAATTTATGGTCGGGTAAATGAATTTGGAGAAATTGGAACTATCCAATCAGCTTTAGAAAAATCTGAAAAATTTACGAATATTCAAATCCAAAACAAAAGACTCATTACTGGTGTAAACAAATTCAAAGTCAGTTTTAAAATCAAAATGGATGTTGTGACTCCAAAGGATGAACCTTAATGTTTGATCGGCTCAACGATAGAGAACGTGTTTTAGTCACAGGACTCATTAGTTTTGTTGCTTTACTTGGAATTTATACAATCATCACACTTTTTTCTGACTTAAGAAATAGCTTAACGGAAGAAATTTTTGAAACTAGATCGCAGGCTACGGAGCTCGATCGGGTGATTCGGGAATACAATTATTTACGTGGTTTGCAGTCTGGTGGAAGCGAAGAAGATGTGAGTGTCATGTATTCGAAACTGGACCAAATTCTGATACGTTATAATCTCAAAGATAAAGTCCAAACGATGAAGGATACAAGTAACGTCATTCAAAAAGATTATAACAAAATTACCATCGATGTATCCTTTCGGTCAGTGCTTTTGCAAGATATTATTAAACTAGTTTATGATATAGAAAAGAATAAACAAATCCAAGCAAAGGTAGATTTACTTAGTTTTCGAAAACCATTTGCTGAAAAAGAAATTTATGATGTAAACTTAAAAGTTTCATCCTATAGTCGTTTGTCCAAAGGGAAATAATATGCCAAAAGAAAATGAGTTGGAAGAAGATTTCCTAGACAATGAAGACCAAGAAATCCAGGAAAGTCTCTTGGAAGATGACGGTGATTTGTTTGATGAAGATGGGGATGAAGAACATTCCAAAGTCAACCGCAAACAAATACTTACTTTAATAGCGATTGCTTTTGTTTCCTTTTTCATATTCACTTTATTTATTTTTCCTTTAAATGAAATTGTTCGTTCACTGCTGATTAAAACTGGAAAAGAAACCGGTGTCTTTATGGATGCCAAAGAAATTCACTTTCCTATGATTGGAAGAAAGTCGTTCGATAGTTTTGTCGCTAGTTTTCCAACTGGGACTTCTATTAAGGCAGAAGAAATTAGTTTAGGTGTATCTCTTTTTGGACTTCTGCAATCTCGATTAGAAGGTGATGCCAACATCGGGTATTTTAGTTTTGAAGGTAGCGAATGGGCCATGAGCATTCAAACTCTAGACATTCCTCTTCGTTTATCATCGATAGATGACAAAATTACAAAATGGAATGGTGAAGGGGAGATTGACCTTTCTGGAGGAAAAATCAAGGAATCTGCAGAGATTCCATTCCTTGGAAGTTTGAAAGGAACTGATATCCGTAAGGCGAACATTGTATTTAAAATTCGTTCGGGTAAATTACTTTTGGAGCGAGGAAGTTTGGAATCTTCTCTTGCCAAGTTTCAATTCCAAGGTGTGATTCGTCTTTCAGACACTTTTTCTTTTTCGCAATTGGATCTTAAGGTTTGTTTTACTTTAACTGAGAAATTTGCCCAGGAACGCCAAGATTTAGTGGGTATGGTTGCCTTACTTCCGCAGGAAGGGGGCAAAACTTGTATCCCGATTCGTGGTACATTTTCTTCACCAAAAGTGGATCTTCCCAACTTGAATCAATTAGGTGGAACGGCACCGAAAGCGGAAGAAGGTTCTATTGAACCAGCTCCCGTTCCTTAAGTATAACTTCGTTTGATCAAATTGATTTTATTTGGCGAAAATACCATTCTGATACTTTCGATAAGGGATTAATCTCTATTTATACTTGAATTTTTTCCTGATTTCTCCTGACATCTTTATGCAGTTGATAAATTGGATTAAAGATACCTTTGGGATTTTTTGCCTAGTAGTATTGATAGACGACTTTTGAATTATCTGGATTAGTCAAGATTCAACTGTAGGTGATTTAAGAGAAAAAAAAAGATCTCAAGGATGATTCCAAGAGATCTTTTTTTTTATTAATTCTGAACTCTAACCTTAAAGAGCAGAGTTCAGTCTTTAATTTGTTTGTTTTTACGAACAACCAGTAGTGGACCCACAAGAGATACACTTGAGACAAGCCCCGTTACGAACCATTTGGAAGGAACCGCATTCTGTACAGGAATCTCCTGTATAACCTTTGGTTCTTGCTTCTGCAATGATTTTGAGAGTGGCCGCTGCTGATTGTGCTGCTGTTGGTGGCGTCGCACCTGCGACTGCAACTGCTTCTGGTTTTTCTTCCAACACGGACTTCATAGAAATGGGAGCTACCTGTATCGGAACTCTTAACCCGCTACTTTCTTGCTTTCCCCCGAGGTCCTTTGCCGGTTCAGTCGCCTTTCTACCCACTTCGTCTGTTCTTAAATCTTCTGGAGATACTTGTGCCAAGTCGTATCTACCAAGGTAAGTGATGGCAAGTTCTCTAAAGATGTAATCGATCACAGAAGTTGACATCTTGATATGAGGGTTGCCAGAAACCATACCGTTTGGCTCAAATTTGAAGAAAGTAAATGCTTCTACAAATTCTTCTAACGGAACACCATGTTGGAGACCCAGTGAAACTGCGATTGCAAATGCGTTCATTAGAGAACGGAAAGCCGCTCCCTCTTTATGCATGTCGATAAAGATTTCACCAAGTTGGCCATCTTCATATTCTCCAGTGCGAAGATATACTTTGTGACCACCCACCATTGCTTTTTGTGTATAACCTGCACGGCGGTGTGGAAGTTTTCTCCTTTCCGCAATGTATTTATACACTAGTTTTTCAGCCACTTCCGTTACCGTTTTAGGAGCAGAAGAAGTTTGAAGTTCTTCCTCTTCTTCACCTACAGCACTTAACAACTGGAATACGGAGTTAAGTGGTTGTGAAAGTTTGGAGCCATCACGGTAAAGAGCGTTTGCTTTGATCATCACTTTCCAAGACATGAGGTATGCATTTTTTACATCCTCAATGGTTGCCTCCTCGGGAAGGTTGATCGTTTTGGAGATCGCACCCGAAATGAATGGTTGTGCCGCAGCCATAATTCGGATATGTGATTGATAAGATAAGAATCGTTTTCCGTATTTTCCACATTTGTTTGCACAGTCAAAAACAGCGAGATCCTTCTCCTTGATAAAAGGTGCGTTTTCGATCGTCATCGTTCCACAAACATAATCATTTGCTTGAGTGATTTCATCCGCAGAAAATCCAAGTGTCTCCAAAAGGTTAAAACCCATGGAGTTATAAACTGCGGGATCAATTCCCAATGTTTTGGATAGGAAATCTTCACCTAATGTGAACTTGTTGAATGCAAATTGGATATCAAAAACAAATGGAAGTTGTTTTTCCAGTTTTTCCAAAACATCTTCTGTAAATCCTTTTTCTTTCAAACGGGCAGTGTTTACACCTGGTGCTCCGTTAAAAGTAGCATGGCCTTTACAGTAGTTTACAATGGCATCTTGTTCTGCTTGGCTATATCCAAGTTTTTTGAGTGCCGCTGGTACGGATTGGTTGATGATTTTGAAGTATCCACCACCGGCTAATTTTTTGTATTTCACTAGAGCAAAGTCTGGTTCGATTCCTGTTGTATCACAGTCCATCACAAGACCAATGGTTCCTGTCGGTGCAATTACAGTGACTTGTGCATTACGGTATCCATACTGTTCACCAAGCTCCAAGGCTCTGTCAGAATCTTCTTTTGCTGCTTCCAGTAAGTAAGATGGAAGATAAGAAGGATTAATTCCCACCGGAGTGATGGTAAGTCCTTCGTATTCTTCTTTTGGTGCATTGTAAGCCGCACGTCTGTGGTTACGAATGACACGGAGCATATGGTCTTTGTTTTTTTCGTATCCAGCAAATGGTCCAAGTTCCTTTGCCATCTCTGCTGAAGTAGCATAAGCTGTCATATGCATGATGGAAGAAATCGCACCAGTCACAGCCATCGCTTCTTGTGAATCATAAGGAATTCCCATGATCATAAGAAGAGAACCAAGGTTGGCATATCCAAGTCCTAGGGTTCTAAACTTGTAAGAAAGTTCCGCAATTTCTTTGGAAGGGAACTGAGCCATAAGGACAGATACTTCTAAGATGATGGTCCAAATTTTGTTTAAATAACGGTATCCCGCGACATCAAAACTTCCATCTTCTTTTAAGAACTTAACAAGGTTTGCAGAAGCCAAGTTACAAGCAGTATTGTCGAGGAACATATACTCGGAACATGGATTGGATGCATTGATGGCACCATCTTCTGGGCAAGTATGCCACTCGTTAATGGTACTATGATACTGCGTTCCAGGGTCTGCGGAATTCCAAGCGGCATTCGCAATTCTCTCCCAGAGGTCACGTGCCCGAAGAGTTTTTGCAGGTTTTGCTTCTCTGTTTTGTGACTTCGCTTTTTCTTTTTCGGTTCTGTTGTAAAGATGGAAGGGGAGGTCTTTTTCGACTGCTTCCATAAACTCATTTGTGATTCGTACAGAGTTATTGGAGTTTTGTCCAGAAACAGTATTATAAGCTTCCGATTGCCAGTCAGTGGTCAACTCTTCAAAGAGTAAATCTTTGTAACCTTGTTTAGAAAGGTCGATCACTCGTTTGATGTAGTTGTCTGGAACAAATGCTTTTCTTGCTTTTTGAATCGCTTTTTTGAGATCAACATTGGCAGTAGGGTCGTAGGCATCTTCACCAAGGGTTTGTTTGGCGGAAGAACAAGCACTCATAATATCATTGAGGAGACGGTTGTTGAGAATGGATCCCGTAACAAGGGATGCCACTTTTTTCTCTTCTTGCACTTTCCAATCAATGAATTCTTCGATGTCAGGGTGGTCCATATCAAGACAAACCATCTTCGCCGCACGACGAGTGGTCCCTCCTGATTTGATGGCTCCTGCGGCTCTATCTCCAATTTTCAGGAAGGACATAAGCCCGGAACTTTTTCCACCACCAGAAAGAGATTCATTGGCAGCACGTAAGTTAGAAAAGTTTGTTCCTGTTCCTGAACCGTATTTAAAAAGACGAGCTTCACGAACCCAAAGATCCATGATTCCGCCTTCATTCACTAAATCATCATCCACAGATTGGATAAAACATGCATGGGGTTGTGGATGTTCGTAAGAAGAGGCTGACCTTACTAGTTTCCCTGACTTAGGATCTACATAGTAATGTCCTTGTGATTTTCCATCAATTCCATAGGCCCAGTGGAGTCCTGTATTGAACCACTGTGGGGAATTGGGTGCAGCCATTTGGCTTGCGAGCATAAAAATAACTTCTTCATAGAAGACTCGGGCACTGTCTTCATCTGTAAAATAACCGTATTTATAACCCCAATAGGTCCAACATCCCGCAAGGCGATGGAACACTTGTTTGGAATCTGATTCTCCGACAAATCTATCTTCGGGATTGAGGGCGGAAAGTTTTTCATCATCAGGAACAGAACGTTGTAACCATTCTGGAATTCCTTTTTCCGCCACTTTCTTTAAATATTTGGGAACACCTTTCCTTCGAAAGTATTTCTGCGCGAGGATATCCGTTGCTACCTGTGACCAAAAATCCGGAACTTCCACTCCGTTAGCCTCAAATACAACTGACCCGTCAGTATTCGTAATTTTAGAATCCTTACGGACCCAAGTTAAATTCGGGTAAAGACCCTTATTCCCTTTGGTAAAATGCCTCTCAATTTTCATGCAGACCCCATCTACAACAACATATACAATTTCTATTTTTTTCCCCTTCCAGGAGCGGAGAGGATTATGTCACAATGAAGGTATCTTTAGTTGGAAACATCCATTTTTTAAGCTTAGGTCCCCTGAATTTTTAGAAAATTTTCAAAATTTCCTTTGGCTCTTAATCTTTTTTTTCGTTGACCTAGCGACCTTCCTACGTAGCATGGTCACAGATTCGAGATTCCCCTTTAGCTCAGTCGGTAGAGCAAATGACTGTTAATCATTGGGTCGCTGGTTCGAGCCCAGCAGGGGGAGCCATTCGAGTCATCTTAAGAGTTTTGAAATCCATCGACTCTCTGAAATCCATCGACTCTCTGAAATCCCTAGCATTCTGGCTCCATCTTCTCGGTTTCTCCCTAAAATCCAAGCAATTTCAATGCCAGAAAATCAAATATATCACTGTTCTCTTTTGTTTTCTTTATTTTTCTGGCCTCCTTCCACTTTCCGGCAAAGGAAATTCCAAGCGAGATTTTCCTCTCCTGGACTCAGAACAGATCCTTTTCATAACCGCAAAGCCTGGTGAAACCTATGGATTTTTAGATTTTTACACCTTAACTGAAGGGGAATGGGCCCCAGTCTTTGAAAAAATACCTGTGCGTCTTGGGCGAAATGGGCTCATCAGAGAAGAGGAAAAAAGAGAAGGGGATGGACACACTCCAGCAGGGATTTTTCCTCTCCAAAGGATTGTTGGCAAAAAAAAGCGAGAAATTCGAAATTTAGAATACAATGAAATTCGAAAGAATTCTCATTGGAGTGATTCTCCCATTTCTAAAAATTACAACCAAATGATTCCCTATCCTGAGAAAGGGGCAGTTTCTCTTTGGGATCCTTATATTTATGAATTATTTTTTGTCATTGAACACAATACAAAACCAGCTCTACCTGGGTTTGGGAGTATGATTTTTTTACATCCATGGAATGAGGACAAACCCACATCTGGTTGTGTGGGAGTTTCTAAAGAAATTTTAGATACCATCATTTCTAAGTTAGATGGCAATAAACATCCAAGTTTTTTCATTCAAATTCTGGATTAAACAAAGAACCCGATCGCAGTGGAAATCCTTTGCGAATGCAAAGATTGGAACGGAGAGCGGGATCGCATATTCTTTCAAATTTTGTGATTGGATGGAATCGCGAGGCACAAGAGAAAAAATATCGAATTTTTAGTATGAGATTGATTAATTTTGCAAAAAGACCGGCATTGATTTGCAATACCGGCAAAAATGTTGTTTAGGATTTTAAAAAAAGTTAAAAGGATTGCAAAACAAAGTCTTTGTACTCAGGAGTTTTCATTTCCTTTTCCCAACGACTCCAGGTATAAGGCCACATGGCAGGGTCACCATCTGGATCCAAATACCAACTTTGACAACCACCGAGCCAAACTGTATTCTTCATTCCAGCTTTGAGGTAAGCGGCAAATTGTTTTAAGGCATCTTCTGTGGTCTCAATGGAATCAAATTTCTTTTTTCTCCAATCTTGGATGATCTTCATCAGATATTTGGTTTGCACTTCACTCATCGCAATGACAGAGAAATTTCCAATGGGTGTATTGGGTCCTAACATCAATACAAAATTAGGGAAGTGAGGAATGAAGAGAGACCGATAGGCTTGGACTTTCTTTTTCCAAACAGTTTCAATTGAAATGCCATCTTTCCCTGTTAAATTCATTGGTCTCATGAAGTTGAATGGATGAAATCCTGTCGCTAGAATCAAAACATCCAGTTCATGGAGTTTTCCATCTTTTGTGATCACCCCTTTTTCTGTGATTTTTTCAATCCCTTCTGTCACCAAATCGGCATTTGGTTTTTGAATTGCATCATAGAAGGTAGAATTTACAATCACACGTTTGCAACCTACTCGATAGTTAGGCGTTAGTTTTTTTCGTAATACAGGATCTTTTACAGAATTCTTGAGATTCCGTTTACAAAGAAAACTCATTAGCATATGAGGGAGTTTTTTACCTATGACAGCTTTAGAAAACGTTTGTTCTACGGCAAAGGTATACCATTTATGAAATCGTTTCAGAATGTTGCGGTCTTTTCTCCAACGTTCTTTATCCTTTTCTGTATAATTGGCATCGGGAACACGAACAATCCACTGTGGAGTTCTTTGGAAAACGGAAACTTTTTTTCCCACTTTCATAATTTCTGGAATCACTTGAGCGGCGGTCGAACCTGTTCCAATGATCCCAATTCGTTTTCCATCCAAACTAACGGAATGATCCCACTCAGCCGTATGAAAACATTTTCCTTGGAAGGAATCTAATCCTGGAATGTTCGGGCGAGCTGGGTGGTGTAAAATCCCTGTTGCCGAAATGAGAAAATCGGATACATAAGTTTTTCCCTGATTTGTTTTGGTGGTCCACTTTCCATTTTGATAGGATGCTTCTGAAACGGCTTCATTGAAATGGATTTTGGGTGTGACTTTGTATTTTTCACTGACTCGTTTGAAGTAGGCTTGGATTTCGTCGCCGTGGGCAAAACGGTGACTCCATTCCGGATTGGGTTCAAAACTGTAAGTATACATATGAGCTGGGATGTCACAAGCAACACCGGGATAGGTGTTTTCTCTCCAAGTTCCTCCTAGGTCGTTTTTTTTCTCTAATATGGTAACGTCTGTGATCCCTGCTTTTTCTAGTTCAATCGCAAGTAAGATGCCGGTCATTCCTGCACCGATCACCACAACAGATGGATTTCTAAGAAGTGATGTTGTCATTTAATTTCCTCATTTGATATTTTCCGATCTATGGTCTGTTATGAGAACACGGTTCTGTAGTTCACAACTGAAAGAAAATGACATCGGATTATAGAACGTTTGCAATAAAAAAAACATAAATATCATAAAAAAGGTAAAGTTGATTTTAAATTGGAATTATACTGATTCTTAAAATTTTCAATTGAACAAAGTTGCTATTGGTTCAGATATGATCCGGAAAACGTTTGTTAGGTTATTATTCGAATGGACTTTGAAGGCAAACGTGGATAAAATCAATCATCAAAAAGGAATGAATATCAGATTTAAAATTGTTTGTTATTTTTTTAATTAAGTATTGACTTAATTAAGTGAATTCTTAATTAATATCCTTATGAACGCTTTTGCAGTTTTGGCGGATGAGACAAGAAGGGATATTGTGCGACTTGTAGCCAAAAATGGAGAACTCACCTCTTCAGAGATTAGTCAAAATTTTCAAATAAGTCCTCCTGCTGTCTCACAACATCTAAAATTACTGAAAGATGCAAAAATCCTTCATGTAAAAAAGGAAGCTCAGAAACGTATTTATAGCTTAAACCAACAAGGAATGAAGGAAATGGAAGATTGGATTTTAGAGGTTAAGAATCTTTGGACGAAGCGTTTGGATAAGTTAGATCGTTATGTAATAAAATTAAAAATGGAGAGAGCAAATGATAAAAAATAACTTAGAAACAATAGTTGAAGAAAACAAGGTTACTTATAAAAAATATTTCGATGTGTCAGTTGATCTTCTTTTTGAGGTTTGGTCGACACCGGAACATTTAACAGAATGGTGGGGTCCAGATGGATTTACATTAACAATCAAAAGATTAGATTTTTCTAATGGTGGGATTTGGGAATTTATTATGCATGGACCAGATGGACATGATTATAAAAATAAAATTCAATTTATTGATATTAATAAACCAAATTCAATTACTTACAAACATATCGGTGATGGAGAAGGGGACGAAGATGTAGACTTCCAATCACGAATCGTCTTTGAGAGAGAAGGGCAAGGAACCAATCTCATTATGGAACAACTATTCTCAAGCAAAGCAGAATTAGAGCGTGTGAATGAAAAGTATGGAGCCATTGAAGGTGGGAAACAACACTTGGAAAATCTTGCAAATTATTTGGAGAAGATTAAATAACGATGGAATGATACATCGTTTATTTTCCTTTTATCAAATTGGTTGAACATAAACAAAGAATTTTCTTTTCCAATCCTTGCTTGATGGTTTTCAAAAACAAGGATTGGGGGAGATGCCCTATTTGTCTATTCCCACCTTCCTCCAATGAATACAACCTACACTTAAGCATAGTCAATGATGTCTTATACAAGTGAATAGTGCCACGGTATTCGATCATTGGAATTTGCGCTTAATGTTAGTTAAATTTTTATTTCTCCGCGCCAAGTTTTTAATCGACTTTACAGAGTTAAAGTTCTAAACTACCTAAAATATTACAATTCTTAGGGAAATTCCTAGGGTATGGTGTGATTGGTACCAGGTTTTTCCTGAAACCAGCCCACCGCTTTTGTGGCATTCATGGAGTATAAAAAATCGAGTATGTTTCCGAAATCGAGAACATTCTTTTGCATTAGTACCTTGCTAGTCTTTTTTAGTTCGAGCAAGTGTTCTGGTAATGAATGGGGAAATCCTTGTGACCCCAAAGGCAAAACTTATTGGGAAACCCTACTACTGATTGGGAGTATCGGAAAAAGTGCGCCAAATTGCGGATTTCAGATTTCATCCACGAGAGGCTTGGTTAACTTCTCTAATTTCCAGAATGCGGACATCGTGATTGGTCAGCCAGATTTTGTAACGAAAACTTTAGCTCCTGTGTCGGGAGCAAGTTTGAACCAACCGGGGCCAGTAACCGTCAGTGGTAATAAATTATATATATCGGATTCAAGAAATCATCGTATTCTAGGATATCTACAAATTCCTAATATGAATGGTGTCGCTGCCGATTTTGTGATCGGCCAACTTGATTTTGTTTCTTCTAGTTTGGCAAACCCTCCAACTGCCAACTCTTATTCTTCTTTATGGAGCATAGCATCTTCTAGTAATCGACTATTTGTATCTGACACAGTGAACAACAGGCAATTGATTTATAACACCTTACCCACGTCAAATGTAGCTGCTGATGTTGTATTAGGAGTTTCCAATTTTACTACAGCCGGTCCTGGAACCTGCTCTAACGTGGATTTGTCTTCAAGTGAGGGAGTTTCGACAGCCAATGGTAAATTATTCGTCGCTGATGAAGGCCATCACCGTGTTTTGATTTGGAATACAATTCCTACTTCGAATTATACTCCACCTGACATTGTTTTAGGCCAAGCTGATTTCAATTCCTGTAATTCAAACCGAGGAGGTCCTACGCCAACGGCAAGTTCTCTAGCAACTCCCGGAGGGGTTTGGTCTGATGGCACTCGGTTGTTTGTTGCGGATTCATCGAATGGAAGGGTGTTGGTCTGGAATACAATACCAACGACGAACGGACAACCTGCGGATCTTGTTTTGGGTCAGGCCAACATGGAGAGTAATGTCTCGGCAACCACTGCTAGTGGATTTTCTGTAGGAGGCGTTTATAATCTATTTTCTAACGGGGTGCAGTTATTCATTGGCGATGGATACAACAACCGGGTTTTAATCTGGGATTCGATGCCAACTGTAAATGGACAACCAGCAGACAAAGTATTGGGACAAAGTAATTTTACAAATAATATGTCAAATGACGATGGGCAGACAGGAGTTACTGGACTTAACCCAACCGCTAGAACACTTTCTTATCCATACGGAGTCTACTTGTCAGGAAAACAATTGTTCGTAAGTGATTTTGATAACAATCGAGTTCTTATATTCAATGGGAAATAATTCCCATTTTACCAATCGTTTATCTCCGCTGATTTTTGAGAAACGCTAAGGACGGAGGACGGATCATTATTTTGATTTCAGATACTATCTATTTTGAAGCAATATGCAACTTCCCATAATTAGTATTATGTCGCATTACGGGAGCGGTGTTTTGTATGGAAAGGCACATCGGTAACACATTAGATCACTCACATGGGTTACACTTAATTGAATCTTGTAATGCAACTCAAACGAGATGGTCAACTCTAGTGCGAAAATCTTTTTTGTTAAAGACTGAATCTCATCGTTGAAAAATATTTTGGGTCTGGAAAAAAGAGGAAAAATCTTTCATTGAAACGATCTTCCTTAAGCCTTCTTCAATTGCAGACTGAATGCTCGTTGCAATTTTGTCTTTTGACTCAGTGTCTTCGGCACTAAAAGGAATGGTTCTGGATATGATTTGTCCAGAATGTCCCAAGATGCGTTGTTGTTCTCCTTGTGGACTCACCACTAAAAATTCCACGATGGAGGCGAAAGTTGCCTGACGGAATTTGGTGGTCCCTTCTTCAAACTCCAGAGACCGATCCACTTGTACCTTTTTCAATACGATCACTCCGGGTTCAGGAGGTTCATTGGATTTTAGAGGAGACAAAGAACTGACGGAGAAATAACGAGGACTTGTGTTTGATAGTGATTGGAGTGCAAATTGTCCGATCGAAATTTCCTGTGATGGGCCAACTTTTAAAACTTTTGTTTCCAGTTCCTGCGCATATTGGAGTCGTAGCGATTTTTCTGATTGATCCGTTTGAGGAAAATCTGTACGTGAAGTCGCTACACAATGAGCCAACAAACAGATCATAGTTGAAGCAAGCCGAAATCCAAATTTCATAAGTTTGACCTACCAGTTAATGCCACCAAACAACGAGTTTATTGCAGATTCATCCTGAAAAAACACGGAAAGTTTTCTTTTATTTTGGTATTTGAAATTTAGAATCCTTTGAAAACATAGTGACTTTCTATTTGTTTTGTTCAGAATTCGGAAAACTAGGATGTTTTTTGGAAAGTCCTGGTTTGGAAATAAGAACATTCAAAGGAAAATGGTATGAAAATTGCTTATATAATTGTTAGGGTACTGCTTGGTGCATTATTCCTTTTTTCTTCCGTGGTAATTCTCTTTAATTTGGTCCAACAGCCAGAAACAACGGGAGATTTAAAAGTTTTTAATGATGGTATCAAAGCTTCTGGTTATTTAATGACCCTCATTAAGGTAACGGAGCTTATCTGTGCGATCGCTTTTTTATCAGGTCGATTTGTTCCGTTGGCTTCGATTGTCATTGCTCCCATAGTTGTGAACATTTTCTTTGTTCATATAATGATCGCCCCTGAAGGAATCCCTGTTGGGATTTTTGTTGTTGTTGCCAATGCGTTTATTGCTTACGTTAATCGGAATGCTTACAAACCACTATTTGTTCCCGTTTATAAATAAACAATAGACCACTTCCCAGACAATGTGATTGATTAGTTGTCTGGGATTTACTATATTATTTTAAGTTCAATTTTTTCCTTTTAAATTCATACGATAGATTCAAAAAACTGCACTTCACCTGAAGATGTATCATAAAATCCAGAGACAATTTTAATTTCTTTGGAATTCACTTTTCCTAATAAAAATGGGCTTTTAGTTAAAATCTCTTGGATGGAATTTTTTACATTTGCTTTTACGACATGATTGAAAATATGTTCGTTTTCTTTTTGGATGGGGTGGATGATTTTTTCAGACTCATCAATGGCTTTTTGGATTTTGTTTGTGATGCTTGCAATGTTTCCTTCTCGAAGCGCATAAAGAGCACTCGAAACTGCCCCACAATTAGAATGACCAAGAACAACAATTAGTTTTGTCCCAATCTTGTCGCAGGACAACTCTAAACTTCCAAGTATTTCTTCGTTAACGATATTACCTGCAATTCGAATCGAAATGATATCACCGAGACCTGCGTCAAAAATAATTTCGGGACTTGTTCTGGAATCAATACAAGATAAAACTACAGCAATGGGATTTTGTCCAAAGGCCGTGGCATTCACTTGGTGTTTGAAGTATTTTTCTGACCATTTCCCTTTTACAAACCTTTCGTTTCCTCGTTTCAAAAAATCCAAAATTTCATCAGGAGTTAATTTCTGTTGTGCTTCTTTATCTAAAATATTCACAAACTGAACTTGATCACTCAGTTCGTAGGAGTCTTTTAACCCAATCAGATTCAGTTGGATCTTTTTCTCTACAGAAACGACCGTTTTGAACTCTTCCAAAACTTCTAAGATATCATGATCGATAAAATTACAGTTAGATGCATCTACTATCAATTTAGAATTTTCTGGCAAGGCCCAAAGTGTATCTTTAATGGAAGCTTTGTTCAGAAAAGAAACTTGGTTTGGAAGTTCAATTCTAATGGTTTCACCAATATTAAGAGTTTCGGTTTCAACTGAAAATGGATTTTTGTAATTGTTTTTGAGAATAAATATAAAACTTATGGAAAGCCCAATTAATACACCAGTTAGAAGGTCGGTAAAGATGATTGCTATAATAGTAGCTATGAATGGGAGGAATTGGTAAATTCCTTTGTTGTAAATTGATCTGTATAAATTTAAGTTTGTTAGTTTAAAGCCCGTGACAATTAAAATCACAGCTAATGAGGATAGTGGAATTAGGTTTAAAAAAGATCCAAAAAAAACAACACTAATGGATAAAAGTATACCGTGGAATATTGTTGATAGTTTTGATTCTGCTCCTGCATATATATTCACTGAACTTCTAACGATCACAGAAGTTATTGGTAGGCCACCAATCAAACCAGAGAGTGAGTTCCCCACTCCTTGAGCCACAAGTTCTCTGTTTGGTGAGGCCAACCTTTTATGTGGGTCAATCCTTTCAACTGCATCTAAATTAAGTAAAGTTTCAAGAGTGGCAAAAGCTGCGATCGTAAAAGCAAAATACCAAACTTTGGTATCCGTGATGGCAGAAAAATTGGGAAAGAAAAAAACTGATTCCCAATTTTTGATATTCGGTATTGAAACTAAATGTTTTTCAGAAAGATAAAGTCCAGGGAAGTAGATTTGAAAAATACCATTTAGAAATACTCCCAAAAGAATGACAAGGACGGGTGAAGGTAAAAACTGTAACGGTTTCCATTTCGCCTTTTCGTAAGTAAAGATAACCGCCAGAGAAGAGACGGCAATGATAACGGCTCCCCAAGAAAAAAAATTGATGATATTAAAAAGTTCAGAAAATGTGTTTTCCCCATCTTTTTGAAAAAAGATAAAGTCTTCTTCTGGGTCGACATCGAATCCGACAGCATGAGGAATTTGTTTTAAGATGAGGATGATTCCGATAGATGCGAGTAAACCTTGGATCACATTTGACGGGATGTAATTTGCAATGAATCCACCTCTTAAAAAACCAATGGTGATTTGAATCAATCCGGCAAGAAAAACAGCGAGAAGAAAGGTATGATAATCACCTAGGCTTGCAATCGCTGCCAACACCAAAGTAACAAGCCCTGCTGCTGGACCACTCACACTTGTGTTCGAGTGACTGAGGATACCAACAATCACTCCGCCAATTACACCAGAAATGACCCCGGAAAGCAAAGGGGCTCCGCTTGCTAATGCAACACCCAAACAAAGTGGGAGTGCAACTAAGAATACAACTAAGCCTGAAGGGAGATCATTTTTGATTTTTGAAAACATAACGGTCTGGGAATATTAAAATTTTATGAATTGGATGTCAACACCATTGGATTCTTTTCTGTTTTTAATTTCAGCCTAATTTTTTTCACAATAAAATGACTAAAAATTATAACCAAACAGTAACGTCATCTAAGTCCTCTTCGCTGATGACATGTCGTATCTGATCTTCAGTGGTAAATGAAATAGATTGAATTTGGATCGATGACCAAAGATTAGTATAAACATAAGGTCCTACATGGCATTTGAGAATCACATTTGGTTGGATTTTTTTTTCAATCGAACAGATTAACTCTGGAGTTTTTTTGTCTTCAGGAATTAAAATTTGTTTCTGTGTGTCGAGAGCAAAAAATAAAATCTGAAATTTTGAAATACTAATATTTGTTAGGTTTTCTGTTTTAACAAACAACTGTAATTCTTTCATATTAATCTTGTGACGTGGACGAATGGTGACAAGGATGGGCAAACCTACTTCACGTAAATACGCCCTTCTATTTTCAGGAAAGTTCCCACTGGGTTTGGAACATTGAATCGAAAGGAAGAAAAAACAAAAAAAAATGAGCCTATTGGACCAGGAATGATGAATCTGATTGTTCCCTTTTTGTTCTCTTCGCAAGATTTTGCTACAATCAATGATCTTGGGGCGCAACTCAACCCCTTTTCAAACATAACTTTTTCCCAATTCTTATTGAGAAACAAACTCAAATTCGCAAGTTTCTTTCGGTGAAGATTTATGAATTTACGGGAAGTGGAATCTGTCTGAAATTGGACGTAATAGAAAAATTTACACCTACACTCTACAGGAGCTCTTCAATGACGTTGAGTCTAGACTTCTTTCGATCCTCAATTGGAAAGAAGATCATAATGGCCATTACCGGATTTATCTGGTTTGGGTTCGTGATCCTTCACATGGTCGGAAACCTTCAAGTTTTCCAAGGACCAGAAAAATTAAACACCTACGCAAAGTTTCTCAAAGATTTAGGACCCCTATTGTGGGTAGCAAGGATCGGACTGATTGTGGCCTTTTTTGGTCACGTGTGTACGGCCATCCTTCTAAAAATTGAAAACTCTAAAGCAAGGCCAGTGTCTTACGCAAAGGGTTCTACCATCCAAGCTTCAGTTGCCTCTCGTACGATGGCATATAGTGGACTCCTTTTACTCACGTTCCTTGTATACCACTTGGCACATTTTACTTTAGGGATCACGAATCCGGAACACTACACTTACGAATACATCCTCAAAAATGGCGATGTAGTACATGATGTATATGCAATGGTGATTCTTGGGTTTCAAGATCCCATCATTTCCGGAACTTATATCGTTTTTATGGTTTTCCTTGCTCTTCATTTTTCTCATGCATTGGGATCTATGTTACAAACACTGGGAATCCTCGCACCAAAACACAACCCAAGCATTCAGAAAATTTCCACAGGACTTGGTCTTATTGTCTTCCTTGGAAATTGTTCCATGCCAATCTCGATTTTACTCGGGTACATTCGTTAAGGGTTTTTAGGAGAAGTTATGAAATTAGATGCAAAAATTCCGTCGGGTCCATTAGAACAAAAATGGGACAAACACAAACAAGACATCAAACTTGTAAACCCGGCAAACAAACGTAAGTATAAGGTCATCATTGTAGGAACTGGTCTTGCGGGAGCTTCTGCTGCTGCTACACTCTCTGAACTTGGATACCAAGTTTCAGTTTTTTGTTTCCAAGACAGTCCTAGACGAGCCCACTCCATTGCTGCCCAAGGTGGGATCAACGCTGCAAAAAATTATCAAAACGATGGCGACTCCGTTTACAGGTTGTTTTACGACACAATCAAAGGTGGGGATTTTCGGGCTCGTGAAGCAAACGTTTACCGTTTAGCTCATGAATCTACAAATATCATTGACCAGTGTGTAGCGCAAGGTGTTCCTTTTGCTCGTGAGTATGGTGGAACCCTTTCCAACCGGTCTTTTGGTGGAGCACAAGTTTCTCGAACTTTTTACGCCAAAGGACAAACTGGACAACAGTTGTTACTCGGTGCTTACTCGGCTTTAGAAAAACAAATCTCTCGTGGTGCCGTAAAAATGTATCCAAGAACAGAGATGTTAGAACTCGTTCTTGTGGATGGTCATGCAAAAGGGATCGTCGTTCGTGATCTAGTCACTGGAGAAATTTCTTCTCATGCAGGGGATGCTGTGATTCTCGCATCAGGTGGATACGGAAACGTATTTTATCTTTCCACCAACGCAAAAGGATCGAACGTAACTGCTACTTATCGTGCCTACAAAAAAGGTGCTGGATTTGCAAACCCTTGTTATACGCAAATTCACCCCACTTGTATCCCACAAGCTGGAGATTACCAATCAAAACTAACTCTAATGTCTGAATCTCTCCGTAACGACGGACGGGTTTGGGTTCCAAAGAAAAAAGATGATCTTCGTGCTCCTCATGAAATTCCAGAAGACGAAAGAGATTATTACCTCGAAAGAAAATACCCATCTTACGGAAACTTAGCACCTCGTGACATTTCATCACGTTCTGCAAAAGAAGCTTGTGACAATGGGCTTGGAGTTGGTCCTAAAGTTGGTGACAAACGACTTGGTGTTTACCTAGACTTTTCTGATTCCATCAAACGATTGGGAGAACCAGTAGTGGCTGACCGCTATGACAACCTCTTCCAGATGTATGAACGCATCACTGGAGAAAACCCTTACAAGGTTCCAATGCGTATATACCCTGCAGTCCACTATACAATGGGTGGTCTTTGGGTGGATTACAACCTTATGTCCAATGTCCCAGGTCTTCACGTTTTGGGTGAAGCAAACTTCTCTGACCACGGTGCAAACCGACTCGGAGCTTCTGCTCTGATGCAAGGTCTTGCCGACGGATACTTTGTGATTCCTTATACAATTGGTGATTACTTTGCAAAGGAAGGTCATAAAAATATCTCTACTGATAGACCAGAGTTCAAAGAAGCAGAAGCCCGAGTTCGTGAGATGACAAATAAATTGTTATCTATCAACGGTAAAAAGACTCCAGACGATTTCCATAGAGCCCTTGGTAAGATCATGTGGGATCAGTGTGGTATGGCTCGTAACGAAAAAGGTCTCAAAGATGCCTTGAAAAAAATTCCTGAACTTAGAGAGGAATTTTGGAATAACGTAAAAGTTGCCGGATCTGGATCGGAGCTCAACCAAGAGTTGGAAAAAGCCGGTCGCGTTGCCGATTACTTAGAGTTTGGTGAACTGCTCTGTTTAGATGCACTAACAAGAGAAGAATCTTGTGGTGGTCATTTCCGAGAGGAACACCAAACTGAAGATGGTGAAGCAAAACGTAATGACGATAAATTCTGTCACGTAACGGCTTGGGAGTATAAAGGTGAAGGAAAAACTCCTGTAGAACACCGCGAAAAACTCGAGTACGAAAACATCCACCTAGCCGTAAGGAGCTACAAATAATGGATACAATGAAGTTACACCTTAAAGTTTGGCGACAAAAAAATAAAAACGATAAAGGTCGTATGGTGAGTTATGAAGCGAACAACATCAGCGAACATATGTCTTTCCTTGAAATGTTGGATGTTGTTAACGATGACCTAATCAAAAAAGGTGATGAACCGATTGCCTTTGACCATGACTGCCGCGAAGGTATTTGTGGGGCCTGTTCGATGGTGATCAACGGCGTTCCGCATGGTCCAGAAAAAGGAACTACTACTTGCCAATTGCACATGCGTAAGTTCAAAGATGGTGATACAATTTTTATCGAACCGTGGCGAGCAAAGGCTTTTCCTGTAGTAAAAGATCTATTGGTAGATCGTTCTGCCTTTGATCGTATCATCCAAGCGGGTGGTTATGTATCCATCAATACGGGTGGGGCGCCAGATGGAAATGCACTACCAATTCCAAAAGTAGATGCTGATCTTGCGATGGATGCAGCTACTTGTATTGGATGTGGTGCTTGTGTGGCTGCTTGTAAAAATGCATCAGCAATGCTCTTTGTTTCTGCAAAAGTATCTCACTTAGCCCTCCTTCCACAAGGTGCAGTTGAAAAGAAAGAACGAGTTCGTAAAATGGTAAGCGCAATGGACAAAGAAGGATTTGGAAATTGTACAAATCAATACGAATGTGAAGCAGCTTGTCCGAAAGAAATTTCGGTAAACTTTATCACACGTTTGAACAGAGAATTTATTTCTAGCTAAGTAAATAAACTTTAAATAGAAATCTCTGTATAAGGTTTGCTTCAAAATTCCTATTTTGTGGCAAACGATAAAAAAACCCGATTGGAAACAGTCGGGTTTTTTTGTTTTCTGGAGGGTTTTAAGTTCTTTCAGATCAAAATAGAGAATCAACTAACAACAGTTTTAAATTCTCTTTCGAAATTGGTTTTTTTGATACAAAATCGGAAAGTAAATTTTCGATCCATTCTGTATTCTTCCCTCGTTTGATTCGGCCTTGGAGGATGGTGTCCAGACGAGACTTGATGGCATATTGAAAAAGAGATTTTGTTAGTGGTTCTAACAAATCCCATTTTCCATTTTCATTCAATTCTTCTTTCGTCAAAAACAGTGAATACAATCGAAATCTCTCGAGTGCCTGATACTGGTTTGAGAGTTGGTCTTCATGACCACCGTAACGAACCATTAGATTTTCTTCGAGTAAACCTATGGGAAATCCAGATAAAAGGATCCGGTTCCACAAATCATAATCTTCGCATACGGATAGTTCGGTGCGAAATTCCCCTATTTGTGCCAATGTTGGCTTATGCGCCAAAAAACTGGAAGAGGTTACCATACAAAGTTCTAAGGATTCTTTTAAAAACCATCCAGAACGTTTTTGGTATTTGCCTTTGGGTTCCATTAAATTTCCTTTTTTGTTCCAAACCTCTTTGGTTTGAGAAAAGAAAAATTCTGGGTTTGATTTATGAAAATCCATTTGTTTGGAAAGTTTCTCTGGATACCATTCGTCATCGGAATCTAAAAATGCGATCCACTCCGCATTTGCTTTTTGAATTCCAAAGTTCCTTGCCCCACTCACTCCCCTATGTTCTATTTGGTGGACTTGGATGGATTTCTGATTTCTGCCAAAGGAAGAAAGATTTCCTTTCCAATTGGTGAGTTTTGAAAGTAGGTCTTTCCAGGTCTCATCGGTCGACCCATCATCCACAATATGGAGTTCCCAGTGGGGGTAAGTTTGTTTGATCACAGATGTGATAGCTCTATCCACAATGTTTTTACGATTAAAACTGGGAAGGATGATGGAAACGAGTGGTTTTTCCAAAGGATTCATTTCGATTCTTTTTCCAAAATCAAATCTAGATGTTGGATCTGCCCCCCTTGGTGGAGATAAAAAATAGGAGGTGGAAATGTTCCCATTGCAATAGACGGAGATAATTGCATTTCATATATTTCCCTGAGTAAGGGTTTCATCGTCATTCCACTATATATGGGTTCTAAGAGAATATCTGTATTTAGATAAAAATGGTAAATCCACTGTTTTGGGGACTTTGTTTGTTTTCCAAAGGATATCAAATTCTTGGCCTTATTCTTTTCTGATTCTACTTGAGATTTGTCTTTTCTCTCGGTTTCCAAAATCTGCTCATCTTTTGCGGCAATGGATCTAAGTCCTAATTGTTTTTGTAAATCTTCCCTTTTGGATATCCAGGTGTCCTTTTTTTCCCCTACCATCACTCCTTGGACAAGAATCGATGTTTCGTGAAAATAATCTAAGGCAGAAAGAAAGGTAGCACCAGAACCAATTTCCATTCGAAGAATGGCTTTGATTCTTTGATCTCTTTGTGAATTCGGATCCTTTTGACTGTAGGAGATATTTAGAGACTGAATTATTTTTGTCTCCACCTCCCGCCAGAAGGATCGAAGTCCAATGTTTTGTCCCGGATGGATTCCAAATTCAGGTAAAGATAAACCTCTGTAATTTTTTTTCTTTTCTAACCAAACCGCAAGAGCTTCTTTTCGATTCGCATAACATCTTAAAGTATGGGAATGCCCACGAACCAATCTTTCATTATACGACCGGAGCTCTGGATCTCGGGTATAAGCGATCGTATCCACGCAAAAACCACTTCTACGTAAAATATAAGTAAAACTGGCCAAATAGTTTCCATGAATGGCTCCCCAAAGAAGGACTTGGTGAATCCCATTCTTTTGCAAATCCAACACAATGCCCAGGGCTTTCCGCCATTTGGTTCCAAAACCGAAAGGGAGTAAGTCATCTCGAATGAAATAAAGACTAGGAATGGAACCATTTGCGGAAACTTTGTGGAGCAAAACTTCAGGATTTAGATGGGCTTTTGTTTCGTGGTCAGTATGAAATACTTCTAAGGTCGTAGGTGGAACTACGTCGATTTGGATCGGGAGGAGAGGAAAAGTTTTGGGCTGATTGGTAAAAACCAAAGGAAAAGATTCCATTTTTATACCACCTTGGTTTTTGAAGCTCTCGGGCTTTGTATGGCAGAAACAATAGAAAGTCTGGTTTTCATTTTGTACGAAGCGGGAACTAGGCACAAAATGATATGAATCTCCTTATCTTCTAGTCCCCTGTTTTGAGAATGGATAAGAAGGCTTCCTGTGGAATTTCTACGTTTCCAATTTGTTTCATCCGCTTTTTACCTTCTTTCTGTTTCTCAAGAAGTTTTTTCTTACGAGAAATATCCCCGCCGTAACACTTTGCCGTAACGTTTTTACGAAGAGCAGAAATACTTTCCCGAGCTACCACCTTCGAACCGATCGCAGCTTGCAAAGGAATCATAAATTGGTGACGAGGAATCAGGTCTTTCAATTTTTCGATGATGACTCGCCCACGTTCTTCCGCTTTAGATTTATGGACAATGGAAGAGAGTGCATCAACCGGCTCTCCATTCACAAGGATATCCATTCGAACCAGTTTGGAATCTCTATAACCTACTTCTTCATAATCCAAGGAAGCATAACCTTTGGTATAAGATTTGAGTTTATCATAGAATTCAAAAATAAGTTCAGCCAAAGGCAGTTCATACGTGAGTTGGAGTTTGTCTTTAGAAAGATAAACCGTATCCATATGGATCCCTCGTTTTTCTATCACAAGGGACATGATATTTCCCACATAGTTTTCGGGAGCAATGATGGTAGCTTTGACAAATGGTTCTTCCGACTTTCCAATTAAAATGGGATCAGGCCATTTGCTTGGGTTGTCCACTTCAATGACTTCATCTTTTGTGGTTGTGATTCGGAATTTTACAGACGGCGCTGTGGTGATAAGGGCTAAATTGAATTCCCTTTCTAATCTTTCTTGGACAATTTCCATATGAAGGAGTCCAAGGTAACCTACCCGAAATCCAAATCCTAATGCAGCGGAATTTTCTCTTTCAAAGGTAAGTGCCGAATCATTTAACTTAAGTTTTTCAATGGCGTCTACAAGAGCATCAAAGTCTTCTCCGTTAATGGGAAAAAGACCAGCGAACACCATTGGTTTTGCATCCTTAAATCCTTTCACATCTTCTGCGGTTTGTCTATTGGCATGGGTGATGGTATCTCCCGTTTTGGCATCTCCCATCTTTTTCATCCCAGCCACTACATACCCTACATCTCCGGCTTGTAACTCTTCACAAGCAACCATGGAGAGACGGTTGATCCCAACCTCAGTGACCGTAAACTGACGGCCAATGTTCATCATATGGATCATTTCGCCTTTACGAAGTTTGCCATCATACAAACGCACTTTAGCAACCACACCCATATAGGTGTCAAAGAAGGAATCATAAATCAGTGCTTTCAAAGGAGCATCCACATCCCCAACCGGCGGTGGAAGTAAATAACAAATTGCCTCTAGGACGTCTTGTACATTCAGACCTGTTTTTGCAGAAATGGGAATGGCTTCATCGGGATTGAGGCCGAGTGACTCTTCAATCATCAATTTACATTTATCAATATCTGCAGAAGGAAGATCGATTTTGTTAATAACGGGAATTATGCGAAGATCAAGGTCCATTGCCAAATATAAATTGGCCAAAGTTTGGGCTTCTACCCCCTGGCTTGCATCTACAATGAGTAAAACCCCTTCGCAGGCCGCAAGGGAACGAGACACTTCGTACGTAAAGTCAACGTGACCCGGAGTATCAATTAAATTGAGGTGATAAATATTTCCATCTTTGGCATGGTAATCAAAGGATGCATTGTTCGCCTTGATTGTGATCCCACGCTCTCTTTCAATGTCCATGGAATCGAGGATTTGGTCTTTTTTTGTCCTTTGGTCTGTGACAAGACCAATCTCAAGCAAACGATCCGCCAGAGTGGATTTTCCATGGTCGACATGGGCGATGATGGAAAAATTACGGGTGAATTTTTGGCGTTCGTTCACGGTTCCCTCTTCTTTTTAAGTCATTTTCCTGGAACTAGGCTCTTTGTCGAAAAAGTTTATTGTCAGAGGCTTAAATTTCCTAAGACTGGGAGGAAATTATCCCTTAGGAGAAACAATTCCCGATGTCCCAAAAAGATAGCATTCGTTCCGTCAAAGCCCGTGAAATCATGGATTCCAGAGGAAATCCAACCGTTGAAGTGGATGTCACACTAGAAGACGGTTCCTTTGGTCGTGCGGCGGTTCCTTCTGGTGCGTCAACTGGTGAACACGAAGCCGTAGAACTTCGTGACGGTGATAAAAAAAGATACTCCGGAAAAGGTGTACTCAAAGCCGTAGAAAATGTAAATTCTAAAATCTCTAAATCCATCTTAGGCCTTTCGGCAACAAACCAACTTCTCATTGATGGAACAATGATCTCACTCGACGGAACAGCCAATAAATCAAAGTTAGGTGCCAATGCACTTTTGGGTGTTTCTATGGCTGTGGCAAAAGCGGCGGCGGCACATGCTGGTCTTCCTTTATACCGTTATATTGGTGGAACTTTTGCTCGTGAACTTCCTGTTCCCATGATGAATATCATCAATGGTGGGGCTCATGCGGACAACAATATCGACTTCCAAGAATTTATGATCCTTCCCGTATCGGCTCCCAACTTCCGCGAAGCCCTTCGTATGGGTGCCGAAGTTTTCCATAGCCTAAAGTCTGTTCTAAAAGGCAAAGGTCTGAATACCGCTGTGGGTGATGAAGGTGGATTTGCACCCAACCTAACAAGTAATAGCGAAGCCATCGAAGTGATCCTTACTGCAATTGAAAAGGCTGGATACAAACCAGACCTAGACATTAAAATTGGTTTGGACTGCGCTGCTTCTGAGTTCTACGACGAGAAGAAAAAGAAATACGTTCTCAAAGCAGAGAAAAAACCGGAAAAGACTGCCGAAGAACTCGTAGAATACTACTCAAATTTAGTGTCCAAGTATCCGATCATTACCATGGAAGACGGTCTGGATGAAAACGATTGGACAGGCTGGAAAAAACTTTCCGAAAAACTGGGGAAAAAGATCCAACTTGTGGGGGATGATTTGTTCGTAACCAATATCAAAAAACTCGCACAAGGGATCGATAAAGGGATTGGTAATTCCATTCTCATCAAAGTGAACCAAATTGGAACTCTCACAGAAACCCTCAGTGCAATCGAAATGGCGAAAAAAGCCCAGTATACGGCTGTTGTATCTCATAGATCTGGGGAAACAGAAGATGCGACCATTTCCCATATCGCCGTGGCAACAAACTCGGGTCAGATCAAAACGGGATCGCTCAGCCGAACTGACAGGATCGCCAAATACAACGAACTCCTTCGTATCGAAGAAGAACTTGGTAAAAATGCAAGCTTCAGCGGAGTAAACACTTTTTACAACTTAAGGTAATATGACACCAACGAAAGCCTCCCTACTTGTAATGTATATTTGTGCTGGTATCTATCTTGGACTTTTGTCCGAGTCTGGGATTGCCGAACGTATGCGCCTCGAGAAGGAATTACAAAATCTCAATGCGGAAGTAGAGAGGCTTGTGGTCGAAAACCAAGGGTTGGAAGAAAAGGAACGCCGCCTAAAAAATGATGCTTATGCCTTAGAACAGGAAGCAAGGAAGTACTATTTACTTTCTGAAACTGCTCATGTATTGAAATTCGAAGAAATGCCTTCGCCTTTGACGCAAAAAACAAAAGCCCTTCCGGCTTCCCTGCATACGGCAGGGCTTGGCGGGGAATGGAAAGAGCCTCCGCTCTTTTTGTTACGTTTCTTTTTTATTTCTTTCAGTGTTTTCCTGATTCTAGGCGTTTACTTCAAGCTGAAACGCTTGCAACCTATGTCTAATCACAAAAGACTGAATTAATATGCCAGAAGAAGAAACACCAGAAAAAGAAATCACCGAAACCATCCAAGATCTCATTAGCGACAAAAACATGGGTAAGAAATTCCTGGAAAAACGGAAAATCTTTCTCTGGGGTCCAGTCACTGACGAATCTTCCAAGGAACTCACTGCCAAACTGATGTATTTGGAAATGGTAGATCCTGGAAAACCAATTACGTTTTATATCAATAGCCCCGGTGGTGTTGTCACCTCTGGACTTGTCGTTTATGACACCATGCAAATGATTTCCTCACCAGTACATACAGTCTGTATGGGAATGGCTGCCTCAATGGGTTCTATCCTTCTCATTGGTGGAAAAAAAGGAAATCGTTACATTTGGCCGAATGGTCGAGTGATGATCCACCAACCATCCATTGGTGGACAAATCCAAGCACCTGCTACGGATTTACTCATCCATGCACAGGACATTGTCAAAACCAAAGAAAAACTCAACCAAATGTTAGCGGATGCTTGTGGCAAAACTTACGAACAGTTGGTAGAAGACACAGACCGCGATTATTATATGGATGCCGACCAAGCTTTGGCTTACGGGATTGTAGATAAGATCGTAAACACAATTGACGTCGTCTAACAGAGAATTCAAACCTAGAAGATTTTTAGAAGGTAGGCATTTACAAACTGTCTACAACGTACTCTTTCCTCCAGACAATTCTTTGGAGGATGAGTATTATTCAGAGAGTATCCTCATTCCCACAAACGATGGGTCTGGGGATTTGCTTTGGTTAGAACACAACCCCCCTCTTTCTTTAGTTCGAAAAAATGCCTCCAAATGGAACGGATACTATTTACTTCTCATTCATGGGATGGAAGGAAGTTCTGAATCCCATTATATGGTCAGTGCTGGAAAAGAAGCGCTTAATCGTGGTTATGGGGTGGTTCGTATGAATTTACGGAACTGTGGTCGCGGGTTCGGTATTGCCAAAAAACCTTATAATGCCGGCCAATCGGAAGATTTAGAAGCCGTATTAAAATACATTTATAAACATTTTACTAAATCCATATTTGTTTCTGGATTTTCCTTATCTGCCAATATGGTGATCAAATTTTTTGGAGAAAAAAGGGAACATTATTCGAAGGCATTTTCGGCCACCTCCCCTCCATTAGATTTAAAACGGAGTTGTGACTTTATTGATTCGAGGGCAGGTAATTTTTACCGCGATCATTTTTTGGATACCATGAAAGAAAAGGTAACCTCAGGGGTTTATGAAATCTCTGATAAAATGAAAGAAAGAGTATTGCGAAGTAAATCATTTTTTGATTTTGATGATTTCTTTACAGCACCAATTTCTGGTTATGCGAATGTATTGGAATATTACAATATTTGTTCCAGTGTCAAATATCTCGGTGGAATCAAAGTTCCTGGACTCATTGTCCATGCGGATGATGATCCAGTGGTTCCTTCTGAAGTTTGGCACGAAATTCGTTGGAAGTCCTTTCCCCTATTACAAACCGTTCTTACGGAAAAAGGCGGACATGTTGGATTCATCAGTGATCCCTCTCCGGACAATCCAGAAGGAAGATGGCTTCCACGGATTCTACTCGAATTTTTTGATTCGCAAATCAAACCATAATTATCGTCATTAAAATATAAGGAAGGGAAGTTATGCGAAACCTATTAAAAGAATGTTTGGCCGAAGAGTCCGGATTTGTCGAACTAAGATACCACCATAAAGAAAGTCGTTCCTTCTTTGCCGAAAGGGGACGAGTGGAATCTACGGCACTTCGCAAAAGAACGGGAATTGGGGTTCGGGTTTTGGAAGCCGGAACTTGGGGTTTTGCATCCACCAGCGAAATTTCAAAGTCTTCCATTCAAAATGCCATCCAAGTGGCTAAAAAAGCGGCTCGCCTATCCTCTGCTCTGCGAAAGGACAAAATCCCAAACTTACCAAAAGCAAACTTTGCCATTGGCGATTTTATTGGGAAAGGGATTGAAGACTTTCGTAATCGAACCGTAGAAGAAAAATTAAAACTCGTTCTCGACATCCAAAATGCTGCCGCCAAACAATCGGCAAAACTCCAATCGGTTGGTTGTGGTTATTCCGAAATTTACGAAGAAAAAGCCATCGTCACGACCGATGGAGCGGATAGTTTTTTCAGTATGGTACGACCAGAATTTCGAGTTTCTGCCGTTGCCAAAGAAGATGGAAAGATGGAATCCGGTTCCCATTCTATCGGAGTGACTGGTGGTTGGGACTGCCTCTTTCGGTCCCAGTCACCCACAGAGATTTCTGATGAAGCTTGTAAAACTGCTGTGGATTTACTTTCAAGTTCTCTCCCCGACGGCGGCCTTTCCACAGTCATTTTATCCCCTTCGATTGTGGGTCTCCTTGTTCACGAAGCCATTGGTCATACCGTAGAGGCAGACTTTGTTTTGTCCGGATCCGTGGCGCAAGGAAAAATTGGTCATAGAGTTGGTTCTGACCTCGTTACGTTATGCGACTCTGGGTATTCTGAATATTATGAAGGTGCTGGTGGTTCCATCCCTGTGGATGATGAAGGGGTCATTCCCACAAACACAGTCATTATTAAAAATGGAATTCTTTCTTCTTATCTTCACAATCGGGAAACCGCGGAACGATTTGGAGTGGCACCAACGGGATCTGCAAGGGCTTGGGAGTATGGAGATGTTCCCCTCATCCGCATGCGTAACACTTTCCTTATGCCTGGAGATTCCAGTTTGGAAGAAATGATCGCAAATACAAAAGATGGATACTATTTGGATGGAGCCAAAAACGGCCAAGCAGATGCTACAGGTGAATTTATGTTTGCCGTCCAAAAAGCTTACCGCATCCAAAATGGAAAGATCACTGATCTTTTGAAAGGTGTGACTGTTTCGGGTCTTGCCTTTGATGTTTTACAAAATGTAGATATGGTATCCAAAGAATTCAAATGGGATTTGGGTTCGGGACATTGTGGAAAGGGACAACCAGCCAAAGTGGATGCCGGTGGGCCTTATGTTCGCACGAAAGTATTACTCGGTGGTAAATAATGGATCGTAATTCGATTGAAATACGTTTGAACGACCAAAAAGATTTACTTTCTAATTTAGTCAAAAAAGCAAAAACCAACGGGATCGACCAAGTTGAGATTTATTCCAGTTACGGATATTCGGAAGACGTCAGTTTAGAAAAAAATGACTTAAACAACTGTACGGCGACTGAAGAAAATATGTTCGGAATCCGTGTGATCCATGAGGGTAACCAAGGTTTTATCATCTCCAATCATATCCCAAGCCTTTATCAGTCGATTGAAGAAGCTTATAGTTTAGCAAAAAGTCAATCCACTCCAGATTTTGATTTGGGACTTCCAGAACCAGAATCCATTCAGAATCATTTCAACCAATATGATGATTCTTTAGATACAATGGGAATTGAGGATTTGGTAGGTTCTGCGAAAGAGGCTCTTGGTTGGAGAAATGATTTGTATTCCAAGGTCAATATTGACTCGGGAGATTTTTCGCTTAGCAAGGGTTACAAACTCATCGTTTCTTCCAAGGGAGTGATGGCCCATGAACTGGGTGCAGAACTTTCTGCTTCGGTGATGGGAATGGGTGTGGATGGGGATTTAGTCGGAAGTTTTGATTATGATTCTGCCAGTGGGTTTGACAAAAGCCAATTCCAAACTCTGTGGAAAAAGGCCTTTATGAATTTTGGAGACAAATGTATGGGAGCACTTTATGCCAAACCCATCTCTGGATTCAAAGGAAAGGTTTTACTTCCCCCCGATGCTGTGTTTTCATTTTTTCTCGGACTTTTTATTGGTTCTTTAAATGGAACAAGTCTCCGCAAAGGAAAATCAAAAATGGCAGGTAAACTCGGCAAAAAAGTTGCCTCCTCTTTACTTTCCATTTGGGATGATCCAACAAACAAAAGTTTAATGGGATCAACTGGATTTGATAGAGAGGGACTCCCTACTACAAAAAAATCAGTCCTAACAGAGGGAGTCTTAAATACCTACTTCTACAATACATATGAGGCTAAAAAAGCAGGCCTTCCAAAATCCAATGGATCTGCGAGCGGTGGAGCCCAAAGTCTCCCTGGTTGTGGCCCAAAACAACTCCAGATTGCACCAGGCACCTCTACCAAAGATGAGTTTTTCAAACTCCCTGGAAAAACTCTATTTGTGAACCGAATTTCGGGAACTAAAGATGGAGCCTCGGGTGATTTTTCGGGAGTGATCAAAGGGGGATACCTTTTGGAAAATGGAGAGAAAGTCCCCGTCCGAGAGGTACAAATTGTAGGGAACGCATTTGAAGCATTAAACCAAATCGAAGCAATCTCCAAAGAAGGAGAACTTCTGGGTGAATCATCTTTTGTTCCTTATATGTTACTCGATGGATTTACCATTACGGGAGTGACAGAAGATTAATCATGCCACAAGAGATTTTAGAAAGACCGCCTGGTGCTTCGTTTTTTGTCATTCTTTCCTACCAAGAGGAAGGCACTCTTTTTGAACTGAAGGCGATGGCAGAGAAACGGTTTTCTAAAATCCTCTATGAATCTGTTTTACTTCCCAAATGGACTCCTGATGAAACAGAAAGGGAATTTGCTTATCCGGGACGATTTACAAAAGTTCTTTCCTTTAAACAAAGAATCCACAGAGAAGAACTTGTTGAAAAAAAGAAGGAATGTCTAGAATTCCAAAATCTATTACAAAAAAAAGACCAAAGTGTACTTCTTATTCCGGGATACGTTACTTCGCATAACATCATTATCGCGAAATCGAAAGATGATTTCCATCGTACTTATTTGTTTCAAGGTGTTTACGGAGAAACGATTTATCATTTTTCCAGAAGCCAATTAGTAGTGGCTGAATCAGCGCAAAACTACTTTCGAGAAAGAGAAGTAAGTTATTTTTTTAATACTCTTAGGGAATCCTATGAATTCAATAAATTCAAATCTTGATTCAATGTTGCCAATTTCTCAAATTTTAATCAAAAGAAAAAATGGATTTTTTAAAATGATATTCTGCTTTTTGATTTTTGGTTGTGGCGGGATAGAAACGAACTCATTTCAATTCTGTGATAATTTTAATGAACCCTTAGATTGTACAGAACCAAAAACCGAGAAAGACGTTGTTTATCTGGATAAACAATTGTTTAAAAAGGAAAATCCGAATTATGAAGATTTTGGAAATTTTTTGTATTTCATTGCAAGAGAGACTCCTGGGTTCCGACTCCTATTGCCAAAACCATACAACGGAATGGGAAAAGAATCCTTTCGTGCGCAATATGTTGCTTATTTGAAGTATGGAAATTCTTTAGAACGGATGGAGGGGAATTTATTTCAAAATAATGTGGTTGTCTCCTTTCATTATTTAGGAGCTCTCTTAAAAGAAGAGTTCCGTCATAATGGAAAGGCTAAGTCCCCTTTTCGGTTAGAGGACTTAGGAGTCATCTCATTGGAATATAAAGTTATGGTTCCGGGGATGGAACAAATCACCAAACAGAGAAAAGTCGAACTTCGTTGGAAGTAATACTAAAGTTTGCCTTTATTTTTGAATGTAAAGAGCCTTTGGGTCGAAGAAAAAATCCATCGGTGTATAATCCAAATACAACAAAGACAATATAGAAAGAACAACGGCTCCTACAATTGGGATAAGAAGGTTGTCATCCACAAGTCCCTTGGCCGTTGTATTTGCAAAAAACTCAGTCACACAAGCCGAGACTACAGAAAAGAACACAAGATAAATCGGCGTCCAGAAAATGGCTCCTTGGTTGTCAAGGATCGCAAGGAAACTACCTGGTTGGGATTTAGTAATGAGAAAAAGTGCTAGAATAGAAAACAAAAATGCGGGAACTAAAAACCCTATGATTCCTTCGAGAGATTTTCCGTTATAGAATCTATGTTTTCCATACTTACTTCCGACATAAGCCGCAAAGGGATCCCCAATCACTAAAAACAAAATGGCAAGAATGGCTACTTCAGCGGGAAAAAACAAAACCACAAGGAAGTTGGCAAAAAAATACGGGACCGTTCCATTGAATCTTTTTCTTTCAGACTCTTTCATTAAGAACCCAAAATATTTGTAAAAGAAATTTTCAAAACCGGAATGATTGAGTCTGACAAATTCCAAAATTAATAAACTAACAAGGAGGATTCCGAGTAAGGAAACTAGGATTGCCCGAGTTGCAAAGACAAGTCCGAAGGCATTTTGAAAGGGATCAAAAAAAAGAGTCACGGGAATGACGAGCCCAAGTACATGCCAAATTTTACGAAAAAAATTAAATCCTGAATTCACTGTTTACCTGCTGGGTCTTGAGGCCATTTTAAATGCTGCCTCTTCATTGTTTGCTATGGGAAATAAATTACGAACTCCGGCCATCAAAAATGCTTGTCTAACACTTAACGGCAGATTGATTAAGATGATTTTATGTTTGTGAAGGAAGGCTTCTTCGCTGAGTGTTTTAAAAGCAATGATTCCTTGGGTTGTGACCATATTCAATTCTTCCAAATCCAAAATGACAGACCCGTGTTTTAAGGAATTGATTACCGATTTGATGCATTTTTCAGCAGTGAAGTTATTTAGGTTTCCCTGCAATTTGGTTACATATACAGTATCTATTTTTTCAGTGGAAACTACTAAATCGTCTAAGCTCATAAAAAATTCTATTTTTCTTATTTCATTCTTGCACTCTATTGCAAGTAAATAAAACTTTTGGAAGGAGTGGAGTTTGAAGGTAACGGTTGCCCATTTATACAAAAAACTGGAAGAACTGGATCGTGATGTCGTCGAATTGAAAAAATTGACGGACCGCCTAGCTTCCGATAGGGAATATTCCCCCATTCTTAAAGAAACTTTTTTATCGGAAATGAACAAATTAGAGGATCAAAAATCGGAGATTCTCAAATTAAATGTTTCTCGTTCCGAATCTTTGGTCAAAAAACCTGCTGTCATTGTAGAAAAGCCGGTAATTCCTGGTCCACCGGTGACGGATTCCAAAAAACCCGAAAAACCTGTTCGCAAATATTAAAGAATACTGAAAATAGACAAGGATATCCAATGAATCTAAACAAACTTTTCACTCTGGGTCCCGTACTCGGTTTGATCTTCGTATCACTTCTCAATTGCTCCAAGGATTCAGAAATCCTAGCGACATTTGATGGTGGAACTGTAACGCGCAAAGAAATGAACTTTGTGATAGAGGCTTCTAAAAGAGGAAACACTGAACCTCAGCCCATTAGTGCTGACATCCAAGCCAAAATCTTAGAAAGTATCGCTTTAGAAAAAATCTTACTAAAAGATGCGATCTCTTCCAAAAAAGTTGCTGAAGCAGATGTTCAAAAAATTGAATCATTAGTGAACCAGTTTTTGAAATTAAACGTTTATATGCGAGAGTATGTGAAAAATGGTCTAAAAGAAAAACCATTAGAATTTGTAAATCTTCAGCTAGCACTTGTTCGTGGTGAAGATGAAGCAACAAATTTGAAAAACGCTGAAGCTTTAGCTGCAAAGCTGAATTCACTTTCCGATAAAGAAATTTCAGAAGAAATTTCCAAAGTAACGGAAGATATGACAAGAAAACCGATTGCAGGAAAGTTAGAGCCTTTTTGCACAAATTGTGCGGAAACTCCTTTGGAAGACATTCTAACAGAAGTAAAAAAAGCTAAAAAGGGAACTTTTATTTCTTATGCGAAAGCCGGTGAAGGAAGAATTGCTTATGTCGTTCGTTCCACAGGAACTGAAAAAGTTCATCCAGAAAGACTAAAGAAATATTTCACATCTATTTTTGAAGATTTCAAAAAAGAGGCAACTGAATACGGAAAAACCCATGAAGATGCAGAAACAAAGGCATCTGTTGCTTACTTTACAGAAGGCGAATCCGCTGACAAAGCAAACCAGTTTGCTTCTCATACAATGAAAGAATATGAGCAGGGATTGTATCAAAAAGAATTAAAACGGATCACAGAAGAAAGCGGTATCACAGTTGCGAACCTTCCTCGTTTTTCTGGTCCAAATGATATTGATCCCAAAATTTTTACTCCTGAATACTCTTTATATTCTGCACGTGATGGAAAAAGCTACACTTGGAAAGATTTGAATGCTGACTTTGAAGCCATTCCCGACGTGCTAAAACAAGAATACAAAGATGAAAAATCCAAAACTTGGGATATGTTAAATTTATTTCAGTCTACCATCCTTCAGGGAAAAATTGCCGAAACTTCTGACCGTGTACAAGATGTTGGTTCGGAAATTGGATATATCATGCAAATGGACAAGATGAAAGTTTCTTTGGCGTTAAAATCGCTACAAGATGAAATCAAAGCCATTCCTGTGAACGTGACGGAAACACAAATGCGAGATGCTTATGAAGCTGGAAAAATGTACGCTTATGCAGATCCAGATCCTAAAAACCCGCAGAACCGCATTCCTAAGCCTTATCCCGCAGTCCGTGAAAGAATCAAATCGGAAATGGAAGGTGCACAAAGGAATTCATTTATTGAACAAAAAGTCGCAGGTTTGAAGACCACTTACAACTTAGTCATTGCTTCTGATCGTTTAAAAGAAGTTACATTATAGCCCTTGTAAGATTTGGAATATGGCAAAATTTTTTTATTGAATTTTGCCATATTTGACATATTCTGACTGTTAGGGGGGATAAATGAACAATCACATTTACATGCTTCGAAAGAAGAGAGGTATCAAACAGTACGATATGGCAAGGGCGCTGGGAGTTTCTCCGAGTTACCTATCCAAAATTGAGACTGGAGCCCAAGATCCGACTGAAAAATTCAAGTCATCTTGTGCAAAGTATCTCAAAACCTCTGTTGATAAGCTTTTCAACGAAAGCGCTGTGGAAGACATCTACCCTGAGTTTTCCAATGGATTGAAAAATAAACTTTGGGCAGTCCGACGTGAGTTAGGAATCAAACAATACGATTTCGCAAAGAAATTGAAGGTTTCCACTCCGTTTTTGTCAAAAGTAGAACTGGGACTATTGGAACCACCGGAAGATTTTAAGAATCTGGTCTCCAAAGTTCTAAAAATGGAAAAAAACGAGCTATTTCTCGGCTAATTTGAAAATCACCAAAGCAAGGTGTCAAAGCCTTGCTTTTTCTCAATCTTCTACAAAAAGATTTTGTCACATAATTCCTAATACATTCAATAGTCCCTGATGAAAGAGAGACAAGTGGAACACCACGATGGCTGGGCCAGTCGTATCGGTTTGATTTTGGCTGTAGCAAGTGGTGCAATTGGACTTGGAAATTTTTTACGATTTCCTGGGCAAGCCGTACAAAATGGCGGTGGTGCCTTTATGGTTCCTTATATCACAAGTTTCCTCATTTTGGGAATTCCTGTTTGTTTAGCAGAATGGACCATGGGCAGGATGGGTGGCAAACACGGTCATAGCACCCCATTTATCTTTCGTGAGTATCTCAAAGGATTTCCACTCAAACTTTCTGGAACCATCGGCGTGATGATTCCTGTAATGATTTATGTATATTATGTTTTCATTGAATCTTGGTGTTTGGCTTACGCTTATTATTTTTTAACCGGACAAATGTCTCTCGATGGTTCTACGCAAAGTGAAATGACCCAACAGGCTTCAACTTTCTTTATGCATTTAACTGGTGCTTGGGCAAATGGATCTAGTTTTCAGTCCCCTATTATTGTCTTTTTTTTAATCTGTGTTTTGTTTAATTTTTTACTTGTTTATCGAGGCCTTTCCAAAGGACTCGAAGCCTTTGCAAAAATTGCGATGCCAATGATGGGAATTTGTGCTACCATTATTCTCATTCGTGTTTTAACAATTCCTGGAATTGAGTCAGGTCTTGCCGTTATGTGGAACCCAGATTGGTCAAAATTGACCCAACCTAAAGTATGGATCAGTGCTGCCGGTCAAATTTTCTTTTCCCTATCGACTGGTTTTGGGATCGCACTCGTGTTTTCTAGTTTTTTAAAGAAAAAAGACGACGTGGTTTTATCGAGTCTCTCCTCCGCATCTTTGAATGAATTCGCAGAAGTTGTGTTTGGTGGTATGATCACAATCCCTGTGGCATTTCTATTTTTGGGAATGCAGGCAACTTCTTTTGGAACTTTTGGGATGGGATTTATTGCTTTGCCTTCCGTGTTTGGAATGATGCCAGGAGGCGCATTTTTTGGTGGACTGTGGTTTTTGGTTTTGTTCTTAGCTGCGATTACCTCTTCCGTCACTATGTTGCAACCTGGTATTTTATTTTTAGAAGAAGGATTTCATCTTGGTCGTAGAAAATCCTCTTTAATTTTATTTCTTTTTACTTTATGTCTCTGCCTACCCATCATCTACTTTAACAAAGACTTTGCAGCTCTTGATATCGCCGATTTTTATATTGGAACGATTATGATTTACGTCTTAGCCTCCATTCAAATTTTTATCTTTGTTTTTAAGATTGGTGTGGAAAAAGGTGTCAAAGATGCCAGTGAAGGTAGTCTTATTCCCTTCCCTAAATCAATTCAGTTTGTTTTGAAATACATCACTCCATGGTTTTTACTTTTTATCTTTGTTTCTTTTTGTTACATGAACTTACCCGAATATTTAGATAAAATGAATCCTGAGGTCATGGGTTCTCTAGCAGAAATCAAAGGGGAAAGTGTCGAAGATGCAAAAACTAAAGCAATCATCGCTCGTTCAGTTGTGATTGGTTTAGTTTTGATTTATGGTTTTATCTATGTATTAGTTTCAAAAGCCTTGGATCACAGAAAAGAAAAGGTGGTCACATGATTTCGTCTGGCGAACTTAATTGGCAAGGAATTCTGATCATGACAATTTCTCTTGTCTCTGTGATCAGTTTAACTGTTGTTTGTATCATTCTTCTTTTTCGCAATAGGCATTAATTGGACGTACAATCTGTTTTTACAAAAAAACTTCCAAATCTTTGGAAGGATTATGAAGTCAGAAAAGAACAAATGGAAATGGCAACTTCCATTGAATCTGCTTTTAACACCGGATCAAATTGGGTCATCGAAGCAGGAACTGGTGTAGGAAAATCGTTAGCGTATTTGATTCCAAGTGCCCTATTTTCATTGGAAAATGATTGTACAGTGGTCGTTTCCACTGAAACAAAATCCTTACAAGATCAATTATTGTATAAAGATATCCCGCTCGTTGCAGAAGCTCTTGGCGTTTCAGTCAATGCAATGGTTGCCCTTGGTGCAAACAATTACCTTTGCAAACGGAAATACAACCGTGTGATGGAGCGAGGTGACTTTGGTCCAGAAATGGAATCTTCCATTCAATATTTTGTGAATTGGGAAAAACAAACAAATGCTGGAATCCGGGCCGAATATGATGGGTATCTATCAAATTCCTTTTGGAGTTCTGTAGCAAGAGAATCTGACAATTGTTTGGGGAGAAATTGCCCTAACTTTAGTTCTTCTTACTACTTTTTAGAAAAGGAAAAATGGAAAAAAGCCAATATCCTAATTGTAAATCATCACCTACTAGCAAGTCATTTAGCAGGGGATTTTAAACTCCTTCCTCAGTTTTCACAACTGGTTATTGATGAAGCACATGCTTTCCCTGAAATAGTTGGAAAGGCTTTTGGATCTGAAATTCGTTATGATCTTCTAATGAATCTCCTCCATTATCTTTATTTTCCTGAAAAACGTACCGGGCTTGTTTTAAAGTTGAAAAACGGCGAAAAAATCATGAAGTCGGTAGAAGCTTCTATTGGTTATGCGAATGATTTTTTTCGGATGTTACTTTCAGTCATCCCTCTACAATTCAATCAGTTTTCTACTCGCCATACAGAACGGATCAAACTCGATAATGGAGCCTTAGAAGATACCTTAGCTGATTTGGCATCACAGTTGGAAAGTTTGCTTTCTAAATACAAAAAAGACAGCGAGGATATGGAAGAAAAAGAAATGGCATTGGGGTTAGAGATGGTTTCTGGGAATCTGAAAAAAGTCTCTTCCTTTCTCAATGACTTTCGTCTGAAATCTAATCCTAATTTGGTCTTTTGGATTGAACCACCCCCACAGTCGGCAAAGGATCCATTTTATTATTTATTCTCCCAACCGAAAAATACAGATGAAATTTTGGCAAATACACTTTTTCCCAATATGGATTCTGTTGTGATGACCTCGGCTACACTTTCTCCTACTGCGGGAAACTTTCAGTATTTTTTAAAGGAAGTGGGAACAACGGAAGTTAAAACCAAAACACTCGCCTCTCCTTTTGCCTACAACACACACTCTCTACTATTTGTACCGAGACAGGTGGCAGATCCCGTCCAGGATCCGAGACGGAATAAAGCGGATCTTTCTTATTGGATCGCACGTCTTCTTAAACTTTCCGAAGGGGATGCTTTTGTTCTTTTTACATCCAACAAACTATTGTCAGAACTTTATGAAGAACTAAGGGACCAAGTTCCCTATCCGATTTTTTCCCAAACAGAAATGGGTCCAATTGCCGCCAAACGAGAGTTTCTTGCCAATGAGAAAAGTGTACTTTTCGGAGTGTCTAGTTTCTGGCAAGGGGTGGACATTAAGGGCGATAAACTTCGCAATGTGATTGTGACCAAACTTCCTTTCCAAGTCCCCACGGAACCGGTGCTACAAGCAAAGATGGAAGATATGGAAAAAAAAGGAAAAAGCCCCTTTTGGGAAATGCAAGTCCCTAAAACTTGTCTGCTTTTGCGACAAGGATTTGGACGCCTCATTAGATCACAGTCAGACACAGGAATGGTTAGTATCCTTGATCCTCGTGTACATACAAAGTCCTACGGAAAAAACGTCTTGCAAAGTCTTCCAAAGGGAGTTCCTCTCATTACAGAATTTAACGATTTGGAAAGAAAATTCCATCTTTTGCCGAAGTCTTAATTATGAAACGAATCTATTTTTTGTTGGCATTACTCCTTTCTGTTTCTCTAGGATCAAAACCCATTCAGGATCAGGATATCTATTCCTCCGTTGTCAATTGGACAGAACTTGTTGTGACTTCTTCGGTAAAGGAAACCATTCCGAAAATTGTATTTGATGAGGATGATCCTGAATTTTCCGGAAAAAACACTGCCACAAGCCAAGGGAAAGCCCATTCTATGGCGAGGAAAAAAGCCCGAGAAAAACTTCGCGTGCGACTCAGCCAAAGATTAGAGTCTATTTTTTTTAATGCTGATTATACAGTTTATGAGTACACACAAGTGAACCAACAAGCAAGACTCCGCCTCAATTCATATATTGGTTCAGAAAAAGAAGAATATGATTTTCAATTTGTCAAAAATGTTTTGGAAGCAAAGGCTAGTTTGCCACTGAGAGGAAAGGATGGAATCCTTGCTCATATTCCTTTCGAATACGGAACAGAATCTGTTCCTGAGTTTAGTGAAGAAGTTGTACCGGTGGAGTTTTCAGGGCTTGTGGTTGATGCACGTCATCTCAATCTAAAACATGCACTCTTCCCTAAGATCCAAACAGACCGAGGTTTAGACATTTACTCTCCTCTCTATGTTAAAGAAGCCTATGCTATGGAAACTGGATACATTGTATACAGAGAAGAACAATTAGGGAAAGGAATTGAATCTAAAGTTGGGAAAAATCCATATTTTGTCTTAGCACTTGCTACTGCTGGAAAAAATCAAACCGATCTAGTGATTCCCACTGACGAGGCGGCCAAGTTATTAAGCCACCCCGAAACTCGTAAAAATCTTACACGTTGCAGAGTTTTGATTTTAGTTTCTCAGTAAGAGATAAAAACATTTTTTCTGCTTTTACATAGTCTCCGTGAAAGAGATAAGCAAAACCCATGTCTTCTAAATCCTTATGTGCCAACGAGTTAGTTTTTGTTTCTAACTCAGCAATTTTTTTGTAAACGGAATCATACATTTTACGTTTTTCTTCAAAACTAGGTAGATTCAATTTACCAGGAATATTTTCAAAAATTAGATTTGCTTCTTTATGACGATCCAAAAAGAGAAGCGCCATACCCACAAGTTTATGGATATCGGAGTCGTTTAACAATTTCATGTGGTCACGAAAAACTTTAATCACTTCATCGTATCGTTTCAAATAATACGTTGAAATTAGTTCCTCTTTGACAAAGGAGTTATCATTCCACTGCTTTTTGTATCTTCCAATGACGGACTTTGCATCTTCATAAGCTTCTGCTCGGAAGTAGATTTTGATCGCAGTTTGTATAATAGAAAAACAAAGGGGATTTGTTTGTGTGGAAAAATAAAGGTTCAGGTTATTGCATGCTTCTGCCGTTTTTCCAAGTTCATGATTTTGGATTGCATCTACAAGAGGTGCAAGGCTTGAGATTCCTTTTGGTGCAGAGATAGTCGCTCTTCCAGTCAATTCATACAAAGCCAAATAACCAAGATGTTGTATGTAAAAGTTTTCAGGATGACGTTTTGCAAGAACTACGACATCTTCGTTTGATCCTACCTCATATAGATCCCAAGCTTCCTTCTCAATGGATGTATTTAAAACTTGGGTTGCTTGTTGTGCCATAAGGTTCCTCTCTTTCTATAAAAAGATCGGTTAATGGACAAAATTTCCTTTAAGAAAAATTATGGACTCAGCCTGTAAATCATCCGTGGGAATGGAATGCATTCTCGAATATGGGACAAACCACAAATCCATGCGATTACACGTTCTAGACCCATTCCAAATCCTGAATGTGGTACAGAACCATATTTGCGTAGGTCCAAATACCAAGAATAATCTTCTGGAGGAAGGCCTTCTTTTTGTAACCGTTCCACGATTTTTTCGTAGGATTCTTCCCTTTCGGAACCACCAATGATTTCCCCAATTCCATCGGGAGCAATTAGGTCAGCAGAAAGGACCGTTCTCTGGTCCTCTGGATTTTGTTTCATATAAAAGGCTTTGATCGCACGAGGAAAATTCTGGATGAAGATGGCATTCCCATAATGGTAAGTTAGGATTTGTTCTCTTTCCGAATTGATGTCTTCACCCCAGGAAATCTCTTCTCCTGCAGTCTGTAAGACCTGGATTGCTTCCCCGTAGTCCACTCGTGGGAAAGGTCTTTTTAATTGCTCTAAAAGTGGGGCCGGATCCCGGTCCAAAGTCTTTAGGTCTTCCAAAGTTCGTTCAATGGTAGTTTGGAGAACCGTTTTGACAAATCGCTCTTGTAAGTCCAAGTTTCCGTCTTGGCCAAGGAAAGCCGTTTCCGCTTCCAGCATCCAAAACTCAGTTAAATGCCTTCTTGTTTTGCTTTTTTCGGCACGAAACGTTGGGCCAAAACAATACACTTTAGAATGGGCAAAGGCTGCAGTTTCTAGATAAAGTTGTCCCGTTTGTGCCAGGTAAGCTTGTCCCAGGTCAAAGTATTCTGTTGAAAACAAAGTGCCTGCTGACTCACCGATAGATCCAGTGAGGATGGGAGTGTCAATGAGTGTATATCCGTCGTTACGAAAGAATTCGCGGATGGCGAAAGACAATTCGGAGCGGACCCGTTGGATGGCGAGTTGTCTTTTGGAGCGTAACCATAAATGTCTATGGTTATGTAAAAAATCTGGCCCATGTTCTTTGGGAGTGATGGGATATTGGTGTGATTCACCGACAATGGCAAAGGAATGTAGGAATAGTTCGCTACCACCTGGGGCTTTTTCGTTCTTTTGTATCACTCCATTGACCACAAGGGATGTTTCTTGTGGGAGTGCCTTGACTTTTTTAAAAATATCTTCGCCTAAAAAATCTTTCTCTGCTACGACCTGGAAAATCCTACCGTCCATACGGAGTTGAAGGAATTGGACATGGTTGTTTCCTCTGAGTCCTTGGACCCAACCTTGGAAACGGACAGTGGCGGAGGAATGGGAGGGATTGGATTGTGATGGATCTAAACTTGGAGTCATGGATGGTTTTTTCTGTTTGCCAGTTCAATTTTCTCTGAAATTTTGAACTTACAGAATGAAATCTAGCATCCTATTAGACGGTAAAGCGATTTCCGAAAAAATTCGAAATCGAATCGCAGAAACACTAGCAAAAGCTAAATCCGAAGGCAAAGGTGTCCCGACTCTTGCTACCATCCTTGTTGGGGATAACCCCGCGTCCGAAACCTATGTGAACATGAAGGTGAAGGCCTGTGAAAAGGTGGGAATGGGTTCTCGTTATGTTCGGATGAAAGAAGAAACAACCACAGAAGAGTTGTTAGCTGAAATTAGAAAACTGAATGCAGATGATTCAGTGAATGGAATTCTTTTACAACATCCAGTTCCGCATCAAATTGATGAACGGCTGTGTTTTGATGAAATTGCACTAGAAAAGGATGTTGATGGAGTGACTACCATATCCTTCGGTAAACTATCAATGAATAGCGAGGCATATTTTCCCTGCACTCCGTATGGGATGGTACTTTTGCTTCAGGAATATGGAATCGATGTATCCGGTAAACATGCTGTTGTTGTTGGAAGGTCCCCTATTCTTGGAAAACCAATGGCTATCATGCTTACAAACCTAAATGCCACTGTTACCTTATGTCATTCGAAAACCAAAAATTTACCAGAGCTAGTAAAACAAGCGGACATAGTGGTCGGTGCGGTTGGAAAACCTGAGTTCATTCAAGCCGATTGGATCAAAGAAGGCGCAGTTCTTTTAGATGCTGGTTATAATGTAGGAAATGTGGGAGACATTGAAATCTCTAAAGCCAAGGACAAATCTTCTTATTATACTCCCGTACCTGGTGGAGTTGGTCCCATGACGATATCAGTTTTATTGCTGCAAACCATGTATAGTTTTTTAAATCAATTTTCTCCTAAGTTGGATTCTCATGCCACAAACCGTTAGTTTTGATGAATGTTTCCAAACGGTTCCAAAACTAGACCCACCTTCTGACTTGGATAGTTTTTGGAAGGCAGGGATAGCAGAATTAAAAAAAGTTCCAATCAAAGCGACATACAAAACCGTTTTGAAAGGATCTTTTATTTGGGAATCTCTCAATGATATTAGTTTTCAAAGTATCGACAATCATGTGTTACATGGAAAACTAGCAATCCCAAGAAAAAGAGGGAACCGGCCTGTAGTTGTTTATTTCCATGACTATTTAGCCGTTCCAGAAGAAATCCAAAAAGGTTATTCAGATTTGGGTGTAGCTCAGCTTCATATCACCTTGCGTGGGCATGGTGAGGAAATGGTTCATGCCCCAGTCGACCCAACCACGGGAAAGGTACCCATCGGTTGGACACCCAATTATTTTGCTCATGGGCTTGATCAAAAAGAAGATTTTTATATGCGTAAACTCTACTTAGACGTAATTCGTACAATTGAGTTTTTGCGTTTGACCGACGGGATTGACGGAGACCAAATCATTTTACATGGAAAATCATTGGGTTCCGCTTTATCGGTGTTTGGTGCAGCCTATTCCGATCGAATCAAAGGTTTGATATTAGAAACACCGTCTTTTTGTTATATTGATAAGGACCAAATTTCTTTAAAGGGGAATCCGTGGATTCGCGAACTCACTCCTTTTTTAGAAAAAAGGGCCACTAAAAAAATAGATTATAAAAAAGAACTGGCTTATTTCGATGCTTTGAACTTTTCCAAAAAGATCAAAATCCCGGCTCTCTTCTCATGCGGAATGGAAGATGTTATCTCTCATCCAAAATCAACCTTTGCTTTGTTTAACCATATGAATTGTGATAAACGTATGCAGTTGTATCCAACGGAAGGAAATGAAGCGGGAAAAGATAAACAACCACAAGCCAATCTGGAATTTGTAAAAGAAATTTTTGCTTTATGACAGTCATTCCATTTGTATTTCAGAATTCCAAATCAGGAAAAAAAGAACCTTTTTCTCCCAAAGATCCTTCGAATGTAAGCATATATTCGTGTGGGCCAACCGTATATAATTTCGCTCATATAGGAAATATTCGTTCGTTTTTGTTTGTTGATGTACTTCGCCGTGCACTTTTGTTAGGTGGATATAAGCTAAACCAATCAATGAACATTACTGATATTGATGACAAAATAATAAACGAATCGATCAAAAGAAAAATTAGTGTAGAAGAGTTTACTAAACCGTGGACGGAAGCATTTTTTAAAGATTTAGAAACCCTTCATGTTCAAAAACTAGAACATTATCCGAAAGCAACCGAATCCATAGATGATATGGTAGGACTAGTGGAAACATTAAAGGCCAATGGCCTTGTTTATGAAAAGGATGGGAGTTTGTACTTTTCCATTCAAAAATTTAGTCGTTATGGGGAACTATCAAAAATTGATGTTTCTGGAATGAAGTCTGGTGTTCGATACGACGCAGATGAGTATGAAAAGGATGATGTCAGAGATTTTGTCCTTTGGAAAAACCAAAAAAACGAAGAAGAAAAATGTTGGCATACTAGGATTGGAACAGGACGACCTGGTTGGCATTTAGAATGTTCTGCAATGATTCGCAAAGTATATGGCTCTGGGGTGGACATTCATACAGGAGGAATTGACCTACTCTTTCCTCATCATGAAAATGAAGTGGCTCAAAGTTTAGGTGCTTATCCTGACGAAGAATTTGTTGGTACTTGGCTTCATTGTGAACATCTACTTGTGGATGGAGAAAAAATGTCTAAAAGTAAGGGTAATTTTTATACCTTACGAGATATTTTAGAGAAAGGATATGATCCAAATGCCATACGTTACCATTTGATTTCTGCACATTACAGAAGTAAGTTGAATTTTTCTTTGAGTAAATTGGATGAATCTAAAACAGCGATGGAGAGGATTCAAAATACCATCTATCGGGTATTAGAAGAAGGAAAATTATGGGACAAAGTCCCAAATTCATTAAAAGATTATGTTTTTATTGTTCCTGAAATACAAAAACTAAATTTGGAATTTTTAAATTCATTAGCCGATGATTTAAATGTTCCCAAAGCACTTGCTTCTGTTTTTGAACTTGTAAGGATTGTGAATCATTTTTTGGATTCTAATACAGAACTTTTTGATTCTTTATTTTTAAAAGAGTCCCTCTTATTATTTTATAAAGTAAATGACCTCTTCGCTGTATTTTCCTTTGAGAAACAAGTCCAGTCTTTGGATGGAATTTCCGAAGACTGGATTTTGGAACAAATCGAAGCAAGAAAAGCTGCCAAACAAAATAAAGATTTCTCTACTGCCGACAAAATTCGTAAAGAGTTGGAAGAAAAAGGAATCCTTCTCGCTGATACAAAAGAAGGAAATACCACATGGAAAAAAGCCCAGTAGAAATACTTTTCGGTAAAAGAAATTTTTATGAATTTTTGGAATCTTTGGAACAGATGGCTCCGGAACGTGGTGTTAAAACCATTCGAGAAGTCATCGTTAAAGACTCGATGGGAAATGAAGAAAAACAAAGAATACGAGGTTATATTCCAAATTCAGTAAAGTTTACGACTGTATCCTCGAGAGAATTGGATCGTATTGCATCTGATAAAAACCACCAAGGTTATGTGATCATTCGTACAAAGCAAAAATCGTTTTCCTCCCTTGGATTTGAACAATTCAAACAGAATGTAGAAGCAGGCGAAGGTCCCATCTTAATTTTGGATCGGATCCAAGATCCTGGCAATCTCGGAAATATTTTGAGAACTGCTGAATGTATGGGAGTGAAACACGTGTTAATGTCTGATCGAGACACCTCACCAATCACTCCGGTTGTGGAAAAGGTTTCTGCGGGAGCAGTCCATCATTTGCAAATCTACCGAGTCGCAAATCTGATGCATGGGATGGAATTTCTCAAAAAAAATGAATATTGGGTTCTTGCCACTGATGAAGAAGGTGAAGAAACCATTTGGGAAACTTTACCAGATGCATCTCAAATAGCGGTGATCATGGGGAACGAAGGTGAAGGCGTTAAACGATTGTTATTGGAGGAGGCAGATTATGTAGCAAGGATTCCACTTTTTGGCTCTGTAACATCGTTAAATGTTGTGGTTGCTTGCGGAATCACTTTGGATCGGGTACAAAATGTTTCGCGTTAGGCGAAATATATTTCTTTTTGTTTTAAATCTTTTTATTGGGATTTTTATATTCCCTTCTTGTATTTACGACTTTTATAGAAAGGAATTTGTATCCGAAGAGAAAAAAAACGACGAAGCACTGTTACTTGCTTTTCTTGGCCTCCTTCCCAATCCTAACCAAAAGTTATATGGTTTTTTCCCCGGTTTTTCTCAGAATTTATCGGATTCTCAATTTATTTCTTCTGAGTTCTTTCCCAAATCTGGAAAAAAGAAAATTGTTTTGATTCATGGTTGGAATCCAGCGGAAAGAGATTCTGATCCCATCACAAATGATGAGAAAAAAATTCAAAATATAAAAAATACATTTTCCAATGGACTGATTCACTTTCAGGAAGGAAGGGCTTCTGCTAATAGCGATTTTGATTTCTATGTATATACCTACCGAACTTCCAATAGCATTTTAATCAATGGAAAACAATTTCAAAACACTTTACGTTTGAATTTTACTGACTCAGATCAAGTTTATATTGTGGCTCATTCGATGGGAGGTCTTGTAACTCGTGTGGCTTTGTCACCAGATACTGGAAACCTTCCCTTCGTTCGGTTAGTTGTTACTTTGGCTAGTCCACAGTTTGGATCTCCATTCGCGACACCCAGTTTTTTAGCAAGTAACCCATTTTTAAATGATTTAGGAAATTACTTGGTGGGAACCCAAGGTGGATCCGAGTTGGGATATACCAACCAAGGTGTGGGCCAAACGAATTTGAATGGAGCAGAAAATCTTGTTCTGGATGTGATCAACCAATCATACCTGAACAATAATCTGAATGGAAAGTTTGTTAGTTTTGCTGGAGTAATGAGCGGCTGTAATGATGGAGAAACATTCTACTATAATACAGGTTGTACGATTTTATCGAATGCAGGGTTTACACAATCTGATGGAATCGTACCACGAAATAGCGCAAGGCTTGGAAACTTAACCTACAAACAAATTGATATAGCAGATTGTGATCATTCCATGATGGCTTTTCAAACCATTGACCCAAATGATCCCAAAAGTCTAAATCTGTTTACACAGGTGATCACAGAAATTCGAAATTCACCTTATTAAGGTGGAGGAATCTGAATGTTTTATCTTTGGTTCTGTTGTAAAGTTTGGAGAGATAGATATAATCCAATGAGTCCTATAAGAAAAACCACGAGACCAATGATCAATAAACCTTCATTCCATAATAAACATTGGACTGTATAAAGACCACCAAAGACAAAAAAGAGACCAGAAATGGTTCCTGCCAGCGAAACGAACAATTGATTTGGGTAAATGGTTTGTTTTTGATTCTTATCCGTTAAAAATAGTCCCTTCCAAAAAAAATAAGGAGGCTTGGTTCGATCATAGAACTGAATCAGTACATTTCGATCTGTATTTGGTAAAAAATACGTTGATACAATGAGCAATATAGCGGATGAACCTGCCGTGTATAATATGGAATAAGGAAATCCGATTTTCAGGTACAAGGAAAAGATTAAGTATAAAATAGGAGAAAGTATGAATGCGAAAATTTCTGTCCAAGCGGAAATTCTCCAGAAAAACCACCGTGCAATTAAAATAAATCCAATGCCGGAAGAAGCTTCTAATAAAAATACCCAGGCACCTTTGATCGTATCCATTCCATAAACTGCCAAAAAGTAGGAACAAATGGCTGTTATGATTTGAATTCCGTAGGAAATCTTTAAATAATAAGAATCCGACCTTCCTTTTTGTAACATTGGTTTCCAAAGATCATTAACTAAATAAGAGGCTCCCCAATTCAAATGGGTGGCGAGTGTGGAAAGATATGCAGCAAGGAAAGCACTTAGCATTAGTCCCATCATGCCATTAGGCATACCCTCTTTTAAAACCATAAGAAAACCTTTCCCACTTTCTACTTCCGTAAGATTGGGATATAAAACAATGGATACTAGAGCTACGAGAATCCAAGGCCAAGGGCGGATAAAATAATGTGCAACAACAAACCAAAGGGAACCTTTTAACGCTGCATTTTCATCTTTAGTAGCCAAAATTCGCTGAGCAATATATCCCCCTCCACCAGGTTCCGAACCTGGATACCAACTAGACCACCAAAGAACTGTTAAAAGAATAAGGAAATGATCCCAAGGCAAACTCCCTTCTAATCCATTGGGAAAAAAAAGAATTTTGTTTCCATTTAGTTTAGATTTTAATCCTTCCAACCCGCCAATGGTTGGTAAATTTATCGCATAATAAGCAAAAAGAATACAACCAATCCAAGCTAAAAAAAACTGAAAAACATCGATGTAGGAAATTCCCCTGAGGCCGGCAATCGAAGTATAAAAAACTCCAAATAACAATAAATAGATGAGAATATGAGATGAAGTCATCGTTGGGAAAAATACAGGAATGATTTTAAGCATGGCCAAATTTACCCAACCAAGGATGACTAAGTTAAGCAAAAAACCGATGACAAATGCTTTAAACCCTCTTAAAAAATCTGCTTCTTTTCCGCTATATCTCAGTCCGATAAGTTCTAAATCGGTAGATGCTCCTGACCTTTTCCATAATTTAGAAAAAAAGAATACGGTAATAAATCCGCCGACTGCCATATACCACCAAATCCAGTTTCCGGCAATACCTTGTCCTCGAATAATTTCTGTTACAGCAAGGGGAGTGTCTGCAGCAAAGGTGGTAGCAACCATAGCTGTTCCAGCGACAAACCAAGATAAACTTCCTTCTGCTTGAAAATATTCTTTTGTGGATTTTTGTTTGGATCTAAAACGAAAAAGAAGAAGGAGAATGACTACAAAAGGAAAAAGAAAAAAAACAAAATCAAGTATATGGAAAGAAATCATAATCTCACTTTGATTCCCATCTCTTTCATTGTTTGTTTTGTATCTTGGATCGAAAATTCTCCAAAATGAAAAATTGAAGCAGCAAGTACAGCGTCTGCTCCCCCTCGGAGAATGACTTCAGCCATATGTTCTGGATTTCCTGCACCGCCGGATGCAATGATTGGGATGGAAAGATTGGATGTAAAAGATTTCATGAGAGTGATATCAAATCCATCTTTGGTACCATCTTTATCCATTGAAGTCAGCAAAATTTCGCCAGCCCCCATTTCGAACGCTTCCCTACCCCAATCCAATGCTTCTCTACCAGTTTCTAGGCGTCCACCATTGAGGTACACTTCGTACCGTTTTCGTTCAGGATGGAATTTTACATCGATGGCACAGACAATACATTGGGATCCATAAATTTCGCTTGAATCTTTAAGTAACTTTGGATTTTGAAAAGCGCTCGTATTAATTGAAACTTTGTCGGCTCCTTTGTTTAAGACAGCTTTCACATCTTCTATCGTGCGAATTCCCCCCCCTACCGTGAAAGGAATAAAGAGTCGGTTGGCAACCTGTTCCACTAAGTGGAGGAGGATATCTCGTTTGTCAGAGGAGGCCGTAATGTCCAAAAAACAAAGTTCGTCGGCTTTATTTTCTTCGTATGCAACTGCGCAGGAGACTGGATCACCTGCATCAATTAGGTTAACAAATTGAACACCTTTTACTACCCTTCCTCCTTTGATATCCAAACAAGGAATGACTCTTTTGGTAAGCTCATCCATGTTAGCTGATCTCTATAGGAAGTGGGAGTTTGCAGATTTCTAATTCCGAAATAGATTTTGCGTAACTTAGAAGTTTTGTTTCATCAAAGTGTGATGATGTAATTTGTAAACCAATTGGGAGGTTTCCAGAATCCAATCCAGCAGGACAACTGATTGCTGGGACTCCCGCTAAGTTAACTGAAGTTGTCAGGATATCTGCTTGGTACATTTGGATTGGATCCTTTGTTTTTTCGCCAACTTTAAAGGCTGTCGTCGGTGATGTTGGTTGAAAAATAATATCTACTGACTTAAAGAATTCAGCATATTGTTTGCGAATGAGAACTCTTGCTTTCTGGGCCTTTCCATAATAAGCATCATAATAACCAGAACTTAAAGAAAATGTACCGAGTAAAATTCTACGTTTAACTTCTGGACCAAATCCTTGAGTTCTAGATTCAGAATATAAATCGTCCAATTTACCAGTGCCTTCTTTTCTTAATCCATACCGAATTCCATCAAAACGGCTTAAGTTGGAAGAACATTCTGCAGTCGCGATTAAATAGTAAACTGGAATAGCATACTTTAATAGAGAAAAATCTAGTGGGACAAGAGTTGCCCCTTTCGATTCTACTTCTTTTAAAATGTCCATATAACGTTTGTTTACATCTGGAGAAAAATTGAACTCATCCGTTTTCATCACACCAATTCGTTTCCCTTTCCAATCAATGGAAGAAACAGAATTTGTTTCAAAGGCATTTACTTTTGCAGTGGTTTGGTCTTTGTGATCCAAACCTGATATAATCTCTAACAGGTCGGAGATTCCTTGTAAATCATTAGAAAAAGGTCCAATTTGGTCAAGGCTCGATGCATAGGCTACAAGTCCGTATCTGGAAACACGACCGTACGTAGGTTTTAAACCCCAAATTCCACAGAGTGCCGCCGGTTGACGAATGGAACCTCCTGTATCGGAGCCGAGAGAAACAGGTAACATAGAGGCTGCTACAGCCGCTGCTGAACCGCCACTAGAGCCTCCTGGAATTCTGTTTGTATCAAAAGGATTTCTAGTGGTTTGGAAAGCACTGTTTTCTGTAGAAGAACCCATCGCAAACTCATCCATATTGAGCCTAGGAAATAAAACAAATCCTTTGTCTTTTAGTTTTTGAATGACTGATGCATCGTATGGTGAACGAAAGTTTTCTAAAATATGTGAAGAACAAGAAGTGATTTCTCCAGAGATACAGATATTATCTTTGATTCCGATGGGAATTCCATCAAATTCAGAAAGTAACTTTCCTGCTTTTCTCCGGTTATCGCTTTCTTCTGCTTGGCTTAAAATACGATCCTTATTGAACTCTAAAAAAGCTTTTACTTTTGTATCTGCTTCCTCAATTCGTTTGATATAAGCTAATACTAATTCTTTCGAGCTCAAACTTCCTTCATTTAGTTTCGTTTTGATCTCAGAATAAGTTAGAAAAATTAAATCTTTCATGTTTCAATCACCTTTGGAACGACAACATATCCATTTTCATAAGCCGGAGCAATTTTTGCTAAATCGTCCCTTTTTAAACCGTTTTCAGCTAAATCCTTTCGTAATTCATAAAAGATTTGTTCATAAATTTCATCATCGCCTACACTGGATGTGTCCAAGTTTTTGATTTCGTCCACGTATTGTACAATCCGAGAAAAGTCTCCTAACATGGAGGATACTTCCGCATCATCAATGTTTAGTTTTGCCAAATTGGCAATATTTTTTAATTCTTTTTCATCCATAAGTTTTCCTCAGTATGCATTCCTATCAATAATTGTTTTAAGGGGGGTGAGTAGTATGATTTTGATATCAAGTAATAAAGACCAGTTCTCAATATAAAAGATATCTGCTTCAATTCGTTTTTCAATTGAAGTGTCTCCGCGAAATCCTTGAACCTGCGCCCAACCGGTAATACCAGCTTTTGCAGCATGACGCCTCATATACTGTAAATGTTCGTTTCTGAATTTTTCAACATAAAATGGACGTTCAGGCCTTGGCCCTACAACCGACATGTCACCAAGTAATACATTAAAAAATTGTGGTGTTTCATCTAATGATAACTTTCTAAGGACTGCACCAACGGCAGTCACTCGAGGGTCGTCCTTGATCGTCCATAGAGTATCTGATTTTTCTTTGGTTTGTACTACCATCGATCGAAACTTGATCATACCAAAAACTTTATTATCAAGACCAACTCGTTCTTGTTTATAAAAGATTGGACCTTTGCTTGTTAGTTTTACAAGTAAGGCGATGACCAAATAAAATGGACTGAACATTAAGATAAAAAATAACGAAAATAAGATATCGAATATGCGTTTTAAAACTAAATTATAACCCAGTCGCAATGGTATATTTCTGATAGAAATAATTGGAATCCCATCCAGAACTTCTACTCTACCTTTTGCTGTCACAATTTCTTCGTAACTAGGAATCACTTTCAAGTCGATGCCATGAAAATCTGCAATGTCGATGACTTCTTTGAGGGAATCCCCTTCTTCGTGAGATAAGGCATATACAATTAAATCAATGTTATTTTCTTCTACGTAAGATTCCAATTTGTTTGTTGTTGTGACCGTTTGTAGTTTTTTAGGAGCTAAGTTTTTTTTCCCTGCAACAAATCCTTTCACCATATATCCGTAAATGGAATGTTTTTTAATGGTTTCAGAAAAGTTGATAGCTGATCTTCCCGTTCCGATGATAAGAACTGATTTTAAATTGAATCCTTTGCTTCGTAGGTATTGCATAAAGGTACGCAATATAAAATGAGAAAAGGAAGTGAGGATGATTGTACAAATAGCAAAATAACCAATGACTAATCTTGAAAAACTTTCTCCTCGAAAAAAAAACAAAAGAGAGAGGACCACAAGTAAATTTAAAATGACACCAGCAATGATAGCAAAAAGTTCATCAGAAAAAGATAAACCTCGTCTTGGGTGGTATAAGTCGATGGAAAGAAACGATAAAACTTGAGAAAATCCTAATACGATTCCTAAAATAAGATAATTTACGGGATCTATTGTTTGGATTTGAAAACTTGAATCAGGGGAAAGGTAATATCGAATCACATAAGCACAAACAAAACTTGTGAGTGCAATAAAGAAATCTGTTACAATGAACAGGAGTTTGAAGGATTGGCTTCTTTCTTTTAACATGATAAACTCGAAAATTATTCCGTTAGGTCTGTGGTCGTTCCGTCAAGAGGACGTTTGCGGAATCGATACAAACGAACTCGAGTGGCTTGTGCCGATGACGATTCACCAAAACTAAAATTGGTTAAGTTAACAGAAAAGTATACTGATTGGTCGTAAAAAGTCAATTGGTTGTTCATTGCAAGACCTCCCGGTAATGCTCTTAGGTTCATACTGTAACCTAAACGGTACTCCCAGTTATGTAAATCCAACTTCAAGGTCATCATGAACCGGTTGATATTAAAAACAGTTTTTTGTCTTTGTGTTTGGCCTTGGGCACCCGTTCCCGCCGCTAAATCTTCCCAAATGGTCGTTTGGTCATAATTGGTCCCAGTTTGTGAAGTATATAATTCTGGACTAGTATTCATTGCATAGAATTGTCCCTGTGCAAGTGCAGTCAAACGCCATGGTTCTGTTACTCGAGAATCAAGTTCTAATTCAAGGCCAGAGTATCTCGTTACTTTTACGTCAGTTTTAAAGAAAAATCGGTAACTGTCTAAATAACTATCTTTATAAACATGATACCATGTAGATCCAATTTCTAAACTTCGAAATGCACGAATGATGGGCCATGAAAACCCGCCCATTTTATAAGAAACAGTTAAGTTATTTGATAAGGATCTGTTTTGTGGGGTATGGTGCACATAATCATTGTTAATGAATATACCGGAGTAGAAATTGCGTTTTCTTTCCAAAAGACTCGGTCTACGTGTTGTAAATCCATCCACAAAATCAAAGAATCCACCAACTCGAACAACGGTATAATACCAACGTTGCATATTCGTAAGGCCAGGATTGTATGATGAAGAAAATTGACGTAAATCACGAATGGTTCTAACAGAAATATCCCAATCATTAAGAGCATAACTTTCTAATGAAAACTCTGCTTCATGTTGTCTTAAATTTCCAAGAATAGGATCTTTTGCTTCTGCTTTGTCAGCATCCAAACGACGATAGGTGGTCGATAAAAATATTTCTGGAATCCCCATACGAACTGTATGAGATTGTCGAACATATTGATAAGATTGTTGTTTTAGAAGTGTTGCGTATGCTTTGTTCACATCCCGGTCAGGGCTGTTTAAATCATTACCGGAGCCAGGAAATTCAACCGTTTGTTTTGTTGCTCCCATATAAACCGAAGGTGTAAAAGACATATATGCACCCATCGCAATTGGAGAACGAAATCCTGTTTCTCCGATTACATTGGTTTGTGACCGCAATACAAAATCTTGGTATTGGCTTCTCGGATCAACAACGCCAGTTGTCGGATTCGTTTTTTGTTGAGGAACTCCGTAAATCCGATTGATGTTGGTTTGGAATAATAAATCCCAATAAATTGGACTTGTTGTACCTGGCACCAAACCAATATTACTTGAGTTTCTGATCGTTACTGCTGGTAATGTGTCTTGTGCAGCAAAGTATTGGTTTGCTTGGATTTGATACACAAGTGTTCGGCTCATGGAAATACCAACGCTTAAATCCCCGCGGTTTTCCGTATAATTTAAGTTCCAATTGAGTAAGTTACGAATGAGTCCAAAACGAACATCTCTATAAGTGTATAAGGACTGTAACGAATTGGAAGGTTGGTATCTATTTCCAAATTCATAATCGAACTGACGATTACTATAATTTTCATATTGTAATTGAACGTTTCTTGTGTAGTCACGAGAAAAATCATTGAACTTAGCGTTCAATCGGATGTCTGTTTTCCACCACGGGTCATAGTTAACGCCCGTATTGCGGTAGGGTAACCCTGTATTGGGAAACATTTCCCCTCGATCAACGTTGTTTGTAACGGCGACGTTACCTACTCCGCCATTTTTAAATCGATCCTCATAAACTGGTGTAATAGCAGTATTCTTATAATTTGCATAACCTAGGTTGATATTGTAATTCAAAAAGGGAGATAGTTTCCACATCTCTAACTGAGCAGCCTGGCCAGTTTTTTCATACATATCAAATCTGAATTTATATCCGTTGGCAAGAAAGATACTATTTGGATAAGAGTCAGACCATTGGTAAGAGTTTTGCCAAAACCAACCTTGGGTATTGTTTTTACCAATTTGTGTTGTAACTCCGTTACCTGATTCGGAGTTATACAATACAGGAAGCCAGAATAAGGATGTTCCTCCGACTTTATAGGAAACACTATAAGCTACTACGGATTTATCATCATGAATAAAGATTTTTTTTGCCTGGAAAGATTCATGCGGAAGTTCTGCATTACAAGCAGTAAAATATCCCATTTCCAAAAGGTAACGCTTTTCATCTAAACGTTTTATTTTTTGCCCAATGAAATGAGAAGGGAACATACTCAATTTTGAATTGTAAACAACACCTTGGTTGATTTTTAAATCATAGATCATTCGGTCGCCATTAACTTTGGCAGTACCGTCTTTGTATTCCACTCCCCCTTCTGCATAAATTTCTTGTCGATTGGCATCAATCGAAACTGAATCGGCAACAAGTTCGCCAGATCTAATTTTTAATCGAACCTTACCACGAAGCACAAGAACTCCACCTTTCGTTTTATCAATGTTTAAAAGTTGTCCCTCTGCTGCGTTTTGAATTTGGATCGGAGGTCCTTTTTTGGTTTGAGAACTAAGAAGAGATTCAGGAGTTAAGTTTTGTTCTTCTTCTGGGACAAGAGCCTCGCGGAGTCTTTCCCTTTTTGTGTAAATGGTACCGGATGGATTGAGTCCTAAATTGCGGAGGTTGTCTTCCACTTCGCGATCCGACATGGAATCAACAGATTTTCTAACAAGACCTCTTTGGACTTGTGCCGTTGTTTGTTTTCTTTCTTCTTCCTGCGCATTTTTTGTCTGTCCCTGTTGTTCTGGAAACAGAAGTTTTAGCCCGTTGATATCCTGCGCCAGAATTTCCATTCCGAAGAGAAAACCATAAAATAATATGAGGAAACGAATGGATTTTTGCACAGCGGGCTTTGAAAGTATAGAACGAGAGTTTTACACCGGGCGAAAAAATCAATGGAAAACCAGGCAGAATTTTGGACTCAGGTTCCGTATTTTATCGGAAAAAGAAGTTGCAGAACGATTCATGTAATGGACATAATCAAAAGGCTCAAACATTGAGCATCCGGGAGTTTTGAATGGCAAAAACCTACTCTGGAGAGCGTATTCCTGGAACTTTGCGGTACAATCTCAAAGTTAGAGAAGGATCTACGGAACATTGTTTTATGGTTCCCGAACCAACCATCCAAATCCCCATGGAGGGTTTTGGTCCAGATGAGAGTGCCAATCGTTTGGCTCTTGCCATCCTCCTTGACTTCACCAAAAATCCACAGATTTCATTTCTGTATTACAAAGACTTTAATTTTTTCCTGGCGGGTTTGTTTTTAGAGGACAACTGGATGTTACACTCCAGCCGAATTCAGTTATTTTTTAAATTATTAGAAGAAACCCCTCAATTTCCGAAACCACTTGTTTTGGAAAATCGTTAAACAAATGTTATAGCGGTTTTATGATTGGTAGGGTGAAATACCATGCAGATTCTTCTTCATCCCGATACATTTTACCTTTATGTTCTGTTACAATGCTTTTCGTTACTTCTAAGGAATTCATTTGTGCAATTCCCTTCATCAAATCCTCTGCTCCATTATCCTTAATTTGAATGAGGATAAGGCTAGTGCCATCTTCTTCCACTTGTTTGAGTGTGACTATGATCTTTCTACCAATGGAATCTTCTCTTGTATTGACACGAACACGTGCGTCTTGCATTAAATTGAGGAGTACTTGTTTAATCTTTTGCGGTTGGCAATAAGCAAGTGGGACGTCTCCAAATTCAATTTCACACTGAATTCCTTCTTTTAAGAAATATTGGTGGAGAAAAGACCGAGTGTCATTGAGGATAGTTCCTAAATTGGAATAAGTCCACTGAGAAGATGTCGATTGCGAATAAGAGACTAGGTTTTTGATAATTTTTGCAATTCGATCTGATTCTTCCGCAATTTTGGAAGCCTTTTCTTCTAAAGAAAGATTACCTAATTTTTTGGCTTCCAAAGAAATCAAATCAGCCAAATTCAAGATCGAGGTAAGGGGGTTGTTGACTTCATGCGAGATTCCAGAGGCGACAAGGGCGATGGTTTCCCATTTTTGATTTTCTGCGAGTCTACTTTCTACATTGCGGATGTGTTTTTGGACTTGAGATTTGTATATTGCCATCTCCACAGAAATATATAAATCACGACTGTTAAATGGTTTGATTAAATAACCAAAAGGTTCTGTCGCTTTTGCACGGTTGATAGTGGCCTCGTCAGAATAGGCAGTCAAATAAATGACAGGAATTTCCTTTGTCTTTTTGATAATCGTTGCGATTTCAATCCCATCCATGGGACCGTTTAACATAATATCCATTAACACAAGATCAAAATGTTCGTTTTCGATATGTTCGATTGCATCATTGGCATCAGAAACGTATTTAGCGTTGTATCCGTATTGTTTCAATGTAGAACAAATATTGATGGCAATGATTCTTTCGTCTTCTACGACCAGGATTCTTTTAACGTCTGTTTCTTTCTCTGTTCCCACAACTGCTGTCATATCATTAAAACCGGATTCATCTATCAAATACAATAATTAGCGTTTGTCAACAGAATCCATACAACAAATCTCTGTATTGTGAATGAGGATTTAAACGAGGCTCAAAATTCTGTCATTTTATCCCCCCCGGGTCCCATCCTGGTTGTGGCGGGTGCTGGTACTGGAAAAACTAACACTCTTGTCAATAAATTGGCATCCCTTGTTCAGAATGGATTTGACCCAAGTTCCCTATTGCTTTTAACTTTTACAAGGCGGGCAGCCAAAGAGATGTTAAATCGTGCGGCTACGAAACTCGATTCGCGCATGTTGTCTGTACAAGGTGGGACTTTTCATTCCTTTTGCCATCACTTCCTTCGGAAATATTCCTTAGTTGTTTCCCTCAATTCAAATTTTACGATTTTGGATGAAGATGATGCCACAAGTCTTGTGGGGATGGCTCGGGATCAGATTGTCACCAAACAAGTTCGGTTTCCCAAAAAAGAAACTTTAGTAGAGATCTTTTCTAGTTGTTTCAACTTACAAATATCTTTAGAAAAACTCCTACAAAAAGAATACCCTATGTTTCTTGGGCTTACCCAAGAAATCCAAGAGATTAAATCAAAGTATATAGATCTCAAACTTAAACACAATTCATTGGATTTTGATGACTTACTTGATTTCACAAGAAAAATCTTAATGGAAGACGAATCCATCCGGGAACGTGTTGGATTACAATATCAATATATCTTGGTTGACGAATACCAAGATACCAATCGAATCCAGGCACATATTGCTTGTTTGTTGGCAAGTAAACACCAGAATATATTAGTTGTGGGTGATGACGCCCAATGTATTTATGGATTTCGCGGTGCCAATGTTAACAATATGTTGGATTTTCCTAAAATTTTTCCCAACACTAAAATAATTCATCTAACGGAAAACTATCGAAGCACTCAGCCGATTTTGGAATTAGCAAATTCTGTTTTAGACCAAAGTAAAGAAAATTATAAAAAACATTTAGTTTCAAACAAACAATCTAGTTCAAACAAACCAAAACATGTAAAATTTGAATCTTCAGAGGAAGAGGCAAATTGGATCACGGAAGAAATTTTGGCATTGTATGAAGATAGAACTCCCCTTTCTGAAATTGTTGTTCTTTTTCGAGCCGGTTATATCTCCAATCTGTTAGAAGTGAAACTCACTGCAAAACAAATCCCATTTCGAAAGTATGGGGGGAAACGATTTTTGGATTTAGCTCACGTAAAGGATTTACTTGCTTACCTTCGTATCATCGATAATCCCAAAGACATACTTTCATGGAATCGAGTTTTACTATTAGAGAAACATATCGGTAAAAAATATGCTCAGGTTCTTTATAAGAATTTAGAAACAAATGGGTTTCAATGGGACCTTGTGTTCAATTCGCCAACATTCTTTTTAGGGATCCCTGAACAGGCAAAAACATCCTTTCAAAAACTAATCAAAGTTTTTCAGTCTCAAAGTTTAAATTTGCGAAATAGTATGGCGATTGTCGAAGCGATCCTAACTCATTATTTTCCTATTTTGGAAGATGAGTATGATGATTTTGATAAAAGAAAATTGGATTTGGAGTCGTTTAAAATTTTAAGTAAATCCTCTCCGAATCTATCTGATTATTTGGCTAATTTGACCTTGGATCCAACGGAACGAATGGATACAAGTCCCCTAGATTCCAAAGAAGATGATTTTTTGACCTTATCCACCATTCATTCAGCAAAGGGTCTAGAGTGGAAATATGTTTTTACTATGCAAGTGGTAGAAGGAAGTTTGCCTAGTTCTCGAATTAAAACAACACAAGAATTGGAAGAAGAAAGACGTTTGTTTTATGTAGCAATCACCAGAGCCAAACAAGGTCTGTATTTAACATCACCAGTGTTTACTGATAAAAATCGTTTAACAACAATCAGTCGTTTTTTGGTTGATTTGCCCAATTTATCAGAACTTGTCGAAGAAGAAAATCCGGTGACAACAGAAAATCAACAAGAGATTCCAAAATCTAAGTTGGAAAACGACCGCTTCCTAGACATTCAACGATACTTTTTGAATTGATTTCTATAAAATCTTCTCTTACTATGGGTTTCATATTTGGGGGACGTATGAATTTATCCTTTCGCCACTTTGTTTGTGGAATGTTTCTTTTACCAATCTATTTGGCCTGTGCTTCTCCTGATTCTAAGGATGAACAAACCAACCAAGATCCTAAATCCACTGCAAGAAATGCCAACATTGAAGATCCTGAAAAGGGTGGAAAAAAATTTGGCTGTATCGAAGGGAATTGTGTCAACGGGATCGGTAAATATGTATATGACAACGGCGATGTTTATACAGGATCATTTAAAAACGACCTGCGAGAAGGTGCAGGAAGTTTTCTCTATGCTGACGGTGAAAAATTTAGCGGAACTTATTTAGAAGATAAAAAACAAGGTCCGGGTGAGTATCATTTCAAAAATGGGGATAAATACGTCGGAGAATTCCAAAACGGACAAATCAATGGCAAAGGTACATACAGTTTCAAAGATGGAAAATCTGTTTCCGGTGACTTTACATCCGATGGTCAAGAAGGAATTGGTGTTCTGACTGACGAAGGTAAAGCACGAAATTGTAAAATCACAGGAAGAAAACTACTCTGCGAATGATGGTCAATTTATAGTTGGCAGTTGGGACGTTTCCCTTCTGCCTTTGCCTTTTCCCAAAGAGCCAAAGCTTTCGGCATAGCTGAATTCAGCTGTTTCATCCTAGTTGCATCAGACGGGTGCGTTGATAACAATTCATTCGGTTTGTTTCCACCGAGAGCACTCATATTTTTCCAAAGTTCTACACTTTGTCTTGGGTCAAATCCGGCTTTCGCCATCAGCTCCAATCCAATCAAATCAGCTTCTGATTCGTGTTCCCTTGAAAATGGTAGTAGGATTCCAAATTTAGCACCCAACCCGAGTGCACCAGCAACCGTCGGTTTTCCTAAACTCTCTAAAATTTTAACAGACCCACCAGCAAGTTGGTTTTGGGAAACTCGTTCATTTCCGTGCCGAGCAATCACATGACCAATTTCATGTCCAATCACAGCTGCTAGTTGGTCTTTGTTTTTAGAAACAGAAAACATACCTGTGTGAACACCAATTTTACCACCAGGCAATGCAAACGCATTAGGTGTATTGTCTTTGAATACAACTACTTCCCAAGAATCCACACCCGTTGTATCGGTGGTCACTGCTAACTCTGCCGAAACAATACAATTGACATAAGTATTTGCTATGGTAGAGGAATCGATAGGAGTTTTAGTTTTCATTTCTGAAAATGCGGTTCCACCCATTTCATTCATTTCTGCATCTTTGACTAACAAAATCTGTCTTCTTCCAGTTGGAGATGTACTGCAATGAATGAGAATGGGGATTATAAAAACTAAATTTAAAATTCGAATCATTTCTTTTCCTGTTTTGAATAAAATTCATGAATAAAAGGGACAACTTCGTCGTTTCCAATGGGTTTAGACAGCCAATACCCCTGGATTTTATCACATTCATAAGACTTAAGAAGTTCTAGTTGCTCAAATTCCTCAACGCCTTCTGCTACTACCGAATATCCTAGGTCATGTGCCATGTTAATGATAGAAATTAATAAAAAACTTTCCTTGGATCCTTCCTCTACATTATTCAAAAAAGATTTATCAATTTTGACGATGGAGAGCGGAAGTTTCTCTAAGTAAGATAGTGAGGAAAAACCGGGTTCCGAAATCATCCAAAGCAACCTTTACCCCGATATCGATTAGATTGGAAAGGATAGGAACTGTCTCGGAAAGGTTTTTCATCGCCAAACTCTCTGTAATTTCAACCTGTAAGGATGTATAAGGAATCCCTCGACGATTGTGTAAATCCACAATCCAATGGAAAATATTTTGATCAAAGAATACTTGTGGGCTTAGATTCACAGCGATAGAAATCGGAAGCCCTTGTTTGAGTTGTACTTCTTCGATGACATTGGCTGCTTGTTCTAAAACAAATTTTGTTATGGGGACAATCAAACCTGAATCCTCTGCCAAAGGAATGAACTCTCCAGGGGATACCATTCCCCTTTGCGGGTGACGCCAACGAACGAGCGCTTCCCAATGACCGATTCTGTTTTCTTTGATATCCAATATCGGTTGATAAAAAACAAATATTTCGTTATGCGTTAACGCTTTTTTCAGATCGTTTTGAATTTCCAATTGGAAATGGATTTTTTCCTGCATGGCTTGGTTAAAAACCGATACAGTTCCTACCTTCTGCGATTTTGCATGAAACATTGCAATTTCTGCATTTCGTAAAAGTACATCTGCATCTTTACCTCCAAGTCCAAATGCGGATATTCCACAAGATGCTGTCAGATAAATTTCATATCCACCAAGGGGAATAGGATCACCCAATCGTTCAAGTAATCTCATCGCATAATTGATTCCTTCATCAATGGAAAGGAGATGAGTGATTAAAATAGAAAAGTTATCTGCTCCGAGCCTTGTGATGATGGCATCCGAATCTGAGAACTGTTTTAGTCGTTCCGAAAAAATAACAAGAATTTGGTCCCCCGCTTCGTTTCCAAGAGAATGATTGATTCGTTTGAAATTATCAATATTAATACAGAATAAAATTGGGTATCCAGTACTCTTAGTATTATAAGCAAAGATTTTTTGTTCTATTCTTGCAAGAAATAGTGCTCTGTTCGGAAGTCCTGTTAGGCTATCATAAAATGCATCATGAGTTAATTGTTGTTCGGCAAGTTTTCTGTCAGAGATATCATGATGGATGGCAATGTACTGAAATACGGATCCATCTGGCCTTGTGAAGGGAACAATGGTTGTATCTGCCCAATAATCACTTCCATCTTTTCTGATGTTACGAATTTCCCCTCTCCAAACATTTCCCTTTTGAATACTTTCCCAAATTTTTGCCCAATCTTCTTTTGTTTTGTCCGTGGATTTCATAATCCTATGGTTTTGACCAATCAGTTCTGATTTACCATAACCTGTTACCTTGGAAAATGCATCGTTTACATAAGTGATAATACCGTTGGCATCGGTAATAGAAACGATATTGGCTTGATCAAGGGCAAATTTCTGAAGTTGGATTTCTTGTAGTGATTGGTATAAAAAAGTTTCTGTAGTGTTTTTTTCTTTTCGGTATACGAGCTCCCTTCTTTCCCTTTCTAAAACTTCTGTTAGTCTTAATAAGTTTTTCCGATCAATGAGATCATTTACTCCAGATTTCATATAACTTAAGTTTTTTGAGAATTCTTCGCTATCACTCAGGAGGATCACTGGAATATCGATTTTTTTGTCGTTTAAGTATTGTAAGTAAACTGGAATTTCGGAATGAAAAGGTTCTCTTGTACTGCAGATGATTGCGTCCCAGTCTTCTTCATGAACGGTAGCCTCCCAAGCATGGAAAGTTTCGACCACTCGGTAAAGAGGACTGAGGCCGTTGGCTTTCATCTCTCGCACAAGATCAAATACACTATTAGAATCGTTTTCGAGTATTAGAACGCTGATTGGACTGCCCATTGTAGTTGCCGGTATGGCTATCTCTCCCACTAAGAATTCGTATTTTTCCTAAAATCTCAACCTAAAAAAGATTCGAAAAAACTAGGTTTTTTCGTCTGATATGGACAGTGCATCCGAAAACTTTTGAAACGAATTATATTAAAAAAGAATCTTTAGAGCATGAACTTAGGAAATTACTCTTGGACATGAGTGATTTGGATTATAAGGGACTCAATGATTATGACAAGGGTGGTTACGATGGTTTCAACCAAGCGATTACCTTAGTTTTAAAAAAGTTACAAACCTAGGGTTTTTTCTAATCAAAATGGCTAGTGCTGCAAGTGAAACAAGTTTCCACAAAAATTCTTTACAAAATTGGCAAGTAAACAGATAGTATACGTGCCAGTAGGAAGTTCAATGAATTTCACAACAAAACAAGTTAAAAATCATACAGTTGTTACTCTAGAGGGTTCCCTCGATATATATTCTGCACCCGCATTAAAAAAAGAACTCCATAAAATCATCGATGACGGAGCCGAGTCGGTAGCAATTGACATGGTCAACATCAAACTTTTGGATTCCTCTGGAATTGCCTTACTAGCCAATCTCCAAAAGAAGCTTAAGTCGGAAGAAGGTCAGTTCTTTTTACTCAATGTCAGCCAAGATGTTATGGTGATTTTGAAACTTTCGAGTTTGGATAAGTTTTTTACTATTTTAGGTGGAGAGGCAGAACTTCCTTAAGACCTACTTTCTCCTTTTTTCATTTTAGAGCCGAAAAGATTTTACATCTCCCCTAACTACCGGCTCTTCATTTGATTTTGGTTTAGTCCAATCTCCGGAACTATTTTGAATCCAGCGATAGGATTCCCCTTGGGTTCCGGATTCAGTTACTAACTTAACGGGAATTCCTCGATCTACCGAAACTTGGACAGAAACCACTAGATCATAAGGGAGGTTAAGCCCAAATGAACCAAGTTGGAGTGTGGCAAGGTTCCCTTCAATTTTCACTTCTTCGCAAATCACTTCCCTTCCATCCCTTAACTTTACTTTGAGTTTTAAGGGAGATTTTGGAATGTTTTTTTTCACTTCTACGAGGTTCGATGTATCTTCGATCTTTTGGGGTTTTGATTCATCAATTTCGGGAACGAGAGGAATTTTTTCCTCCGAGACAACCGCAGCTAGTTTGGTAGTTTCGCCTTTGGAATCTTCCAAAGATTCGCGGATATTCTCTTTGATTTGGTTGAGTTCTTTTGATTCTTCTTCTGAGAGATTCGATACCGTATCCGCTTTGAGAACTTTTTCAATGATAACAGGTTTTAAAACTAAACTCTTTCCTTCCTCAATATTCTCAGCAGCTTTTGCGTCACCAAGCCTTGTCGCTTCTTCTTTGGAAAAAGCGACAAGGGATTTGTTTTCCTGGTAAAAGTTACCAATTAACAACAAACGTCTATTTGCTCTGATGGCAACTTCCTTATTTTCTTTTTGTTTCACTAGTTGTATGTATTCTTTTACTGCATTTGATGTTTTTCCAAGTTCTTCCATTGCTCGAGCTTTGACATAAGATTGGTCTTTGGTTAACACAGGCAGAGTTTCTAAAGTTTTTAGAGTTTCTTCGTAATCTCCACTTTGGAAAAGAGAATATGCCAATTCCTCAGGAGATTTTTTTTTGTTTTTGAGTTCTTCTTTTTTCTTTTCACCCTCTTCTAAAAAACTAATGAGAAGGCTTGCATTTTCTGCATAGTGTGTTCCTGGAAATAAGTCAATGGCTTTGGTGAGTTTGACAAATGCTTTTTCTCTTTCACCCATCATTACCAAACAGTATCCATGGTGTAGGAGTGTGAATGCCATTTCATCAGATAAAGAAGAAGTAACGGAATCCTCTAGTTCTTGGTATTTTTTTGAAGCAATGGGATACTTTCTTGTCCTTTCCATATAGAAAGCAAATTGCAATCGAATGATTGTTTTTTGTTGTTCCTCTAATTCCAGAGCTGGTTTAAAATTCAAAAATCGCACGGAATTGATGACATAAAGACCAAATTGATCTTGCCAACTCATCTTTAGATCTAAACCTTCTGTTTCCGAATTCATAATTCCCGATTCCAAGATATTGACTTTTACTTCGGTCATATAATCATCTTTGGAAAGAAACATTTGTTTTAGTCTTTCTCGTAAGGTTTGAGAAGAGAGTTCGTAGTTCATCAGTTGGTCCCGAAGAATTCCGAAACGTAATTCTTGTAGTTTGACACTGACTATGGACTGGGAAGCCAATGCAAAAAAGAAAAACAGAACAAAGAAAAGTGAGAAAAAGAAAAACTTTTTCATTCCGGTACATCAAGGACAATCATTGTCACATCATCCTTATATTCCTCATGTTTTTCTTCGAGAAGTGCCATTGCCTTTTCCACAATTTCTGAGTTTGGTAAATGGATATTTTCTAAAACAACTTCCGTAAATCTTTCCAATCCAAAAAGTCCACCTTCCTTGATCGGTGTTTCTACAACACCATCTGTATAGAGAATGATTTTATCTCCAGGAAGAACGGGAAAAGATTCTAAAGAATACTGAATATCGTCACCCATACCGAGAGGTGGACCGGAACTATCAACATAAGTGATTTCTTTTGTTGATGGTCGAATGATAAACGGAGCATTATGACCTGCATTCACAAATTTTACAACTCCAGGTTCTTCGAAAACAACAAAGACTCCTGTTGCAAAAAAGGAGGCTTGGAGTCGATTGGCAATAACTTCTCCTAATTGGTTGATTGCTTGGATCGCTGAATGATTTTCTTTCATTATGGCTTGTAAGGACATCGCCATTACAACTGTTACAAGTGCTGCGGAAACCCCGTGTCCAGAAGCATCTGCCAAAAAGAATCCATAGTAATTGTTTTCAGGAAATTGAAAGTATTGGTATAAATCTCCAGATACTTCTCGCATTGGCCTATATAATTTACCAATATTGAATTTTTTGAATTTTTTTACGGAAGGTAAAAATAACTCTTGTACCTCTTTTCCGATTTGTAGTTCTTGATTGATCTCTTCATTTAACCGTGTAATAGTCGTTACTTTATTTTGGATCTCTTCAGCCATTAAGTTAAATGACTTACCTAAACTATCTAATTCGTCATTACTTCTAAAATCCCAAGTGACTCGAGATTTTAGGTTGCCAGTTGCCATTTCTTTGAAGGCAACTTCTAAAGAGCCAACTCGTTTGAAAATGGCTCGGTAGACAAGAATAGCAAAAATAATATGAAATACGATTCCCCAAAGAACCGCATAACCCACTTGGATGTAGAGTTGTTTTAATCGATCCTGGATGGTTGAAATATTGAAATGGGTAAAAAGAAAGACCTCTTTCGAATCGGAAAGTCTAATTGGTAAAAGAAAGTTCACTGTAAAATCCGATTCATTTAGATCTAAACTATATCGAGCTTTGAATAGATTACCTTCTTTATCGGAGGAAACTTCTTTGGTCTTTTTTAAAACATCGTCGCCAATCTCTTTGTTTCCCGGTCCCGAATCTGGTTCGGAGAGAATGATTTTTCCATCTGGATCAAAGATAGAAAATTTTGTAATTTCGTACAATTTTAAGGTTTTACGAAAAACTTCAAAACTTTCGTCTTTTGCACCAGAAAGTCCAATGGATTGGATGTCTGCAAGAATTGTGTTGGCTAGGTTTTCCGACTGGAATTGAAAGTTCTTTAGAAGTAAATCCGATTGATTTTCAAAAATCATCACCGTAAAAAAGATGATATTGAGTAAGGCAAGAAGGGAATAAAAGAGTCCAATCTTAAATCGTAAGGAATTCGTCGTTTTGATTTTGCTTTTGTTCACGGCAATTACTTGTATTGTCGATAATTAAGTGATAGAAATCTATCACAAAATTGAGATTTTCCCATTGGTTTTAGGCACCTACATATCCTCCTTGCGAAACTTTCGGACAGCATTTCTAACCATACTGCTGTTTTTGAGTCTCCCTTCCCTTTTGGCGGATAAGATTCGTTTGAAATCAGGAGAAATACTGAACGGAAAGGTTGTCAACGTGACAGCCACGCATGTGGAATGGCAAGACCAAGGCAAACGGTATAAATTTCAGAATACGGACGTTCTTGGAATTGATGTGGGCTATGACGGACTTCCGGCTTGTGCCGATTACAAAACATTTGGTGTAGAAGATTGCGATTTGATCCTCACCAGATTGACAAAAACAAATGCCAGTTTTTCCAAAAAAAGTAGCCCTTTGGAATTAGAGATCATCCCCATTAAAAAAATCTCCTCATTGAAAGTTAAGGCTGAATCGGGGCTTCCCATGGAACGATACATCGAACCTGGTGCCAAAGGGAAATGGGTATTTGCAGAGAAAGAAATCACCGGGAACTTCAAAACCTTAGAACGAGGTCGAATCGTCATTGAAACAGATACTAAGACTCTGGAGTCGGTTGATATTTTGGATTTCCAATCTTTTGAAATTCAAAATAAGTCGGTGATTGTAAAAGTCATCAAAGAAGAAACTCCCAAAGTCATTCCTGGTTATTCACCCATCACAGAAAGGAGATATGGGAAAGCTGCTTTTATTTTTGGAGGAGCATTTCTTTCCGGATTAGGAATGATATATGAATACAATGCATCTGTCAATGCGATCAACAAAGACATCGAATATATTCCTACAAGTGACGGTAGAGTCTTAATATTTGCTAATGCCTTGAGTACAGATCACTATGATTTTCATAGACAACGTTTTTTGATTTATTCTGTTGTCTTTACTTCCATTATTTCTTATAGTTTGATTGATAGTTTTTATTTAGGTAGAATGGAATCAAAAAAAGAAAATACCACTGGTGTGTATTTAAAACCTATATTGGATATGAAGCCCAATGCCAATACATCTTATTTAGGTATTGGATATCAATTCAAACCCAATGATAGTTTGTTTTATGGATTGAGTTTTGAATCCAAGTTTTAATTTTGTTTAAGATAAAGTTTTTCTCAAAAATAAATTTTTAAAATTCTGCTTTAAACGAAGGAAATGCCATTTAAAGAGAAAAGGAAAGGGAATTTTATCTAGTTGGCACATCGCCCCACAATTCCCCTCTTCATTCTCTCTGCACCATAGAATAGTTCCAGATAAACCAACAAAACAATCTAACCCAATCCAAAGGTCAAATTTGACTTTGGTATTTTCCGGAAACATCTGCGATGTTGGAAGGTAAAACATATTTGTTTGGATGTGGAAAATAGCAGAATTCTCTTCTAAATCTGCTACGTGTAAATCAACAGAACTAAATAAAGGCACCTCAAGCATTCGGTCTCGAAAAAAGTATGGGTTAATGATTCCGGCAAAGAAAAACATAAGTGATAATATAAAAGGATACATCACAAACAAAGCAAAGTAATCTTGTATTGGTAGGTCTGGAAATTTAAAAGAAATCCATTCAGGTGATTCAAATAATAGATAAATCGATAAAATTCCAGGTAAAAGAAAAAACGCAGTGAGAATCGAATGACGTAAATTTGGGTATCTCAAAAGTTTGATCCCTGAAGTGGAAATGTGTTTTTGTACATTTTGAATCCAACCTTCATGGCGATTGTGACGACTAAGAATTTCATACTCTTCCATATTCATATTCATTAATTTAAGAATATGACCGGGTAGAAGGATTCTTGATTTAGCAATCGTTAATTCTAAAATAAAAAACAAGGAAAGAATACAAAAAGGGAGAATCAAAAGTAAATCAATTTCTTGAAAAATAGAAAGATTATACAATCCATGAATTCCCACACAGAGGGAAAAGCCAAAACCTAATTTTCCTCATTTAAAAATTGGATTTTTATGAAATAGAAACATCATAAGGTAAGCACCTACAAGTCCCCCATTCATCATGTGTACGGGAAGAGCTGTAATCGATCGGAGCACTTGCGACCAAAGACCCGTATTTATAAAATATAAAATATTTTCCACGAGGCCAAAGCCACCACCTAACACTAATCCGTAGAAAATTCCATCAGTGACAGTAAACTCATCCTGGTTTTTCCTAAAAAATAAATAAATTCCAAGTAGTTTGGAAAGTTCTTCTACAAAAGAAGATAAGATAAAGGAATTCCAATATGGTCCCCCGTTGGGAAGCCAATTTAATAAAAAGGCTTGTAAGCCAAGCGCAATCCCTGCACTAAAAATTGAAAAAGCAAAGGCAGTGTATTGTAAAAAGGACTCTGTAAACCTGTAAAAATGAAATCGGTAAAAAGAATAATAAAAACCTAGAGTCACCAAATTGATAAGGCAAATGACCAAACTCGGATTGGAAAATTGGTTGATCATTTGGTAAAATTAACGGCAGAAAAACGCTGAAAATCAATGAGAATTGTAATCAAAAAGGGATTAAACCAATCTTTTTACAGCCTTCCGTAAACCCTCAATGGTTAGAGGAAACATTGGCACTACATCTTCAATGGCTTCAATGGTAGGAGCGCCCCAAAAACGTTTGGGTTCGGGATTAAGCCAAACCGATTCTGGGAAATAACCAATAAGTTCTCTTAAAGATTCTAGCCCACTTTTTGCTTTTCTTTGTTTTTCTTCTGTATTTGCTGAATGATACGCATAAGGGTTGTAAGGTGTCCCCATCAACTCGTAAGGAGCCATATAAGCATCACCTACAAATATCAGTTTTGTGTTTTTTCTAAACTTCTCCTCAAAATGTTTGAGAGAGATTCTTGATTGGAATTCATGGTTTTCATATAAAAATTCGTGAAAGATATTATGGAAAAAATAATTATGAACTTCTTTAAAATGATAAAGCCCTCGACTGGCACTAAAAAGTTTGCTCACTCGATCTGAATGCGGGGTCATGCTGCCCCCAATGTCCATTATGAGTACGAGCCGAAGCGAGTTTTTACGTTCTCTTTCTTCGACAAGTTCAATCTCTCCCCCATTCTCACAGGTTCTATCAATCGTTTTCTCAACATGCAATTCTCTCCTTCCTTCTTTTTTTAAAAAGCGGAGTTCTTTTAAAGCCAGTTGGATGGAACGTGTATCTAAAATTTCATCTTCACGGTAAGCTTTGTATTTTCTTTCATTCCACAAACTAACACCGGATCGATTTCCTTCTCCTTCCGTATTTCCCCCTATGGAAATTCCATTGGGATTAAATCCGGAATTGCCAAAGGGAGAAGTTCCCGAAGTTCCTACCCATTTATTTCCGCCATCGTGTCTTTCTTTTTGTTCTGCTAACCTTTTTTTTAGCTCTTCAATGACTTCTTCCATGCTCATATGAGGCGCATTTTGTTTTTCTTCATCAGTCAGATGTTTGGGAATATTTTCTTCTAACCATTCAAACAAAGTCTCTCGAAACTGAATTCTTTGTTCTTTCCAAGAGCCAAAGGTTTGGGAAAATGCTAAATCATAACTGTCAAAGTATTTTAAGTCTTTGACAAAATTAAGACGACCAACTCGGTACAGTTGGTCCAAACTCATATAACCGGAAGGATCTGTTAGTTTTCTTAAAGTTTCCAGAAAAGCAATGAGCTCTCCCGTAGAACAAGGAACAGATTCCCGGCGCAGATTGTAAAAAAAATCCAAAAACATATCAGTTTAAGTAAACTCGGTAATCCTCTTCCGATTTGAATAAAGTTCCTGCAAAGGGAATTTTGCTCGATTCCAAAGTTTCTCCTGAAACAAGGAGGACTTGAATCCAATCAAGGAGTTCACTTGTAGAAGGTTTTTTTCGAAGGCTTTCAATTTTTCTGATCGAATAAAACATTGCCAAAGCTTTTTCCATAAATTCGGTTTCAATCGAAGGATAATGTGCTCTGATAATTTCTTTCATTGCTTCCCTTTTTGGAAATTCAATATAATGAAAAATACACCTTCGTAAAAAAGCATCCGGTAGTTCCTTTTCATTATTTGAAGTGATGATGACAATTGGCCTTTCTTTTGCGATGATATGTTCCTTGGTCTCCGGGATAAAAAATTCCATTTTGTCTAATTCCAAAAGTAAATCGTTCGGAAACTCAATGTCTGCTTTATCAATTTCATCAATGAGAACTACCGCTTTGTGGGATTGAGAAAAAGCTTCCCCCAAAGCGCCAAGACGAATGTAGTTTTTGACTTCCCGAACTCGGAGCATGGCCTCTTCTTCTGGAAATCGTGAATCATTGAGTCTCGAGACAGCATCATAGAAATAAAGTCCTTCCTTCGCAAGACTTGTGGATTTGACATGCCAACGATAGAAAGGAAGTTTTTTGGTCTCGGCAAGGAAGCTGGCAAGGAGTGTCTTTCCAGTCCCGGGTTCTCCTTTGAGTAGGAGTGGTCGCTTTGTAATTTCCGCAACTTGGACCGCTTCTTTTAGATCTTCGGACAGGATATATTCAGCCATGGTGTACCTTTTGGACTCCAATCTTTTCCGAAAAACAGGGGAATCCACTAAAAATTGCTTTTTGTAAGAAATTGAATTCCCATATTGAGGAATTGGAACGATAGTAAATTATGGGCGATTTTGATAATACGAAACGGGCAATTGGCGTAGGGAAACTGGATGATTCTGCAAGAAAGGATATGTTCAATAAGTTTGTCAGCGCCGGCGGGGAGATCATAAAAGAAAAACAACCGCCAAAGGAAGACGACACGAAAAAAAGTCGCCCGGAACCTAAGGTGCGCCAAAGCACAGTTTCTCGAGGTGGAGATGACAGCCGTTCGGGAAGTCGTGGGAATAACCAAAACAAATCCGATTCAGGGAATACAAAGTCCCAAGCAGATTCTAAAGCGCAATATGAAAAAGAGATTAGTAGTTTCTCTGCTCGGTTTGGAATCAAACTGAAATGTTGGCTTGCTCGGGTTACTTCCTTTGGTTCAAGTGATCTCACTCCCAAGTTTATGCACGACTTCAGTATGCGCGCAAAACAAGCATTAATTGAGTTGCAATATAGTGGAAATGAACTTTTAGCAAACCAACAATATTCTCCACAATTGAGTAAGGCTCTAGACAAAATCAATCCTCTACTTGTGGAATTACTTGCGATGGGTCAAAAACTTTACAATGGACCTGAATTAACAGACATTACTGACCCAATTATGGTTGCTCCAGAATCTCCTGTCGCCATTGAGCGCGTAAAAAATCCTATATATGCCCTTTTTAAAAGGATGTATATCCTCTACCCCTACCAAGAGACTTTGAAAAAATCTTTTGTACAGGCGTATGATGAATTACAAAAATTAGAAGGGAAACCTGCTCTCATTTACGCAAATAAAAAACGCAAAGTAACACAAGAAATAGACAACTTATTTGAAGGTTTTTTCGACAGACTGTATCTAGTAGTTCTTCGTGCTGAAAATAAAAATATTCCACTCATTTCTCGTTATATGGAAAATCTTCTTGGTATTAATCCTGAAGATCGCCCTGGACAAAGAAAGTCAGGTGAAAACGTTCCTGGTGGAAAAGAATTAGAATCCAAAGATGCAAAAAAGGAAGAAGAGAGTAAGGATGAGGATAAAAAAGAAGAAGAAATCCCTCTCTCCAAAGAACAGGCATATGGCCTGCGATTGATGCAGATGTATTCCATCCCCAAACTTCGTAAAAAGTTTGATCCGAAAAATGAATACGCAAATATTCCAGATTCAGACAAAGCTCTACTTGCTTTGTTTTACTTTTATGAATTTGATGATGAATATTCATTTGTGATGACCACAAAAAAAATTGATATCAAACCTGGCTCTGTCAATGGAGTGAAGGTTGACTATCGTCAGAAAATGTTGGATATCTACGAAGGAACAAGAACCATCATTGATCAATTCCGGATTTATAACGACATTCTTAGAGAATTAGAGAAACACAAAGCAAATCCGGGGGCAAATTACATTGAAGCCTCAAAGAAATTAACGGGAATTGAACAAAAACGTACCGGACAATCAAGGACTGTTCGTTTGGCGATTAAAGAATTTAGTTTAAAATCTAGAGATTCCCTCCTTGTGCTCATCAAAGATATGAAAGGCAAAAAGGAAATCGTCGCTAACATGAATGATGTTTTAACTTTGGATTCAATGGAGTCTCGTAAAAGACTAAATAAAAAACCAGTGAAACAATGTATCATGGAATCCTATTGTTATTTAATGGCCTTGTATGATCGATTGGAAACCGGAGATTTGTTTGGTGGACTTGTGGAACTCACACCTGAACAGATGAAATCTTCTTTCGGTGTAGACATTGGAAACGGAAACGTAGAATCCAGTGGAACAGAACTGGCCGATTTGGACAAAGATACAAATGAAACTGATTCTATGAACCAAACTTCGAATGATACAGAAAGTACGGGAACAAATGCAGTTTCAACAGATGAAGAAAATGACAGTTCTGATGATCCTTTAGATGATGACATATTACCATCGGGGAATCCTTTTTAATGGCAGTCATAAAAATCGCAATTTATCAGAAGAACTTACACAAACGGATTAGCCCAGAGGAAATTGCCAAAATCCAACAAACTAAGGCACATTTTTTAATTTTACCGGAAGGATTTCCTCACTTATTTCAAAGTGAATCTCCTGAGAATGCGTCAAAACACGAGAAAGAATACCAAGACCATTTATTGGAAATTTCAGAAAGTTTTTCAGGAGTCATTTTAGGTGGAACACATTACCGCAAAAATGAAGATGGAATTTTGGTTTCGGCTCTTCCCATTCTCCAATCTTTAGTCCTTGTCGATTTTTATGAAAAAAAATCTCCTTCTTCCTCGAAAGAACCTGGAGTGAACGCAGGAAAAACAGAATCCATTTTCATTATGGGTGGTCTCAGGTTTGGTCTTCTTGTAGGGGAAGATCTGGAAAACAAAGCCATTTGGGATGAATTTAAAAAAGAAGACATCGAAATTATTTTTTACCTGTCTTCGGCAGAACAAAACCGCTCTTATGAAGAAGATCTAACTTATTTTGAAGCACTTGCAAAAGAAAAATCTGTTCATTTCATCCGAGTTTGCGGTCCATCAGAAGGAAAGCCAGCAAGAAGTTTGTACGCCTCGCCTTCAGGAATCAATTGGAAAGTGGGAAAAGTGGAAGAAGACAAAGATGTATTAAAAACTTTGTCCGTAAATGTAATGAGAAGTTATTTGTTATAAACTTTTCCATTTGGGACAAAATAAAAAACAGTTTGTCCCAAATCTTTTTTCATATCTCTGTTAGAAAATTTATTTTTTGTCTAACTCTTTCCAATCCATCGTGAGAAGTAGAATCACAATCCCAATTGAAACACAGGAGTCTGCAACATTGAACGCAGGCCAACGGTCAAAAAGTAAAAAGTTTGGCCACTCAAAGTCTAAAAAGTCAACGACTCCAATGTATTCAATTCCTGGTTTTTCAGGTGTGAATCCAAATCGAAACCCTTCACCCGGAATTTTTACAAAAAATTTATCTAAAAAGTTTCCAAATGCCCCTGCCATAACAAAGTTCCAACCCCAGGCGTTTCCCAAATCGGCATTTTGCCAACGATAGAAAATCAAAAAAACAATGGCAAATCCTGTAGCAAATAAGGAAGGAAGAGCATTATCTTGGAAAAGGCCAAACACAAAACCTGTATTAAATGTTAAAGACAGTTTAAAAAATTCACCTAACACGGGGATACTCTCATGAGCTAACATTTTTGTAATGATGATGTATTTTGTGATAAGATCTAAAAAAAGACCAAATAGAACAAAAGCCAAGTATCCAGGTTTAAAGACAGAAAAAAAAGGAGTTTTAGGTAGATTCATAAATTAGAGAGAGTCCGTTTTTATTTTTGTTTCCAATAACTTAGACTCGCTTTGGCTAAAGACCAAAAACTAAGTCCTGATAGTATATAAAATAATATGCTTGGTTCTTTCCAGAATTTTTCAGAATAATACATTCCGAAAAAGAAAAATATCGATCCTAATGCTCCGAAGGTGAATATTTCCTTCAGTCTTAGCTCCTCTTTTCTTGAAGAATCAGGGGTTTGGAATTCACCTCTGTTCCATTTATATAAAAACTCGTTTAATTCCTTCGGTAAAGAAAAAAGGCTCGTAATGAACTCCTCTCCCTCGTCCTTCCAAAGTTTTTTTAAGGAACTTCCTTTCAGAACTATTTGAGAAAATGGCTTTTCCGCATAGTCAATCATAGAACGGGTTGGATCCAAATAAGAAGAATTTCCGAGTAAAAGGGCAAGGACCCGGTGGAGGCTTAGGAAATTCGGTGGGAGTTTTAGACTGGAAAGCAAACGTTTCAAGCTGACTTGGATTTCTTTTAGAAAACGGAGATCCTCGGCTGGCTTTAGTGTCTCGAAGCTGATATTACGAAAATGATCCGTCGATTCCAGAATACGATTTAGTTTTTCAAGTGAGTATTTGACAATTTGGATGAGTTCTTCTTTTGATAAGGACTCAGTTACAGCACCTAACTCAAACAAGGATTCTGTGATCAAATGATAATCTTTTCGCATTGCACCGATTAATATTCTTTCCAAAATTCTTGTTTCTTCTTCCGAGATGGACTGAACGGCTCCAAAATCAATAAAACAAAGTTCCCCTGTATCCATAAAAATCAAATTTCCAGGATGTGGATCCGCATGGAAGAAACGATACTCAAAGATCATTAGTATATAAGCACGAATCAACTTTTCTAAATTGGGATTCTTTTTTGTATGAGATTCAAAAGGGTCAATATCATAGATTTTTTTACCCTCCACAAACTCTGTAACTAATGTATGTTTGTTACATAATTCGTCGATGGGATTTGGGAAATAAAAATCTTTCTCCAAAGCAAATAATTGTTTAGTATATTTTAAGTTTTTTAACTCACCGCGAAGATCAAGCTCCGAACGTATCATTTTGTTTAATTGTTCGTTCACTTCTTTGGCTGAAACTTTAAATACAAACCGATCAATAAGCCAAATTACCCGAGAAATAGTTTTTAAATCACGAACGGCATCTTCTTCTATTTTTGGATAAAGAGTTTTGATTGCGACTTTTTTTCCGTTATAGTAACCGATATGGACCTGGGCAGTTGATGCGCTTGCATATGAAGATTTGTCTAAATTCGTAAAGATTATTTCCATCGATTTTCCATAGTCATGTAACCAACGTTCATCGATTTCTTTAAATTCTCTCGGTGGAATTTTGTCCTGTAAATCTTGGAGCTCCCATAAAAATTCTTCAGGTAGTATATGGAATAAATTGCTTATAAATTGGCCAATTTTGATGTAAACACCTCCCATAACAAAAAAGAGATTCTTCGTTTCTTTTCCTTTTTGTTTCAAAAATTGAATTCGGAGGGTTTCATACTTGGGTTCTGAATTGAATTTCTTCTTAAATTTTGTTAAAATGAGATATTCAATCCAGGTTTTGATAACATATATATAAATAGAAGCGGATCGTTTTTTTTTTGAGTTCATTATTTTCGCCTGTAAATTGATTCTATCAAGTTTAGAATCTCGATATTATCTGCAAGATTACCTTCCATTCTTTGTTTTTTTCCTTGGATCACCTGAACAATTTCTTCGTAAATTCCAATGAATGCGTTGGCTGTTTCTGGTTTTGGGAATTGTTTGGGGACAAATGGAACTAAACTCCGAAACCCTTGGTATAACTGGGAAGGTTCCGATTGATAGAAGGAAAATCCGTCATTAGAACAAATGATTCGATTTGTAGTTGTATGAATGTCTAGTTCAAACTGAAAGTAGTCTCGCCCACCCGAAACATCTAAAAATACCTCCACCCCAGCTTGGTTCTGAAACCAGGCAACAGCGCGTGTTTCCACAGAATTTTTTATTGGCCTTTCTAGTTTAGAATGGAGTAACGTTGGTTTTCCGATCAGCCAGTGAATCAAATCGACAGCATGTGTTCCGTCATGCAATAAGGGACCACCTCCTAACTTAGAAAAAGCAAGTCCCGGATTTTTTGCCGAAGTGAAAACAGAAGCTCGGATTGATTTGAGTTCGCCAAACACACCCTTGGTGAGTCGGTCTTTAACAAATCGGTAGCTAGGATGATACCGTCTTTCATGGTTGATCCAGATCCGGGTATTGTGTTTTTTTGCCAACTTTTGAATTCTTTTTGCGCCGTTTTCAGTAAGGGCCACTGGTTTTTCAATGAGTAAGTTGGGAATTCCTGATTGGATACATTGGATGGCCCAATCTTCATGGTAGGAGCTGGGGGTAGAAATCACCGCCAAATCGATGGAAGATCCGAAGGACGTTTTCCTTGGGTCATTTGAAACAAGTTTTGATTCCTGGTTCCATTGTGATTGGAATGATTCGCATTTTTTTTGGTCCGAATCATATCCGAGAAGAACCGAAAACCGTTTTTTTCCCCAATCTGATTGCAGGACACCCATATGGGTACAAGGTTTTTTGCGAAAAGGATCCCTTTCCAAACCGGAACAAATCCTTCCTAGACCGATCAGGATGGTTTTGATTTTGGATCGTTTCATTTATCTTTTTCTTCCAAATCTTTCTTTCTGAAAGAAACTGGCGTAGAAGCTATGATCGCACCATTTGAATATTCCCTGTCAACTATTCTAAGTTTGTTTTCCAAAGACTGGCACTGGGACCAAAAAGAGAATCCTACCTTCCAATGGATCACCACCTCTTCAGTTGAGTCAAAAGACCACACATTATTTGTTCCATTGCGGGGAACAAGAGATGGACATGAGTTTATCTCTGATGCCTTAGCCAAAGGTGCTTCGGCATTCCTCTGTGAAAAGAACCATCCAATTTTGAATACTCTTTCTGAATCCGAAAGGAATTTGGCCATCTTGGTTCCCGATTGTTTGGTGGCGCTGGGAAAACTAGCAAATTATCATCGCAATCGATTCCAACCTACCCTTCTTGCAATTACAGGTTCTTCTGGAAAAACAACGACTAAGGATTTGTTAGGTGGTTTATTCGGTTTTTTAAATCCTAAAACACTGGTTGTAACGGAAAAAAATTATAATAATGAAATTGGATTACCTTTTACATTATTTCGGATCACTGAAAAAACTCGTGTTGTCATTTGTGAGCTTGGAATGAACCATAGGGGAGAAATTGCCAGACTATCTCACATTGCAGAACCCACACATGCGCTCATAACCAATATTGGTTCGGCTCACATTGAAAATCTAAAATCGAGGGAAACAATCGCAGAGGAAAAAATAGATATCATCCAGGGTATGCGCCCCCAATCCGTTTTATTTGTACCGGACGATTTAGAATTCTTACAAAGAGCAAAACAAAGAGCGAAACAAAGAAAAACCAAACTAATTGTTTGGAGCCATAAAAAGAAACCGAACTTAAAAACAATCCAGGTAAAACCCAATGGATTTCTATTGGAATGGAAAGGTAAAAAAGTGGATTGGAAACTTCCAGGTGAAAAACTTTTAAGCAATGTACGTGGAATGGTTGCAGTCGGTACGCATTTCCAAATAGATCCTAATCAAATCTTAAAAACAATTCAGAATTACAAAAGTCCAGACAAACGTTTGAATATCAATCGAGGATATTATACGATCATTGATGATTGTTACAATGCAAACCCCGAATCAATGTTGTCAAGCATCGGGGCAGCCAACCAGTTCTCTGGTACCAAAAATGTAGTCTGGATTCTTGGTTCGATGAAAGAATTAGGAAAATTTTCGAAATATTACCATGAAGAAGTCGGTAAAGAAATCCAAAGAATCGGAAAGGGAATCTTACTTGGGTTTGGTGAAGAAACAAAGCCTATGGTAAAAAAAGTACCGAATGCTCAGTGTTTTCTCAATGTGGACGAACTCATTCAGTTTGTAAAATCAAATGTTCCTAAAAAATCAATTTTACTAGTGAAAGGTTCTCGATCGATGAAAATGGAAAGAATTGTTATGGCCTTGGAAACATTTAAGGGTTGATCCAGAATTGGCTTTTCCTAGATTACACGTATGCCTACAAATCTACCCAAAGTAGCCGTGATCATGGGGTCTCATTCCGATTGGGAAACTATGAAAGAAGCTTGTGATATTTTGTCAGAGTTTGGAGTTCCTTTTGAAAAGGAAATTGTATCCGCTCATCGTTCTCCAGAGCGAATGGTAGAATTTGCAAAAACGGCAAAACAAAATGGTTTTGGTGTCATCATCGCGGGCGCTGGTGGTGCCGCTCATTTACCTGGAATGACAGCCTCCCTTACCACCTTGCCGGTATTAGGTGTTCCAGTTCAATCCAAAGCATTAAATGGAATGGATAGTCTTCTCTCCATAGTGCAGATGCCGAAAGGTGTTCCTGTAGCAACTCTTGCCATTGGGACTAGTGGTGCCGCAAATGCAGGTTTACTGGCAGTTCGGATTCTTTCTCTTTTGGACAAAACATTACATTCAAAGTTAGAATCTTATGCAGAAACAAATCGTAAGTTAGCTCTTTCAAAAAATGACCAACTTATCTAAAGAGAATCATATATGAAAATTGGTGTTTTAGGATCGGGACAGTTGGGCCAAATGATGTGTTTAGAAGCACTCCCCCTTGGTTATGATTTTTTTTGTTATTCTCCTGATAAAGAATCCCCTTCTAAACGTGTGGGAGCTGAATCGACAGTAGCATCTTATGATTCACTTTCAGATTTAAAAGAATTTCTTGCAAAAGTAAATGTTCTTAGTTTTGAATTTGAAAACATTCCCAAATCAACATTAGAGTTTTTGGAATCAGAAGCAAAACAAACCCCTATTTATCCGCCACCGAGGGCTCTGATCATTGCCCAAGACAGATTTTTGGAAAAAACCCATTTTAGAAAATTAGGATTTCGAACTGCTGAGTTTTTTCATCTAACAAAGGATAGTGCAGATCAAAAAATTCCGATTGGTTTTCCATGGATCATTAAAACTTTAAGATTTGGGTACGATGGAAAAGGACAGGTGAAAATCCAGGAGGAAAGCCAATTCCGAAAGTTTTTAGAAACGGCATTTCGAAATCAAAACGAAGAATACTTAATTGAAGAGGTAATTTCATTTCAAAAAGAAATCAGCATCATCCTCACTCGGTTCCAAAATGGAGAAATTGTCTGTTATGGTGCTATTGAAAACGAACACAAAAATCATATTTTGGATCTCTCCATTTATCCCGCAAGAATTCCTGCAGGGCTTAATTTAGAAGCAATCGAAATGGCTTCGAGACTTTCCGAATCCATTGGTTATATTGGTACCATTGGTGTGGAATTTTTTCTCAAAGACAATCATTTGTACTTAAATGAATTTGCACCTAGACCGCATAACACGGGACATTTTACTCAAGATTGCCAAAGTTTTTCCCAATTTCATTTGCATGTTTCGGCCATCACTGGTAATCTTCCGCCAACGGATGTTAGGCCAAAACCCACTTTAATGAAAAATATTTTAGGGAACCAATATGAGGAAAGCCTAGGGATTGCCCGTACACTTTTAAAAGATGATCGATACCAGTTGCATTTATATGGTAAAAAAGAAGCGAAAATTGGAAGAAAAATGGGTCATATGAACTTTAAAGGAAATTTAGAGGAAGTAAATCCCCTTTTCCACGATTTATAAATCATTTATTATTTTAGTAAACTAAGACCCCAGTCTCGAACATTGCCAGCACCTAAACAGAGAAGAATATCTCCTTTGTTTAATTTTCTTCTGATAATGTTTAAATCGGATTCGATTTCTCCACTTAAGAATTCTGTATTCTTTGGATTTAAATATGGTATAAACGATTGGTGTGTGATTCCAGGAATTGGTGTTTCCCCAGCGGAATAAATTGGGAGCAAAAAAAGAAAATCTGCCAAAGTCAATGACTCTGCTAAATCCTCTAACAACAATTGTGTCCGAGTATATCGATGTGGTTGGAAAATTACCACGAGTTTACTGTTCGATTTTAATTGGTTCTTTAAGGAACGAATGACCATTGCAATTTCTGTTGGATGGTGTCCGTAATCATCCATAATCGTTACTTCATTCCGAGTTCCCAATGTTTCTTGTCTTCGTTTCACTCCAATGTAACGAGATAGGATTTCCACTGAAACTTCAGGTGAAACACCTGTTATATAAGCACCTGTTAAGGCAACGAGGCCATTTGTCAGATAATGGACACCTGGAAATGGTAGGTGTAAAAAATGACTTTGAGACCCGGGAAATTGAAATTCCAAAACACCGTCTTTGATTTCATAGACAATTGGAACCAATTGATCTCCAAGTTTTGAAACAAGTGTTCGAAACCAATCTGCTTTGACTTCACTTTTTTCCATACAAAGAAAAAGATGGAAATCGGGGTGAAAGGAAATTTCTTTCGTTTTATGAGATAATACATCCCGAATCCCGGGGTCATTGGCAAATAAAACAAGGTCCCCTGCAATACCAAATGCCATGTAATCAAAAAATGCATTTTCTAAACGATCTCTTGTTTTGTAATAATCCAAGTGGTCGTTATCAATATTTGTCAATAAACGAATTGAGGCTTTGTGTTTCAAAAAACTTCCATCAGATTCGTCTGATTCGTAAACAGCAAAATTTCCTTTTCCTACTTTACCGCCCCTTTTTTCAAGGAGACTTGTATCTCCGCCAATCATAATGGTAGGATCCATTCCCTGTTCGGAAAGAATTTGTGAAACCATCGTTGTTGTTGAAGTTTTGCCGTGGCTACCTGCAACAGAGATTGATCTCTGTTTAGAAACAAGCAGGTGCATAAATTCAGATCTATGTTTTAGAGAGATTTTTTTTTGTTTAATTTCATCAAACACTTGTTTGTGTTTATCATTGATAGCTGAGCTATAAACAACCATTTCTATTCCTTCTAACGGAATTTTAGAAATATCATTTTGAATGAAAGCCCCTCGTTTTTCTAAGTAAGCTGTGGTATCGGTATTTTTCTGATCATATCCCAATACAGGTAGCTTTAAATCGAGAGCCATATGAGCAAGACTCGACATCCCACTCCCACCAATTCCTAAAAATAAAATCGGACCTTTCATTTTTGAGATACTTCAATTATGATCAGTAAAAAAATATAAAACAGTTTGGTATGCTGCATTGACATTGGATAATGCCAAGGATACATGTCCCATCTCACGAAGGATTTCTGAATGGTCTTTCCATCCAAGCAAAATTTGTACAAGCCTTGTTGGATCATCTGAAGTGGAATGAATGGTCACTCCAGCGCCTTGCGATTCTATATAATTTGCATTTTCCTTTTGGTGGTTATCTGCAGCGTAGGGATAAGGAATGAGGATCATTGGCAATCCAAACACCAAACATTCAGCAAGAACACCAGCACCTGATCTTGCTACAACAATGTTTGCCCACTCATAGTTTGGTTTCATATCATTGGCATATGAGATGATTTCGGCATCACCCAATGATTTTGATTTCGTTTCCTCATACAGAGAAGTTCCTGTGAGTAATCTGAATTTATATTTTGATGAAATTTCCGGATTCTCCATGGTTTTGAGAATCATTTGGTTGAGTTGTCTTGCACCTTGGGATCCTCCAAGCACCAAAACATTTACCGTATTCTTTTTTCCTTCATGAAGATTTTCATTTTGTCTTATATTGAGGTGTTCCGGAATCACTCTTCTTCTAACGGGATTACCAATGGTTTTACCGCTTATCGCATAACCTTCCGCTAATGGAAAACTAAATGCAATTTTTTTTGAGAATTTAGCAAAGATTCGTGTAATTTTTCCCGGGACACAATTTTGTTCGCAAAGATATAATTGTTTTCGAAATAGGATTGCATATAGGATAGAAGGAAGACTTGAATAACCTCCCATCCCGATCACGGCTTTCACTTTTAATCGATTGAATAAAAAAATAGTTTTTAAGAAGGGAAATATAAATAAAAAAGGATAAAATATTGTTCTTAAACCACCTAACTGTGGTACATTGTGCCAAATTACCTCGCAAGGGGGACTCAGTAAGTCTGGGTTGTCTTTGTTTCGGACAAGGGAATGCAGATACACTGCATCAAATCCAAAGGAAGAAAGTTTTTCAGCCAAAACTTCTGCCAGTGCTACACCTGGAGAAATATGACCACCGGTCCCACCGGCAGCAATTAGAACAGATCCACTCATAAGACCAGGTTCTCTTTACTTGTGATGTTGGCAAGAATTCCGAATAGGATGAATATTGTGATCAGAGACGATCCCCCATAACTGAGAAATGGGAGTGAGATCCCAGTCACTGGTACAATACCTGTAACAACAAATAAGTTCAATATGGTTTGGAAACCAAAGAGGATCAGAATCCCCGAACCCAAAAAAAAGCCAAGTTTGTCATTTGTCCGAAGAAGCAAAAAATAGACTCGAACAAGAAGAAAGATAATGAGAGAAAGAAAAAACAAAAATCCTAAAAACCCAAAGTCTTCAACAAAAGAGGCCATGACAAAATCGGTATGACTATAAGCTAAATAGCGATGGGCATAACCTGATCCAACAGGTCTACCCAAACTTCCTCCGTCAAAAAAGGCACGAAAACTAGTCACAAGCTGGTGCCCTTCATCAAATCGAAATTTATAAGGATCAAGCCAAATTTCTAAACGTTTTTTACGGTACCCAACTTGCGTCACAAGGACCACAAGTAGAGGCAAAACGGAAGCACCCAAAATAAAAAGTCGTTTCATGGGAAAACCAGCAAGAAGGACGAAAAAGAATAAAACAAGAAGAAGTTCGACTGTGGTTCCGAATGCAGGTTCAATGACAATGAGAACCAAAGTTACAAAAATCAAAAAAACCGATGTAATTTTTTTTCGATCCCATTTTACTTTTTTGAAATCAAAATTATAAAAGAAATAAGAGGAAAATAGCAAAATACTGATTTTGGAAAATTCAGATGGTTGGATTTGTATTCCACCGATCTGAATCCAACGATTAAAACTTCTTCCATAACTAGTCCCAACGGATTTACCGAGTCCAGGAATAAAGACTGAAATCAGAAGTAATAAACTTATCACTGAAAATAAAAAAGACCACCGAACAAGAAACTGATAAGGAATTTGACTGAATACCAAAAAAGAAAAAATCCCGATTGCTCCCCATAACAACTGTTTGTTTAGATAATAGTTGGGATCTGAAAACTCACGTTCGGCTGGAATTACGGAGGCACTGTACATAACTACAACCCCCATTCCAAACAAAAGAAAAATCCCATACAATACCGGACCATCAAACCTCGAAGTCCCAAACCGAAAGAGGTTTTGTAAGTTCCGGAAAATTTGCATTATTGGATTTTCAATGTGGATAAGGTAATGATCGCAAGGATGATTCCAATGATCCAAAATCGAATCACAACCTTCTCTTCCGACCAACCGGACAATTCAAAATGATGATGCAATGGTGCCATTTTGAAGATACGTTTCCCAGTCAGTTTAAAAGAACCCACTTGTAAAATGACACTTACTGCCTCAGCCACAAATATTCCTCCAAGAATCACAAGAAGGATTTCTTTTTTGAGCATAATGGCAACAAGTCCAAGTGTGGATCCAAGAAATAGAGATCCAGTATCTCCCATAAAGACTTGGGCTGGATGGCAATTAAACCATAAAAATCCAAGCAAAGCACCAGAAAGACCCGCAAGAAAAACAGAGTATTCATGAGATCCAGGAAGATACGGAATGTGAAGGTAGTTGGCAGCGGAAGGAGTTCCCGATACGTAAGAAATCAATGCAAATGTTGCGGTGGCGATGACAACGGTGCCAGAAGCTAATCCATCCAAACCATCCGTTAAGTTGACGGCATGAGAACTTCCAATGAGAACTATGATGGCAAAGGGAACAGCTAAAATTCCTAAATTCCATACGGGTCCTTTTACAAAGGGCAAAAATAAATCTGTTATCGTAAATATAGTTCCTTTGGTTGCAACAGTATTTGATTTTCCTGTAAAGTAAAAGTAGAGAGTTGTGATGGATACAGCAAAGAAGATAGTAACTAGAAACTTTGTTCTAGCTCGCATTCCCCCTTTGATTTTTTTTACCGATTTCATATAATCATCAGTAAATCCAAGCCCTGCAAATAGAATGGCTGAGACAAGAAGTAACAAAACGTTGAGATTGGAAAGATTCCCCCATAACAGAGTGGAGATGGTAAGGGATAATATCATAATCAACCCTCCCATTGTAGGAGTACCGGATTTGGCAGCATGAGATTGCGGACCATCGTTACGAACCGATTCGCGAAACTTCAAAGAGAGAAGAAACGAAATCAATGACTTTCCAAAAAGAAAAGTAATAAACATAGAAGTAAGACCCGCCATCATCGCACGGAGTGTTACATAACTAAAAACTCTAAGGAAACCATAATCGTTTCCAAACGATTCATAAATCCACTGGAACATTCTATTTCCCCTATCGACCTAATTCTAAGTTTTGAAAAGCATTCTCTATCTCTTCAAAATCGATAAATTTTGATTTTTCTTTTCCGATGATTTGGTAAGTTTCATGACCTTTTCCTGCAACGACCAAAATTCCATCCCGTTCGAGTAAACTCACGGCTCGTTTGATTGCCATTCTTCGATCTACAATTTTTTCATATCTTTGGAAACCACGGGAGAATCCAGATTCAATTTCATCTAAAATTGCCTCTGGCGACTCTGTCCGGGGATTGTCGGAAGTGAGAATGACAAGATCAGCTAGGTTCTCCGCAATTTTTGCCATTTGCGGACGTTTGGTGCGGTCTCTGTCCCCCCCACATCCAAATAAACAAATGATTTGTTTGGGAGCAATTTCCACACAGCTTTTTAGAATGTTTTCTAAAGCATCGGGAGTATGGGCATAATCCACAACAGCAATTCTTGACCTATCAGGAAATGGAACAACATGAAACCGTCCAGGAACAGTTGGAATTTTTTCCAGACAAGAAATCACTTCTTCCCATGGAAAACCTAACTCGTATGCCACTGCCAAGGCAAATGAAGTATTGAATACATTGAAATTTCCAAGTAGGTTCGTTCGAATTTTACGGACTTCAATAAAAGGAAGGTTTTTTGCTTTTTTATGAAAGCGGTATTCACTTCCAAGTAATGATAGTTTCGTATTTGAATAGTTGAATTCCCCTGATTTTCCAAGTAAATAAATTGGTGATTTAAACTTTGCATCCGCAATTCTTTTGACCATCTTATCGCCAAAGGAAACATCAGAAGCAACAAGACCAAATTTATTTTTCACGGAGGATTGTTCTAAAAGTTGAAAGATTTTAAACTTACTTTCAAAATAATCTTCCATCGAAGTATGAAAATCCAAATGGTCTTGGGTTAAATTTGTAAAACCAGCGCATGTAATTTCAAGACCCGCAACTCGTCCGAGTTTTAATCCATGGCTACTCATTTCCATAAATACATATTCTATCCCTTCTTCTAACATCTGTTTGAGCAGCAAGTTTAACGAAGAAGCATCTGGAGTTGTATATCCCGATTCTAAAACTCGATCCATAATTTGGATTTGAACGGTCCCAATTAATGCAGCATTTTTCCCAACTTTTCTTGCTAGGTGGAAAAGGATGAATGTTAAAGAAGTTTTTCCATTTGTTCCAGTGATGGCCACAATTTTCATTTTTTTTGCTGGATTACCTGCAAGCAAACATGCAGTTTTCCCATGAACTTCTCCCACGAGTTCATCCGTTTCGAGAATCACAGGAAAGAAATCTAAGGTTTTTAATTTTAAATCGCGTTTAGAAATAATAACAACTTCCGATCCATGTTCGAGAGCCATTTTTAAATAGGTCTCTTGTTTTTCTGAGTTTTCTTCCGGCAAAACAAAGATATCCTGGGCTTTTAATTTTCGACTATCAGCCCAAATATAACCTACTTCTGTAGAACCTTCTCCTTTGATTAATTTTATGTCAGGGATTCGTTTGATAATTTCTGATACTTTCATTATTTTTGAGTGTTAACCTCATCAGGAATCGGAGGAAGTTCGATGGTCACCGTACGATTTCCTAAACTGATTGGAAGAAACTGATAAGTTCTTCTGTAAAGGGTTTCGATCCGTTCTGCGGAAGTATAAGAAACTATTCCGATTTTTAATTCATCGTTTTTGCGTTTTAATTCTTCTTTGGTGGTAGTTCGTTCATGGATTTGACGGGTGAGTCTTGCCTTTTCTAAACCTTGCCAAACATTGGAATAAAAAAACAATAGAAATGGAATCAGAAGAACAAATGGTTTGAGCGGAGAAATAAAATCGATACAGAATTTCGGAATGTTTTTTAATTTTCCAGTCATCGTTCCCATCTCTGATTTATTATCGGATTTATCCTTTGAAGACCTCTTAATTTTGCCGATCTTGATGCGCGATTTTCTTTGATTTCTGTATCAGTGGGTAAAATTGGTTTTTTGGTTAGGATTTCAAAATGTTCGGTTGTCTTTAAGTCCCGGAAAGTCCATTTGACAATTCTGTCTTCTAAAGAGTGGAAGGAAATACAAGCGAGTACACCACCCAGTTTCAAACACTCGGCAATGTTACGGATTCCTTTTTCTGCATGTAACAGTTCTTCGTTGACTTCGATCCGTAATGCCTGAAATATTTTTGTTGCTGGATGTGATTCTTTTGGCCAGAACTTTCTTGGAATGGATGCCTCCACAAGTTTTACTAGATCGGTATTGGTTTCGAATTTTTTTTTGTGTCTCGACTGTACAATGTTATTGGCTACTTTTAAAGCCCAACGTTCTTCCCCATATTCCCAAAATACCTTTTTTAAGTGTAAAACGGTGCTATAATTGACTATATCGGCGGCAGTTTTTCTACCTACCTGTGGTTCGAGTCTCATATCCAAAGGTTCTTCATTTTTAAACGTAAATCCACGACCTGAATGTAGAAAATGAAAAAGTGAAACACCTAAGTCAACCAAGGCACCGTCAAGACCCGGGCAACCTAAAGATTCCAACAATTCCTTGTCCACTTCAGAAAAATTCATTTGGAAGGAATGAACACGGTCAAGTGAACCAATGACAGATTGGATTTCTTTTTTTGCCCTTTCCAACATGACGGCATCTCGATCGATAAGAATCAACTTTGCCTTAGGAAAGGTTTGGAGGATGAGTTTGGAATGACCACCTTCACCAGCAGTTCCATCTAAAAACCACTGAGGTTCGGTGACTTCCGATTTTTGTAGCAAATCAATGACTTCTCTTGGAAGTACGGGAATATGAGGCGATTCTGACACTGTTACTTTCTTACTGTATACCTGTCAAAATCCTTGCAATCCTTTAATCCTTTGGGGAGATTGAAAGTACAAATGAGTTCCTATGAAGAACATTCACTTAGAAAAAACCTGTTCAGCATCGGGAAATTGGGTTATGCCAAAGGGGATAGACCCAATGTGGACTGCATCCTTTGTGGGGTTCGTGACAAAAACGAAATTGTTCCTAACCTGACCATTGCAGAAACAGAACTTTCGATTGTTTCAGTGAATCTTTTTCCTTATAATCCAGGTCATATTATCATCTTTCCGAAACGTCATATCATCCACTACTTAGAACTCACTGAAGCAGAAGCTTTGGACATCCACCGATTGACGCAAAAAACGATGCGAATTTTGGAGAAACAATGGAAGGTGCAAGGGTTTAATATTGGTTATAATTTGGGAAAAAATAGTGGAGGATCCATCCCTCATATCCACGAACACATTGTGCCAAGGTTTCCCAATGAGGCAGGATTTTTAGATGTACTTTCCAATACTCGAATTGTCATCTATGAACCCTACCAGATGTGGGAAGACTTAAAAAAGATTTGGACCAATGAACCAGAGATTGTTTAGTCTTTCTTCTGGTAAATCGTATGTCCTAAAAACTTGAAACTATCTGAAATTCCAAACATAGTTTCTGAATGACCAAGAATCAAATAGCCTTTTGGTTTCAGACTCACTTCAAAGTTTTGGAACAAAGTTTTTTGTGTCTGTTTGTCGAAATAAATGACTACATTCCGACAAAAGATTAAATCCAATTTCTCTGTGATAGGAAATGGAAAATGCAAAAGATTAATTTGTCTAAAATCAATCAAAGCCTTTAGATGAGGTTTTGCTTCATAATAGACATGATCTTTTTCAATGGTTTTATTGAAGTGTTTTGCTTTCACTGCTTCTGAAACTGGTTCGAGACGGTCATCCCGATACACTCCTTTTTTTGCAGTAGCTATCACTTGAGTATCAATATCGGATGCGTAAATTTTGCAATTCCAACCAGGTTTTGTATGGAAGTAGTCATACACAGTGATGGCAATGGAATAAGGCTCCTCTCCAGTGGAAGAAGCTGAACACCAAATCCGAAGAGATTTGGGACCACCAGTGGCAACAGCTTGTTCTAAAGCAGGAAAGTATTGGTTTTTTAAAAATTCAAAATGATGGTTTTCACGAAAAAAATCAGTTTTGTTTGTCGTAATGCGGTTGATGAGCTCCTGCATTTCTTCTGTAGCAAACTTAGGATCTAATTTTAGTTTTGCTACATAGTTTTCAAAACTAGTAATTCCTAATGTACGAAGCCTTGCATTGAGTCTGGACTGTACCATGATTTTTTTATGTGGAGCTAAAAAAATCCCAGCTTGTTTGTACACCAAATTTTTAATGAATTCAAATTCGGCATCACCGATTGTGTTTAAAGATGTTCGAAAGTCCAATTTGCCCTCGTAAGTGATTCGACACGTTTTTCTCGTTCTGACAAGTTGTTTTTTAGAAGGGAAATTAGATAATGAAAATTGGCATTGTAAAACACCTGAATGCCCGCCCCCTAACCCTGTATTTTGAGAGAACTTCCGGATATTTACCAGTATATGAGAATCCAAGTGTTCTCATTGAACTTCTGAAACAAGGAGAACTGGATTGTGCCCTCGTCTCTTCAATCGAATGTGAAAGAAACCATGATACCCTAGATTATACAAAAGTTGTAGGTGTTTGCGCAAGAGATGTCGTTCGTTCCGTTCTCTTCTTCCGGCACGAAAATGATACAGAAATGCCCCAGGTAGTTTATACGGACAAGGGGTCAAGATCGAGTGTGGCCTTATTGCAATGTTTACTCTATCGTGAGTTTGGGAAAATTGTGGAAGTGGTTCCCACCCCTGCCTCAGAAATTTCCCAAATGATGTTAGATGGGATTGGGTCTCATCTTCTGTTTGGTGACCATGCCTTATTGCAAACCCCAGTTCCAGGATACCAAGTTGTGGATCTTGCGGAATGGTGGAACCAATCAACCGGACTTTATTTTTGTTTTGCTTTCTGGGCTTTCCCCAAAGGAAAGGTTTGGGATGACCGGCTTTTTTTAACCGCTTTAGAATATGGACTCAAAGAATTGGATTCAATCATAAAAGAAGAGAAACGGTTGCCAATTGCTGTGACAGATCGTTATCTAAAACAAGAATTACACTATATTCCAGAACAGAAAAATTTAGATGGTTTTGATTTGTTTATCAAAACGGCAAAAGAATTAAAACTCGTTTAGAAAAAACGTATTTTATACTCCCAAGTTTTGGATTCTGGATTTTCCAAAGTTTCTTGCAAAGGGATTTGGTAAGTTAAATTCCCAAGGCCAATAAAACCACGGTTTGAGCTGCACTCTGAATCCTTTGGAAATAAAACCTTAAACTGGATACGTCCTTCCTTGAGTAATCTAGATGTCTCCGAAATGATTTTTTTCTCACCTGCACTGCTATCAAGAATCGCGTTATCTGTTAGGTTGGGGAAGTCCCTTTTAACAGTCAATGACCTTGGTTTTGACTTAATCGAGAAAGTGCCAATCAAAACCCCTTCTAAATGCAAAGGATCTTCAAAGTCGAGTTTGTATGAAACCTTTCCTTTTCGTTTGAAATACATATCTGTGGTTTCTGATTTTTCCAATTCCCGAAAGGTAAAGTCTCTCACCTGTAGGTTGTTATTCGATTTCTTTTTTACAGAATTAATGATTTCATCTTTGGAAGTGGGTAAAAATTTGATAAGGGAATCATTTGAATCCCTTTTTAAAGGAACTGTATAAGCAATTTCCACAGTACCAGAACTAAGTTTTCGAAAGAGGATGGTCTCTTCGTATTCAAAACAACCAACTAAAAATAAAATGAACAATAAAGGAAAACGAAACACACCCTAGGCATCCCATACAGAATGCCTAGGGTCAAGGACTATTTGGAAACGGGATAAGCTTCGTTTCCGTGTTCTAAAATATCCAAACCTAATAATTCTTCTTCTTCCGAAACCCGAAGTCCAATGGTCTTTTTGATCAAATAGAACATAAGGAAACTGGTTGGGAAAGCCCAAAGAAAGGCAGTGGCTACACCTATTGCTTGAGCAGCAAATTGGGCAAATCCAGCGCCAGAAAATAATCCGGTTTCTATGCTAAAAAGACCAACCGCTAGTGTCCCCCAAGCGCCGCAAACCCCGTGGACTGAAACGGCTCCCACTGGATCATCAATTTTAATTTTATCTAAGAAAAGGACAGAGACAATCACAAGAACCCCAGCGACTGCACCAATACAAATGGCACCAGTGATACTCACTACATCACAAGGAGCCGTGATGGCCACAAGCCCTGCCAGTCCTCCATTTAAGGTTAAACCAATTTCTGGTTTTTTAAATAGAAGCCAAGTAAGAACCATGGCAGCGATGGCACCTGCGCAGGCAGCCATATGAGTCACAACAGCAATCCTTGCGAAACTACCTCCTTCAATGGAAGTGGTAGAACCAGGGTTAAATCCAAACCAACCAAACCAAAGAATGAACACACCGAGGGCAGCCATGGACATATTATGACCCAAAATTGGATACACTCTTCCATCGGTTTGGAATTTTCCCATCCTAGGTCCGACTACAATCGCACCAGCAAGCCCTGCCCAAGCACCTACACTATGCACAACAGTGGATCCGGCAAAGTCATGAAATCCCACTCCGTCTCCACCGCCAAGTCCAAGGGATTCTAAAAATCCTGTGGAAATTCCGAGTAGACTTCCCCAAGCAAAAGAGCCGAAAATAGGATAAATAAAAGCAGTGATGATGATAGAGAAAACCAAATAGGCTGAGAACTTAGTCCTTTCTGCCATCGCTCCCGAAACTATGGTTGCTGCAGTGGCCGCAAAAACAATTTGGAAGATAAAGAAAGTATATTTGGAAGGGTCCATACTACCATCTTCTGCATTGATTAAACTTTCTGCAAAAGAAGGTACTCCCACCCCAAATCCCGTTAATACTTGAGGCCCAAACATAATGGAAAAACCAATCACCCAATAGGCAATCGCTCCAACTGTTAAGTCAGAGAAGTTTTTCATAAGAATGTTTACTGCATTTTTTGCTCTTGTGAATCCTGCTTCCACATAAGCAAAACCAGCTTGCATAAAAAATACAAGAAAGGCTGCAATACAGGTCCAGACCCAATTGGCTTCTTGTTTTGTTGTTTCTAAAGCAAGTTTTGTTTCAGCAAGAGAAGACTTGATACTTGCCATTTCTTTTGCCAAAGATTCCAGACTTTCTTGACTATTTGTTACTTCTTCTGCTCCAAGTGTGGAGCAAAAAAGAAGAATCATTAAAAATAAAAATATGCTAACTTGTTTCATAAAACTTTCCTTAACCGACTTTTTGCGAGTGTGATTCTAACCTCAGAAGAGAAGTTTTTAGTTCCAAACTTTGAGGTGTGTTCTTTACGCCTTGTTGCAATACTTTGATTGCTTTTGGTTTCGCATTTTCTTTCAAATAACATTGTGCAAGTAGTATACTTGCTTTTGCAAAACTATGGTCACTAGAGAGTGCCATCTTTAGCGCTCGTTTTGCTTCCGATATCATTCCAGCTTTGTAATAAGCTCTTCCCATCATAAAATGCGAGGCTGCCGTATTATCACCAGATGTTCTCAAGTATTCTTCTAGATACCGAATGGCCTCTTTATATTTGCCATCACGGTAATACATTTTTCCCAAAAACACCAATATCTCTTTTAAAGAAGAATCAATGCTAAAAGCTTTTAAAGCTTGCGCATAAGCTTCTTCCATTTTCATTTTTGAATTTGATTGTTTTGCCATTTGGATGTAATGCGAAGCTTCAGGAATGGAGTCTCCACAATAAAGAAAAAGAAAACTTAGGTCATCCCCGTTAGGAACATCACCTTGATAGGCTCTAAACCTTTCAACAAAGGCTGCAGAAAGTTTTTTTAAATCAACCTTTCCACGTCCTTCCATCACTAGTTTTTCTCGTTCATCATGTAACCAAGATTGAATTCTTTCGACACCAACCTCATCTTTTAAATGATTTCTTTGTTCACTGAATCCATCGGAGATCAGAAGTAAAAAATCTCCAGGTTCCAAACGTCCTTGTTTTTCTTCATAATCAATTTTTCTTACAGGAAGAATCCCGAGGGGTACCCCCTTGGTATCGTACTGAATGAAAGTGTCATCAGCTGCTTTGTAATGAAGCATTCGTTGGTGGCCCGCATTTACATAGCCAAATGTATAATCACTAAAGATTCGAACCATAAAGGCAGTGAAATAGGTAGATTCTGGTAATTGTTCTCTTAGTTTTTCACCAAGTTCTTCCATAATTTCTGTGAGTCCAAGTCCTGCCATCACGGATCTACGGAATTGGTGGTGAATTGCCATAGTCACAAGGGCTGCAGGAATTCCATGTCCCGACACATCAATGTTAATTGCAGTTAAAGAATGACCTTGTCTAACAATATCCACTAAATCACCACTGACTTCTGCCATAGGTTCATAGTGACTTGCAAAATAGATTCCATTCCAAGCACTTAAGTCTTGTGGCAGAATTTGGCTTTGGACATTTCGTCCCATTTTCAAATCCCACTCCAACTGATTTAAAATAGCAGCTTCTCTTGCTCTTGCGGTAACTAGTCCTTCAATGAGTCTGACCCCGTAAAGTGCTAAAGCCAGTTGTGATGTTAATGCCTCTAAAATTTCTAAATCATCGGTAATATAAAAATTTTCACGTTCACTTTCAACCGCAAGGGTTCCAAGAATTTCTTCTTTCTGCATGATCGGAACACACATCACCGATTTTGTGGTTTCGCCTTCGTCAAAAAAATGAGCCGAACGGGTGAGGTCGTTCACAAGGACAGGTTCTTTAGTTTCAAAAACTGCTCCCGAATAACCTTCTCCCATTACTAAGTTTCGGCGAGGGGGTTCTGTCTCTTTGACAAACTTGACTGGGACAAGATATTCTCCATCCCAGAGCCGGAGTGTCGTATTGTCCGACTCAAAAATTTCCTGACAGATCAGGATGACTTTGGAAAAGAGTTGGTCTTCTCTATCTAAATTGGCAAATTCTTTGGAAATGTAGAGAAGGATCGCAATTTTATCTTTATCTGTTAATCCTCCCACGACCTTGTTTTGTCCGCGGAAGTTGACGAGCATTCGTTTGGAAACTTTGAAATCAACCATATAGGATACCTTTCTGATTTAGATGCAAGTATCGTACCGACAGTGCATCTCGCCTAAAGAAGTCAGATTATCCTATATTTCTCTACAATTTGCATTCTATTAGGGCAAAACGGAGAAGGTGTGTTTATGGAAACCAACCAATTTGCGCAAAATTTAAGCAAATGGTGTTCTTCATTGAAACTGGATTTGGATTTGGGCAGAGGCACGGGTCTCCGCCCCTTCTCTTTCGGGGACACTTAAACCCGATCTTTGCAAAGATAGAGAATACAAATACCCAGGACCAAGTTCTCCGGGAAAAATGGAACCAGCAATTCCAATAGATCCTGTATAAAATCCTCTTAAACTAGAATCAGCCCGAAACTCTCTACCAATTCCAGTTAAAATTTGGAAGGATTCTATTTTACCTATCGCTATACCAATGTTACCAGCATACATGGTTCGAATTGGATAAGAAAATGAATTATTCCCTCCGTTCAATGAGATATGGGACTTTTCAAAAAAAGTACGATTCCCTTCGACTTGTAAATCAATGAGTTCTGTAATTTTGTAACCTACCCCTACTAACAAACGTTCAGGGAGGCGTTCTTTTAAATTTTCCGATCCTAAATATTTATCAAACCTGTAATTACCTGGAGACTCTAAAATTACTCCGAATCGAAAATCTCCATATTGAATTGCTGTGGAGGCAGAAACGTTCCAAGAATAAGAACTATATCCACCCATCCTTCCTGATACACCAGGACCCAAGTGAAGTGCAAACGATAGATACTCGTTCCATCTCCAAGTAACAAAACCTTGAAAGGCATAATTTGAGTATCTTTCGTCTACCGGGAAAGATCTTAAAAAAATTGGTTTACCTCGGAACCCAAATCCAATCGATTCAGAATAAGAAAAATATGTGGCGCCAGATAGATATAAAGGAGACGTTTTTGGATTCGCATAACTTACGTTTACCCCGCCATCCACAAGATGTTTGTTTTGAAAGGAGAGGAAAGCTGAATTCCCGTAAACAGTTCCCATTGAATTTGGGCTAACCACCCCAGAAGAAGATAATCCCAACAAGTAGGCAGAGGGATAAGCTGATTCATAACCAGAGACTTGTGCAGTTACAGTTCCCAAAAAACTACTGACGAAATAAAGAGCAATGACAGGGAAATACCATTTTCTTTTGAAAATCATTTACTGCCATTACTCCAAAGATTTATTGGAAAGAAAAGGGAATTCTTATGACAAAACCACTCTATAAACAATTTCGATCCCCGCAAGGTTGGTATTCCTTTCTATTCCCTGCCACTTGGGAACATATGGTGGTAGAAGAAATTCCAGCCTTTTTCCACCCCGATGGTGGAGGTGCCTTGCAAGTTTACGCCTTCGAATCAAAATTAGAAGATTTCAATGTTGACCAAGAATTAGAGAACTACTTAAAAATACATGAAATCGATTATGATGCGGAAAATGTCGCAGTTTTTGAAAACAATGAAGGTTCCTCCATTCGAGCCTGCGAATTTTTAAAGGAAGATCGTGTGTGGATGGTATATATGGTGGCCAACAAATCTAGAATGCTTCTCGTTACCTACAACTCCGATGAAGAAGTGGGTGATGAACTTTTCCAACAGTTAACTAACATTATCAGTTCGGTTAGGTTTTTGAATTAATTTCCTTCCCTTTTTTACTTTACAGAAATAAAATTTATCCTAGTCTCTATTCCACTCGTTAGTGTCGGAATTAGGAGACCATATGAAAAAAATAGGTTACGGAATTGGTGCGGTCATCGCAGGCATTCTCCTCATCGTAATCATCGCGTTAGTTTTTGCCGGAAGTTTGATCACTCCAAGTTTTTTAGTCAAACAGATTGAATCATCCATCAATGTGCGAGCCCATGTCGAATCAGTCAACATCAGTCTATTCAATGTTCTCTCTGGGATAGAAATTGAAGGAATTATTCTTGCCCCAAGAGATGAAGTAGCAAACAAAGGCATTCCTCTCGACGAAAGAAAATCAAAACCCAAAGGTCTCATTCAGCTTGGAAAAGCAGAAGTTAAGATTTCCTTTTTAGCACTTTTGACAAAAACCTTAAAGGTAAATAAAATCCTCCTCAAACAACCAGAAATCTCTCTAACCATGAATGAAGATGGAGGCAACAATCTTACTTCTCTTTTCAAAACACCGAAAATTGTAGATGGAGAAAAAAATCCCGCCCTTTCTGCAGAAGCTCTGGCGGAGAAGAAAAAGGAAGCAGAAGAAGAGGCTAAAGAAAAAGCGAGTGCCCCACCGTCCGGTCCATTCTCTATCAAAGATATTCCGATTGCTATCAAAATGGGTCTTGTTGGCATTCAAGAGGGAAACATCCGAGTGAATATGCGTAAAACCGGTCAACAAATTCAAATTCAAAAATTGGATTTAGAATTAAAGGACATTGATATAGATGGAAGTGATCTTGAGTCACATAACAATGTGAATGTGAATTTTGATGCTGATATCACGATTATTGGAAGAAACAAAAAAGAAGCGGCCAAATTTTTATTAGAAACAGAGGGAAAAGTAACACCTTTCGTTGCCAAAACAGGACTCGTGAATCCCAAAGTTAATTATGAAGTTACCATGAAAGAAGATTCGTTTGTTTCGGGATTTGCTGCTTTCGATGCGATTGCAGGGGAACTGCCTGCTTTAAACCAAGCTGGCTTAAAATTGGACAAACTAAAAGAAAAAGCAGAACTAAAAAAAGACGTTTCCTTTCATGTTGAATACAGCAATGGGAAAGTAACCTTTCTAGACGAACCAACCTTTCCTACTAAAAACTATGACTTACAGATCACCAAAGGATCTTACATTGTCACCACAACAAACTACCATGAAATGAAAATGGGTATGTTGTATGATGAAGAAGAATCCAAAAAATCTTTGGCATCTGTAGATGAAAAAATCAAACAAGCCACCAAAGGCCAAGGAGATCCAAAAGCCTTTCGTAATAAAATTGTTGGCAATCTCATCAAAGATGAAAGGCTTTTTATTCCCTTTCGAACTTATGGAGACATCCGTAATCCAAATGTAGAGTTAGGAGTCGGACTTGGTACTCTCACCGATCTCATCGGTGGTGCTGTCAAAGAAGTAATCAAAGGAAAAGCAAGTGATGCTTTGAAAAAAATTCCAGGCGCTGGAAATGCTCTCAAAGGTTTAGGTTTCTAAATTCTATTTGTACATAAAAAAGGGACTAAATCCTTAGTCCCTTTTTCTTTTTGATGAGAGATTAGTTAGAATATTAAATTCTGTTTATCTCCCACCGCCAGATCTTTTTCTCATACTTGCATCCAAAACTTTTTTACGAAGACGCAAACTTTGTGGAGTTACTTCCAAAAGTTCATCATCATCTAAAAATTCAATGGATTGTTCCAAAGTCAGTTTCTTCGGTGGAACCAAACGAATCGCTTCATCCGATCCAGAAGCACGAACGTTGGTTAACTTTTTCTCACGAACAGGGTTTACTTCCAAATCGGAATCCCTGCTATTCATACCAAGGATCATCCCTGGATAAACGGCCACTTGTGGCTCAATGAATAGTTCACCACGTTCTTGCACTTTCCATAATGCATATGCAGTGGATTCACCAGAATCCATAGAAATGAGCGCTCCGTTTTTACGACCAGGAATTTCACCTTTGTATTTATCAAAACGTAGGAAGCGGCTAGACATTACCCCTTCTCCACGAGTTTCAGAAATAAAATGGCCTCTGAATCCAATGAGTCCTCTTGTCGGAATGACATATTCTACACGAGTGATTCCGGAAGTATGAGCATCCATTCCTGTTAACTCACCTTTACGTCGGTTTAGTTCTTGGATACAAGCGCCCGAGTATTGGTCTGGTAGATCCATTACGAGTGTTTCGTAAGGTTCAATTTTTTCACCAACTTCGTTTTGTTTGATAATTACTTCTGGGCGAGATACTTGGAGTTCGTATCCTTCTCTTCTCATGTTTTCAATGAGGATGGATAAGTGGAGTTCCCCACGTCCTAAAATTTTAAAACGATCTTTGTCTTCCGTTTCTTCTAAACGAAGTGCCACGTTTGTTTCAAGTTCTCTGTCCAAACGTTCCCGAAGATTTCTTGTAGTCACAAACTTTCCTTCTTTACCAGCAAACGGTGAGTTGTTGACCATAAAGAACATGGAAACAGTAGGTTCTTCTACTTGGATGGCAGGGAGTGGAAGCGGATTTCCAAGATCACAAACAGTATCCCCGATGAACACATCTGGAATCCCAGCCATCGCTACGATATCCCCAGATCCGGCTTCATCAATCTCGTAACGAGTGAGTCCTTCGTAACCATAAAGTTTTGTGATTTTATAATTAGCAGTAGTTCCGTTTGTTTTTGCGAGTGTTACGTCAGCACCTTTTTTCATAGTACCTTGGTAGATTTTACCAATGGCAATACGACCAACATATTCATTGTAATCAAGTGCTGTTACTTGGAATTGTAGAGCTTTATCACTTTCGCTTTTTACGGCAGCGACATGTTCCAAAACTTTATCAAGGAGTGGTTCGATGTTGGTTCCCGGCACTTCGGAAAGTTGGTTTACGGCCCAACCTTGTTTTGCTGATGCATAAATGATAGGAAAATCTAACTGTTCTTCGGTGGCACCGAGATCACTGAATAAATCAAATACTTTGTCTACTGAGTAACCAGGTCTTGCACCTTCACGGTCAACTTTGTTCACAACTACGATTGGTTTGTGACCGAGTTGGAGTGATTTTCCAAGCACAAACCGAGTTTGTGGCATTGGTCCGTCGAAAGCATCGACAAGTAATAGTGTACAGTCTGTCATGGACAGAACTCGTTCCACTTCTCCTCCGAAGTCAGCGTGGCCTGGAGTGTCTACGATATTAATGCGAGTGCCTTTGTATTTTACCGAAGTGTTCTTGGCAAGGATGGTAATCCCTTTTTCCTGTTCCAATGCGTTGGAATCCATGAGTCTTTCTCGGTCTTCTTTTGCGGTTACGGCGCCCGTATGGCGAAGGATACAATCTGTTAGTGTCGTCTTACCGTGGTCGACGTGTGCGATGATGGCGATGTTGCGAATTTCCATTGTTTTTACCAGAAATTCTAATCCAGTTAGGCTGTAAATGGGGATTTCAGTTTGACAAGAGGTGCCCATCAGAAATCCTGGTAAGAACTACATTCGAGAAAGAGATTAGGATAGTTATATGTTCGCCATTATTGAACTTGGAGCCAAACAATTTAAAGTTTCTCCTGACCAGGTATTCGTCGCAGAAAAAACAGGAAACACGGTTGGAAGCACAGTAGAAACGAAAGTCCTACTCCTTTCCGATAACAACAAAGTGAACATTGGTTCACCAGCACTTTCCGGTGCAAAAGTGACTTTGAAAGTATTAGAAGACTGCAAAGGTGACAAAATCCACGGTTTCAAATACAAAAAAAGAAAAAACTACAAGAAGTCTTGGGGACACAGACAACAACTCCAAAAACTCCAAGTAGTATCCATCAACGGATAATTGATTTATAGTAAGATTTTAAAAGATTTAGGAGGGAAAATCGCAGGAATCCAACTGGAAGGACATTCTCCCAAGGACTTAGGTTCAAAAGGCGAAAATCTTTTGTGTGCAGGAGTCTCCACTCTGGTTCAGAGTGCTCACTCTTACTTAGCATCACAAGGCAGTTTGGAATCGGAAACAAAACGAGACGGGTATTTAGAATTTTTAGTCATGAAGGACCAAAGAGAGGGTTACCAAAACCTACTTTCGATGGTTGAATTTGGATTAAAAAGTTTAGCGACCACTCATTCCCAAGCGATCTCCATCCAAGACGAAATAATAAAGGGGTAAACAATGGCTACAAAGAAAGGTGGTGGATCCACAAAGAACGGTCGTGATTCGGTATCGAAAAGACTTGGTGTAAAAGTATATGGTGGCCAACAAGCAATTGCTGGAAACATTATTGTTCGCCAAAGAGGAACTGAATACAAAGCCGGAAAAAATGTAGGGATTGGTCGTGACCATACTCTTTACGCACTCGTTGATGGAGTTGTGACTTTCGAACACGTAACGAAAGAAAGACAACAAATCTCCGTTTACCCGAAAGTGTAATCCTCTCATACATTTGAGAGGCGAAACCCGTTTTAGGATCTCCCTTGAACGGGTTTTTTTTTGACTAAAGGAAACTATGAGCGGATTTATTGACGAAGTACCCATTCAAATTCGAGCCGGACACGGAGGGGCAGGTTCTGTCCATTTCCATAAAGAGAAGTTTGTCGAATTTGGTGGCCCGGATGGTGGTGACGGAGGCAAAGGGGGTGACGTGATCTTTGTTGCCGAAGGTCGGATGATGACTCTAGAAAATTACCTTCCGGACCGTATGTATGCGGCACAGGACGGAGAACCAGGTCTTGGGCAAAACAGAAATGGAAAAAATGGCGAAGATTTAATCCTGAAAGTCCCCGTGGGAACCCAAATCATTGATTCCGTTACGATGGAACTCATCTATGATTTCAGCCACGACGGAGAAAGTTTTATCATTGCTACGGGTGGGCGTGGTGGAAAGGGAAATACATTTTTCAAAACTTCTGTACAACAAGCTCCTCGCTATAGCCAACCCGGAGAAGATGGTGGCGCATTATCCTTATTATTAGAATTAAAATTACTAGCAGATATTGGGATCGTTGGACTTCCTAATGCTGGTAAGTCGACCCTACTCGCAAAAATTACCCATGCCCATCCCAAAATTGCTGGTTATGCCTTTACTACCCTCTCCCCTAACCTTGGTGTGGTGCATAGACATGAAGACTTATTTCGTTATACAGTAGCCGATATCCCAGGAATCATCGAAGGGGCATCTCGTGGTGTTGGACTTGGCATTAGTTTTCTTAAACATATCGAACGAGTCCAAGGGATTCTTTTTCTTTTTGACGGTGGAAATTTACAACTCGAAGAAGAATTGGAAATGTTACGAAGTGAACTTGGGAATTACAACCAAACTCTTCTAAACAAAAAATTTCTTATCGTCATCAACAAGATGGATATTTGGGACAATGACCCCACGTTTACGGAAGAAATCCAAAAGAACTACTCTCATTTAGGGGAAATCATTTGTATTTCTGCCGACAAGGAATCCAATTTGGATTACTTACTAGAACGCATTGACAAAGTATTTTTCGAAGAAAAAACAAAGTTAGTTTATGAAAACACGTAAGGATTTTTTAGACTCCATAAAGAAGGCAAAACTCATTGTGATCAAAATCGGAAGCGCACGTGTTTCTGGTGAAGAATCCAAAATTAATGATTTTTTATATGATTTAGTCGGTGACATTCGAATGTTACGTGACCAAGGAAAAGAAGTAATCCTTGTTTCTTCTGGTGCCATTGCCCAGGGAAAAAAACTTCTAGTGGACCAAAGTGGATCTACTTCCTTACCCAATGGGAAAACCACGCTTGCCGAAAAACAGGCGTTTGCTGCTATGGGTCAAAACAAACTTCTCAATCTTTATGAAAGTTTTTTTAGTCGTGTGAACGTTCCGATTGCCCAAATCCTTTTTGGAAGAAAAGATCTAAACGAGGAAAAAAGTTTTACCAACCTAAAACAAACCTTCCGCCAATTACTGGGCTGGGGAATCCTTCCCATAGTAAACGAAAACGATTCTGTTTCCACGGAAGAAATCAATTTGGGAGATAACGACATCCTTTCAGCCATAGTCGCATCCATTGTGGGAGCAGACCTTCTTCTCATCCTAACAGGTGTGGATGGATTTTTGAAAGATAATTCTAAAATTGATTTATTTACCGAAATCACAGAAGATATAGAAAAACTGGCAACAGGTCCAACAGGACCTGGAACTGGTGGTATGTTTACCAAAATCAATGCCGCCAAACTTTTGTTACCCTATGGTATCAAAACAGGAATTGTGAATGGTGAGAAAAAACATGCGATTTCTCAATTTTTTGAAGTGGAAAACTTCGGTACCTTGGTTGCGGACCAATCTTCCGCCCATCGTACTCCCACTGCTTCCGAAATCCAATCCCATTTCTTTTCTTTCCCTATGGAGTAAACTATGGCAGACGAGAACACAAACTATGCAAAATCATTGGCCACCAAAGCCAAGTTAGCCAGTAGAGGCCTAAAAGGTTTAACCACTTTAGAAAAAAACTCGGTTCTGAAACGTGTGGAAGAACTCCTTCTGGAAAATGAATCTGCCATTATAGAAATAAATCAAATCGATATGAAAAATGGTCAGGAGAAAGGTTTATCCTCTTCGATGATGGACCGCCTCCTTCTTGATTCCAAACGAATTCAGTCAATGGTAAAAAGTATCGAAGAAATTCGTAATCTTCCGGATCCTGTGGGGGAAGTGGTTCGCGGAACCATCCTTCCCAATGGACTCGAACTTCTCACGAAACGTGTTCCCATTGGTGTGGTCATGACCATTTTCGAATCTAGGCCCAATGTGATCATTGATATTGCCTCACTGTCCTTTAAATCAGGAAATGCTTGTATCTTGCGAGGTGGGTCAGAGGCCTTCCACTCCAATTTGATCCTTTCTTCTTTATTCCACAGGGCAATCGAAGAAAAGAAGTTACCTGGCGTGACAAAGGATGTGGTTACATTTGTAGAGAATACAAATAGAGAAGCTATGGTTCCTTTTTTTCAATTGGATGATCTCATTGATGTAATTGTTCCTCGTGGCGGCGAGGCTCTCATTCGTTTTGTTTCGGAAAATAGTAAAATTCCTGTCATCAAACATGACAAAGGTGTGACCAATCTTTATCTTTCGAACCAAGCAAATCCAGAGATAGTATTTCCCATTCTTGTGAATTCCAAAGTACAACGACCTGGAGTTTGTAATGCTTTGGAAAACCTACTAATTCATAAAGACTATCCGAATCTAAAGAAACTACTGGAAGATTTAGAATCTGCGGGAATCCAAATTCTTGGAGATGAGTCGATTATCAAAATTTTTCCAGCAGCAAAACTAGCGTCAGAGGAAGATTTTTACACAGAATTTTTGGACACAAGACTGAGTGTAAAACTAGTGGGTTCTGTTTTGGAGGCCATGGAAAACATTCGAAAATACAGCTCGGGGCATACAGAATGTATTTTGTCTGAAGATGTAACCGAGATCCAAACGTTCCAAAAGGAACTGGATAGTGCTGCGATATTTGTAAACTGTTCCACTCGGTTTCACGATGGTGGTGAGTATGGACTCGGGGCGGAAGTGGGAATTTCCACAGGCAAACTCCATGTCCGTGGACCAATGGGTCTTATCCACCTAACAACAACGACAACTTATGTTACGGGAAGTGGACAAGTCCGCGGCTAAAAATGGAAGTTTTGTTTTTTGGAGGAAGTTTCAATCCACCCCATTTGGGTCATCGGCATGTGATTGAAACCATTTCCAAATCCTACCCCAAAGCTCTGCTTTACATTTGCCCTAATTTCGTTTCTCCCTTTAAGGAAGGTGGGAAGGAATTTCGGTCCAATGAAATTTGGGAACTTTGTCTCACGGAATTTGAAGGTTTCCTTTCAGAGAACGTGATCCTTTGGGATGAGGAAATTAAAAAACCGAATACAAGTTTTACAATTGATAGCTTAAAAACGCTTCGCACTCTCCATCCAAATTCAGAAATTTCACTCGTGATCGGCGAAGACAATTTAGATTCTTTTGAGAAATGGAAATCCTATTTAGAAATTCTCGACATTATCAAACAAATCATTGTTGTGCGTAGAGTGACTCCTTACCCAAAAGAAATTTTTATCCCAAGTTATATCCCGAAATCAAAGGTAAACCTATTACCAAACCCAATATTACCCATCAGTAGCACGGAAATTCGAGAGATTTTTCATGGAAACTTAGTCACTGAATTTCTTCTACCCAAGACCAAGGAACTTGCTTTGAGGTTTTTAAATGACAAAAATAAGGGTGGTTTCGAATGAAACAAATACCAAAGTCCCATGCTTCATTAGATGATTGGATTTTATTTTTTATGGAAGAAGTTCCAAATCATGTCACAGAAACTAGGTTTCAACATATCCTTCGAGTGGCAAAATATGCGGAATCACTAGCGAATATTCACAACCACCCCATTCCCAAAAAAGCCTATCTAGCTGGACTTTGTCATGATATCACCAAACAGAAAAAATCGGAAATCCATACGGAGCTTTTCTATGAATATTCTTTGGATGTAACTGGAATTCCCGCACAGGCTCTCCATGCTTTCTCCGCTCCATTATGGCTTGAAAAGGAATATGGATTTAGTGATCTAGAGATCACAAAAGCAATCTCCTCCCATACCTTAGGAAATAATTCTCCAAAACTCTTGGACCAAATTCTTTATGCGGCAGATTTTTTAGGGTCCGATTATGCGTTCCGGCAACCGAACCTTTCCCTATGGGTACAGAAAACAGAGGAAAATTTATTATACGGAGTTTTTATGAAAGCCTCTCAAACCATTTCCTTTCTAATGGAAAAAAAGGAAGTCATCCACCCCTTTACGTTTTATACGTACAATCAATCAGCTAGTTTAATCAAGGAAATCAAATAGATGTTACGCGAAGCTCCGAAAAAACAACCGATCCCGGCAAAAAGTCTTCTCATTTTAGCTGGTTCCTTCTTTTTGATTGCTCTCCTTTTTTTAGTTTTTCGTTCAAAAGGAGGCTTTTCTCTAGATCAAAAATTTTCCCAAAGCAAACGACTTCCTATTTTATTCTCTGTCTTAGGTGAAAAGGATGAATACCTATTTTCTCTTTATGCGGAGTTTTATCCAAATGAAAAGAAAGCTGCGCTATTTTTTGTAAATCCCAAAACCAGTTTCGATGATGGAGAAAAATCTCTCAAAGAAAAAGGAAGTTCTGCCCCTTCTTATGTGGAATCTGTTTTGGAAGACACTTTAGATTCTAGTATCCCATTCAAGATTGTTTGGACCAAAACACAATTTCAAAATTGGATCAATTTGCTTGGTGGCTTGAATTTATTTTTTGAACCAAAATCACTGCATATAACCAAAAACTACGCTCGTAATAAACAAACATATATTTTGGATGGTGAAGATTGTTTTGATTGGATGAGTTCACTCACCGATGAATCTATGATTTCCTATATCAGAAGGCTCGAAATCCAAGAAACAATCTTTTTGACGATCCTTGAATCCATCCATGATAAAAAAGACCTACTTGGAAAACAAAGAGTAGCTTTCCTTCATAACCAAATGACCACAAATCTTTCTGCCAAAGAATGGGAAACATTGATTGATTTTTTAAAAAAAGAGAAAATCCATTTTGGCGTTTCAGAAGTCCCGGGTGAGCCAATGGGTCGCCCTAAATTCAAAGATGAAGTTTTAAAAGCAAATGAAGAAACGGTAAAAGTTGCTTTTCATAAATTCTCTAGTGAAATAAAGTCTTTATCCTTTAGCGAAGGGGAAAGAGCAAGGATCGAAGTCTTAAATGGAACTCCCAAAAATGGGCTTGCCAGATACGGTAAGGTACTTCTGAATGATAAGGGTCTGAAAGTTCTCTCCGTTGACAATGCCTGGGATTCTAGTTTTAAATCCAGTATCATCCTAAACCGCTCCGGAAACACACAGTACACAGATCTTATCTCCGATACTTTTCAAGGACGCAAGGTTTACTTTGCACTGAGAAAGGATTTGGGGCTTGATGCTACTGTGATCCTCGGGGAAGATTTTCAAAATTCCAAGGACTAAAATGCCGAATATCAGTGCCGAGACATTAGAACATCTAAAAAAGATCAAACAAACGTTAATTGACAAAAAGTGCGAAAACATTCAATTTTTGGATCTAAAAGACGTACATAGTTATTTATCCTTATTTGTTATTGCAACGGTCAAAACCGAAACACAAGGTAGGTCTTGTGCGAAGGACATTGATAAGTATATGAAACCTTTGAAACTCGCGGTCAAAAGGCAAAACCTTACTGACCTACCGAAGGACGCCACCGGTTGGATCCTTCTGGATTACGGTGAAATTTGTGTTCATATTATGACTGACGAAATGAGAACCTACTACTCGTTAGATCGTCTTTGGGGCGATGCCACTCCTATTGTTGTATAAGAGTGAGTGTTTCTTCCCAGTTGTCTTTTGGTAATTCACAAGAAAAATTACGGCATACATAATATAGAATTCCAGAACCAGCACTTCTGCCCGTAAGCAGTTCCAGCTCCGGAGCTAATGCCTTCGCATTCGATTCTTCCAAAACAAGCCAAACCAAATTTGGATCTTTTAATTCACTTAACTTTTTCCGAATTTCTTTGATTTCAGCCGCATCATAGCCTTTATAAACCACAAGGACTTCCTTGGACGGGTATTGGAATTTTTGGAACGCAGAAATCATCGAAGGATAACTTAAGGAATTTTGTGTGAGTTCGGGAAGGAAGTATGCGAAGATGGAATTTGCTTTTTTCTGAAGATCTACTTTTTTATACCCAATGGAAAACAAAAGGTAAAACAAATGTAAGATAGTAGAATTTCCAGAAGGTTCTACTCCATCATATCCTTCGATGGTTCTAACAATTAAATCTTCGTTTCCATGATAAGATTCATAAAATGGCCCCACCTTGGATTCGAAATTGGCAAAAACATAATCCAATGATTTTTTCCCAATTTCATATGCTTCTATATCCTCATCCAACTGGAAAAGTTTCATAGACACCCAAATAAATTCCGTATAATCGGGAAGAGTACCAAAATATTTTGCTTCCCCTTCTCGGAATCGTCTTAAGATAGAACCATCGTCACCTACTAGTTGTTTTGTGATAAATCGATAGATTTTTTTGGCATCGTTTAGATATTCAGTGTCTCCGGAAACTTCATAAGCAGACAAAAGAGCACGGATCCAAAGACAATTCCATGAAGTGAGGACTTTGTCATCCCGAAGGGGACGAATCCTTTGGCTACGATGGGCCAATAATTTTTCCTTTGTTTTTTCTATTTTGTTTATAAACTCTGGTTTAAATTGGATTCCATCCACAAATGGGTTTTTTCCCTTCCAATAAACATGTAAGATGTTCTGATGTTCAAAATTTCCTTCTTCAGTAACATTCCAAAATCCTTGGATTTCTTCTTCAGGAACGATTTGATTGAATTCGGAATGGTTCCAAATGTAAAACTTTCCTTCTTCTCCTTCGGAATCTGCATCTTCCGCACTGGCGATTCCGCCTGATCCTAAGGTCATATCACGTCTGATATACGTGACAATCTCTCGAATTACCTCCAAAAAGAAAGGTTCTTCCGTGGCCTTGTATAACAAAGCAAGTGCTTCAACATAAAGGGAGTTGTCATACAACATCTTTTCAAAATGAGGAACAAGCCATTCATGATCGGTCGCATAACGGCAAATTCCACCACCGACTTGGTCATATATCCCGCCAGATTTCATTGCATATGCCGTGTTAAAAGCCATCTCGAGAGCCCTCGGATCCTTTTTTAATAAGTAAAATTCCGTAAGGAAACTGAGGGCCATACTGGGGGGAAATTTATTTACGGAGTTGGTTTTGAATCCAAAAAATTCTTTATCGTACACTTGCACGTATCGTTCAAAATTTTTTTCGATGATTTCTTTAGCGGGAACTTTTCCTTCATTTGGCCTAGTTTCATTGTCTCGTAAATACTGTGTCAAATCCGTAGCAGCAGTGATCAGTTCTTCTCTTTGGTTCTTCCATGCATCCGAGACCAACCGAAGGACTTCTTTAAAACTTCGTTTTCCGTAGCGATTTTCCGGAGGAAAGTAAGTTCCGCCAAGGATTGGTTCCTTTGTTGGGGTGAGAAACATATTGAGTGGCCACCCCCCTTGGGTTCCCATGGCATGCAAAGCATCCATATAAATTTTATCTATGTCTGGACGTTCTTCCCTGTCTAACTTGATGCATACGAAATCACGGTTTAAGACTTCCGCTGTGGAATCATCCTCAAAGGATTCCCGTTCCATCACATGGCACCAGTGACAAGTCGAATACCCAATGGACAAAAGGATGATTTTATCCTCTTTTTGGGCGTTTTCGAAGGCTTCCGCTCCCCAGGGAAACCAATCTACGGGATTGTGTGCATGTTGTAACAGGTAAGGACTTTTTTCATGAACCAAACGATTCGGTTTTTTCGACAGATTTGCCACAATGTTCCCCCAGAAACTAAGGTTTCTCCACGTAGCTTTTTACATTTTAGGTTGATTGACAACATTGATTTTTTCATCTTGTCTGTGTAAGGGGTTTAAGAAGTTTCCATTGAACAGTCACAATATTTCTACCCCGTATTTTTTTATAAGTCCTCGAAAGTTGACCAGCTGGTTAATATCTTTTAGTCTTTTAAGTTTCCCAATTTTTGCTGAAACTGACTTTGAAGAGGATGTCAAACGGATGCAGCTTTCCCAGTGGGAAAACGGGAACACCATTCCTGAACCCCTCCAAACGGGGGTTGGTCCGAAAAAACTACGACTCACGATCTCCCAAGCCATTGAACAGGTCATTGAAAACAACACCATTGTTCAAAATGCCAAATTGGAAATAGTCAAAGCAGACAGTCCCGAATGGAAAAATGAATCCAAATACACTTGGAAGGCTTTGGCAAGTATCCAGTCTTCCAAACAACTTTTTCCGAATAATAGAAACAACATCTTTGCCGGAACGATTCGTTCCCAAGATAAAATTTCAGCCGGCATTGAAAAACAGTTCAAAACAGGAACATATTTCAAAACTGAAATCAGTACCATTCGTTATGACGTAAATGCTTTTGAAGACCCCAATTCACAAAGTGGATTTGGAAGTTTGCTCGCAGCACCACCTATGTATACTGGTGCCCTTTCTGTTACTTTGTCTCAAGAGTTACTCAAATATGGGTTTGGCAAAAACGAAGAAGATAAAGAAAAACTTTTAAAAAACCAAACCCTGCTTGTTCGTGAAAATTACATCAATATCTTAACTCAACTTGTGGTTAAAATCCTGGTAGATTATTGGTCTCTTAGCATTGTTGATTCTCGGATTGCCACTTATGAAAAAGTTTCAAAAAACACAGAAGAAATTCGACGCCTAACCTTACGAAAAACAGGACTTGGACTTTCGGAAGGATTTGAAGTCAACCAATGGAACCAGGCTTTTTTAAGAACACAATCCCTTTTAGAAAAAGCAAAAGTAGATCGAATTGAAGCCGAAAGAAATTTAGTTCGTATTCTAAATGTGGACACTGGCTCTTCCATTGAAGGTGTAACTGATTTAAGTGAAACATTACCAACAGGAATTAACCTAAAGGCAGACAAAGAATATGCACTTTCCAGAAGAACTGACTATCTAATCTTAAAACGGGAAAGAGAAATTGCAAAACTTGCTTTAAACACTGCTCTTGCTGAAGATGATCCTTCATTACTTGCAACCTTTTCCTATAGTTCGATTGGACAGAATTTTATTTCTCCTCAGGACAACTTCATTGCGCGCCAAAGGGGAATAACATCTTTCAATTACCCACAGATTGTTGCAGAATTAAAAATGTCTTATCCTCTTTGGGATTTAGGAATCAAAGCAGGAATTCGAGATGCGGAAACAAATCTCAAAGTCAACGAAATGAAAATCCAAAATTTGGAACAAGAAATTTCTCAAGAAATTGATAACCGTTACGAAGCGGTTTTAGCAAGTCATGCTCTCCTAAAAGATTTAACAAAAACCAGGAAAGAAACAGAAATTTTCTATAATGGATTGATTGAACGTTTTCGCCAAGGACGTTATACAGCCGTTAACGTTAAAAATGCATTGGATAGTTTAGCGAATGTAGAACTTGCCGTGACACAGGCAAAAATTAATTTTAATATCAATTTAGTTCGTTATGAATTGGCAAAAAATTCTCTTTTTGAGAAATATGGACTCGATCTTTACTCAATCTTAGAGGAAGTCGAAAAAAGGGCCAAACAAGAAACTGACAAGTTATGAAAGTCTATCCTTCTCATCGAAAAGAGGAAATGGTTCGTTATAGACGTACCTTCCATCAGTTCCCTGAACTCAAGTATGAGGAAAGGGAAACTGCTTCTTTTGTGAAGGCGCATTTAGAATCTTTAGGTTTCCAAGTGGAATCAGGAATTGCGGAAACTGGCCTTGTCGCTTTATTCGATTCCGGAATTCCAGGAAAAACCATCCTCGTCCGAGCTGATATGGATGCTCTTCCCATCCACGAAGAAAATAACCACGAGTACAAAAGCAAAAACCCAGGTAAGATGCATGCATGCGGACATGATGGGCACACGAGCATCCTCATGGCCCTTTCTTCCGAACTTAAATCATCTTTTTCAGAATTTGTTCCCAAGGGTAGAGTTCTCCTTTGTTTTCAACCAGCCGAAGAAGGTGGTTCAGGGGCGGATAAAATGATCGCCTCTGGAATTTTGGATCGCTACAAGGTAGATTCGGTTTTTGCCCTTCATGTCTGGAATCATATTGATTTAGGGAAAGTGGGGGTAGTCAACGGAACTATGATGGCTTCTGTTGATGAATTTAAAATTACGATAAAAGGAACCTCTGGCCACGGAGCCATCCCCCAGCACACCGTAGACCCGATTGTAGTTGGCTCCCACATAGTAACCGCTTTACAAACATTAGTTTCTAGAAACGTCGACCCTTTGGAACCATGCGTTGTGACAGTGGGATCTTTTCATTCAGGAAATGCTTTCAATGTCATCCCAGAAACGGCAACCCTTCATGGAACTGTTCGTACCTATTCGAAATCCGTTTATGAATTGATCCCCAAACGAATGGAATCCCTAGTGAACCAAGTAGCAGCAGGTTTTGGAGCCAGTATCGACTTCGAATACAACCGAATCGACAAACCAACAATCAATGACCAGGCAATGGCTGACATCGTGCGAGTTGCAGCAAAGAATATTCTGGGTGAAGATTGTCTCACCGAAGAAAATACAAGGACCATGGGAGGGGAAGACTTTTCTGCCTTTCTTATGGAAAGACCTGGTTGTTATTTTTTTATTGGTTCTCGGAACGAGGCGAAAGGATTTATTCACTCCCACCATAGTTCTTTTTTTGATTTTGACGAGGATGCACTTCCCATCGGACTTTCAGTGATGAAAGAAGTCATCAAAACGTATCTTTTAAATTCAATTTAAACAAAAAATAAACTTGTCTGTTTTTCGCCCCATTTTATTAGTTAGACATCTAACCATTTTTCCGAGGATTCCAATGATTTCATTTGAACAAATAGACGGAATCGGATTTATCCGATTGGGCATTAACGACAAGAACAGTTTTTCTAACGAATCGTTTTTGGAATTGAAAAAGACAATTCAAATTGCTAAGGAATCAAATTCCAAAGCCATCGTATTAAAAAGTGATTCTCCCGGTACCTTTTCTTTAGGACTTGATCTTACTACTGTCAGTACAATGGATCTTTCCAAAGACCTGGCGCCATTTTTAAATTTATTCTATGACAACTTAAAAGCTTTATTTACCCTTCCCGTTCCAACAATCGCAGAGATTTCTGGCCATGCTTTAGGATATGGAGCAATGCTTGCACTTGTTTGTGACTATCGTTATGCGACTGAGGACATACGATTTGGTTTACCAGAGGTCAAAATTGGAATCCAAGTTCCTTCCTTTATTTATGCCTTACTTGGAGAAGCAGTTGGATACGATGCGGCAAAACGTCATGTACTATTAGGTGATGCATTCAAAGCAAAAGAAATGCCAAGTTTGTTTGAAGAAATTGCAGGAACAGAAGAAGACTTGAAAAAAAAATCAAAATCTCTCCAAACAAAACTCAAAAAAAATTCTCTGTCCGCAATGAAAGATACAAAATTAGGAATTTTGAATGTACAAAAAACAATTTTGTCTTTAATTGAGACGGATATTCAAGCCACCATCCAAAGCATTCAATCAAAAGATGCTCAGGAAGGTATTTCTGCTTCCGTTCAAGTCAGAAGACCTGTTTTTACTTCCTAAGATAAAAACAAAAGATTTAATTTTCTCTTTTATTTCGAATGTGTTTGTATATTTCTTCGAGGATAGGATACAAAATATCCTCGTTTTCTTTTGAGATACCCCAAGTTTGTAACGAAAGAAGTTTTGCGGAGATAGTCACAATTTTCTTTCGTATTTTTTTCCCATCCGTTGATAATAGTAAAGCCCATTCCCTTCCGTCGTTTGGAGAAGGATTTCGTTCCACAAGACCTTCTTTCACCAATCGATTCACAAGAACCGTGCAAGTCGGTTTCGTCTTCTCAATGGTTTTAGCAATTTGAGTCATATTGATCGGAACCTTACTTCTCAATAGAAAGGTCAAAATTTCGAAATGAGAGGTTGTGAGACCGGGGTAACCCAATTTTTCCATTTCGAAACGAACAATATCAGCAATTTCAGAACTGATTCGATCAAAATACCGAACAGATCGAAAGCGTTTGGGAAGTTCTCTACTCATACATAACCGAATAACAAAGACAAATCGAAAATCTTAAGCTTTCAAGGCTTCAATTTCAGATATTTCTTTGGGAATGGATTCAGTTAAGTTGATGGGTGTTTTTCCATGGATTACAATATCATCTTCAATTCGAATTCCAATCCCTCGAAAATCTTTCGGAATCGATTCATCCGTTGGATCAAAATATAATCCAGGTTCCACTGTCACCACCTGGCCATCCTTCAGAGGTCTAGACTTTCCATCCAAAAAGTATCTTCCCACATCGTGAACATCCATTCCCAAGTAATGTCCAGTCCGGTGCATATAAAATTTTCGATAAGTTCCTTTCTCGAGAATTTCTTCTAAACTCCCCTTTAAAAAACCCATTTCCCTTAAACAATCACTGAGGAAACGAACCGTTTTTTCATGTACTTCATTGAAAGGAGTTCCAGAAGTAGAATTGTGAATCGCATTTTTCTGTGCATACAATACAATTTCATAGATTGTTTTTTGAGCCTCGGTGAACTTTTTTCCGGCAGGAAACACACGTGTGACATCCGCTGTATAATAATTCCACTCTGCCCCTGAATCGACTAGAACCAAATCCCCTTCTTTTAGAACGTCATCATTACTAACGTAATGAAGGATACAGGCGTTTTTTCCTGTGGCAACAATATGACCATACCCACCGCCGATCGATCCGTATTTTAAATACTCCTGGTCAAGAAGTGCTTCCAATTCATATTCATACATCCCCGGTTTACTCTCTCGCATAATGCGCATATGGCCAAGTTTTGTGACTTCTGCTGCATTTTTTAAAAGTGCAATTTCTTCCTTGGATTTATTTAGTCTTTCTTCATGTAAAAAATGAGGATGTTCAATCCTATGCGGGCCAAATTTTCCTTCCCGACCTCTTTCCGATAGATTCCTACATTCGGAAATCAGTTCCCGGTCGCGGTCTGGATTTTCTCCAAAAAAATAATACAAAGTATGATTCCCTATCAGGATGGCAGATCTTTCTTTTTCCCAATCACTTAAGTCATAAGAAAAATCCAAACCTAACATGGATTTGATTTTTTCTTTTCCAAGTCGAATACCCGTCCAAATTTCTTTTTCTTTGTCTTTGGGCAGACAAAACATCCCTGAAACATCTTGAGTAATGACAAGGATGGAGTCTTCTTCTGTTATTCCAGTAAGGTAGTAAAAATCGGAGTTTTGGCGAAACTTATATTCCACATCCCGGTTTCTAATCTTATGATTTGCGGCAAAGAGTAAAAAGATTTCCCCTTTTTTCAACTTTTTCTGAATGTTGATGATCCGACTACGGTATAACTTAGAGTTGTATTCTCTTGTTTTTTTATCAGGTAATTTCATGAGTGATGATTTCCTCTAAGGCTTCAAAAATTCTCACAGGATTTTGGTCCATCATACAACGAAAATGTCCCTCTGGACAAATTCGTCCTCCGTGAATCCCGCAAGGTCTACAATTTAGACCCTGTACTTCCAAAATTTTATGTTTATCGGAAAGGCTTCCATACCCAAATGCCGGGACGGTCGCACCATACAACATAACTGTCGGAGTATTAAAAGCAGAAGCAAAATGAATAGGACTGGAATCGTTGGAAATAATCGCACTGGCATTTCGAATCCAAACCATTAGCTCTTTTAGGTTTGTTTTTCCTACAAGTGAAAGCAAACGATCCCTTTCTTTTAATTCCAATGGTTCTGTTTTCATCAAACGAACAATAGTATTTTCAATTTCCAAATCTGCTTTGCTACCAATCAAAATAACCGTTTCTTTTCGTTTCCTCAGGATCTGCGTGATGACACTCACAAATTTTTCTTCTGGCATCCGTTTTGTTTCCCAAAGAGAAGAAGGAGCAATCAGAATGTATCCCTCATCATTATTGATAATTTCCTTTTTCTTTATTAAAAAAGAATCTTCCTCCAATTTCCCTGGGAATAAATACGGCCTTCTTTCTCTTCCTTTCGGAAAATCATATTCTTCAAATAAAAGGGAAAATAGTTTTTCTACTTCGTGAGGACCTTGTTTGGGTCTTTGTACCGTCTTTGTATGCAAAAAAGAAAAGCCAGATTCTTTATAACCAATACGAATCGGTGCCCTTGTTAGGTATGATAACAAACTCGAACGAAATGAAAAGTGCGCTGAATACACCTTGTTAAAGGTTTCTTTTTTTAATAAACCAGCAAAATGCATAAAGGCAAACGGATTCTTTTTGATTCGTTTTTTATCAAGTGACCAAACTTTTGTTAAATCTGGATTGTTATCCAAAACAGATTCCGTACCGGCATTCACTAATACATGAATTTCAGCTCCTGGATGTTCCATTTTGACCGCATGGAAAAACGAAGTGGATAGGATCAGGTCACCTAAAAAAGCCGTTTGGATGATGAGTATTTTTTCTGGCATCAGTCTCTTTCTAGTATCGACACAAAGTTGTTTGTAGCAAGTCCACCTATACTTTGTGCTATTGCCAACCGCTTTTCGGGCCATTCCTCAAAGAACCGACAAAGTTCAACAATTTGTGCTAGGCCCGAAGCTCCCACCGGATGGCCTCGGGATTTGAGTCCTCCAGAGGAATTGATCGGAATTTTGCCCTTGGGATGAGTAAGACCTGCTTTTACCTGAAATAAGGCCTCTCCACGGTTGAAAAAACCAGCATCTTCGGCACCGACAAGTTCGAAAGGAGTAAATGCGTCATGTAATTCCGCAAAATCAATATCACTTGGTTCCACACCAGCTTCTGCATAAGCCTTCTCAAAGGCAATGCGGTTGGCAAGAAAACTTGGATCCGCTGAGGAAAGGAAAGGAGCAGTACCCGAGCCCATACCTTTGACTGAAATGGAACTTGGATTTTTGGAAAGGATGAGAGCTGCCGACCCGTCAGAAAGTGGAGAAATATCATACAAACCTAATGGACTTGCGATCTTTGTTTGGTTTTGGTATTCTTCTAAGGTTAAATTCTTTTTGATATGTGCTTTCGGATTTTTAAGACCGTTGTCATGTAATTTCTTTGCGATGGCAAAAAGGTCTTCTTCTTTGTATCCATAATCATTTAAATACTTTCGGGTGATCATAGCACCACCTTGTGCCATAGACATTCCGAGTGCCCTTTGTGAATCAGAAAGAACAGAACCTAACAAAAGATTACTCTCTTCACGGTTGAGTTGGCTCATTACTTCCGTTGCCAAAACAAGTCCATGATCAAACCTTCCACTGAGAATTAAATTCACCCCCAATTGAAAAGCCGCAGCCCCTGACGAAGATGCAGTTTCCATTCGTATGGAATAAACATCGCGAATTCCTAATAAACCAGGGAGTTTTGCAGATAAATGGTATTCTTTATTATAGGAATCAGGTGAAAAACTTGCGTAGATGATGAACTGAATTTTGTGAGATTGAAACTCATGTACAGATTGTTTTGCGGTCACAAAGGATAAATCAAGTTGTGATCCTTTGTGTTTTCCGAATACACTCAATGATGGATTGTGAATGTAAACTTTCTTCATTAGAATATACTTTACGCTTGCCTATTCTATGAAAACCAATTATCTTTCCATTTGAAGAGAGAAAATGAGGCTACCCATATGAAGGGAAAAAAAGAAGTAATCGACATTTTAGCGGAAGTTCTAGCGGCAGAACTCACAGCCATCAATCAGTATTTTATTCATGCAAAAGTCTGTAAAAATTGGGGGTATTTGGAACTTGCTGAATACCTCAGAAAAGAGTCCATTGAAGAGATGAAACATGCAGATGAAATCATCGAAAGGATTCTATTTTTTGATGGAACTCCTGACCTACAAAAGTATCTAAAAATCAATGTTGGCCAAACGGTTCCCGAGATGTTGGATCATGACTTACAGCTAGAATACAATGCGGTAGAAAGACTTAACCGTGGCATTGATATCTGTGTAGCAGCCAAAGACAATGGAACAAGAGAACTTTTCGAAAAAATCCTAGTTTCTGAAGAAGAACATATTGATTGGATTGAAACACAAAAATCCATTATCGATTCGATAAGCCTCCCTAACTACTTGGCTCAAAAATTAGGAGACTCGGAATAAAACCTACTCACCCCACTTACCATGCCATTTGCGGAGAGGGACTCTCTCCGCTTTTGGAATCCGAATTAAAATCGTTTCATCTTAAAATCACTAGTTCTAACAGAGGTGGCGTTTTTTTTTCCGGCAAAAAAGAAGATGTCATAAAGTTTGCGGTTCATACCAAGTTTGCTTCACGAATCAACTTACAGTTGCTACATGATAATGCAGAAACTTACGATGAATTTTATGCCAAAGCAAACGAACTCCCTTGGGAAAAATACATTGGCCCGGATGTTAGTTTTCGAATTGATGCTGAGACCAAAGATAAATTAAAGAATTCTGAATTCACCATGCATCGAACAAAAGATGCAGTCCTCGATCGTTTGCGGAGTAAAAAAGTCCCTCTCCCCGAAATTGAAAAACGAATGGCAGACATTACCATCGTTGTGAGATCTCATACAGACCGCTTTAGCATTGAAATTTCCCTTTCGGGAGATCCCGTGGGAAGGCGCGGATATAGGCTCTTTGCAGGAAATGCTCCCGTGAGGGAACCCATTGCACAAGCAATGCTCGAAGTCTCCGGTTGGAAAGAAGGAAATACCTTAGTAGATCCCATGTGCGGTTCAGGAACCATCCTTATCGAAGCCGCATTAAGAGAACGTTTGTATGGCGAAATCAATCGTTTCCTTTTTGCGGAATCTCCTGTATTCCAAATTCTATTTCCGACGTATGTGTTTTCCGAAAGAAAAATGGAAAAACCAAATTCCCCTCATCTTTTTGGATTTGATCTAGACCCGGAAGCAGTTCGCATCGCAAAAGAAAATGCTTATGAGGCGGGTGTTGAAGACTTTGTTACGTTTGAAGTCGGAAACTGTTTGGATCTCAAAAACAAATTTGGAGACAAAGGTCACGTGGTTACCAATCCACCTTATGGGGATCGGATTGGAAAACCAATGGAAGACCTAAAGGAAATGTACTTTCAATTTGGAAAGGTCATTAAAAACGAGTTTGGCGGTTGGAAGTTTACCGTTCTTTCGGGGGATTTTTCTCTGCTTGGAAAATTTGGACTCAAAGAAAACACACATTTAAGTTTGAAACATGCCAACCTAAAAGCAAAGATTGTTGATTATGAGATCAGAGGGGGGAAATGAATTCCAAAGACGTACTCAGTCGGGTCTTTGAAATCACAAGAGATCCAAGAGATGGACTTCTTTTCTTAAAAGAATTCCAATCTTTATCTCCGGAATCGTTTGCGATTCTTTATGCGGATTCGGAAACCATTTTTGATAGTTCGGAAGCCTTATTTTCAGACCTAAAACTACTCTACCAACTGGATCTTTTTCCCTTTGTCATTTTGGAAATAGATAGTTTCCAATACTTAAAAGTTTTTTTCCCACTGGAACAAGTGAATGCAGATGGCGAAAGAAGTCTTGGTTTCTCCTACCAAGTGGTGGATCGAAACCAACCTCTAAAAGAAGAAGTCACAAAAAGTATCGGTCAGAAAAAAATCCCGATTTTACTTTGGGATGATGAAAAGGAAAAACTTTCCGCACTTATTGACCGTTGTCGTTCTATCCTCCATTCTTCAAAGGTCATTTATGTTTCGATAGATGGTCCACTAAAAGACCCAAATACGAGTAAGGTAAAATCAATCTTACAAAGTGATTCACATTTGTCTCTTCCGGAAGGGATGACACTTTCTCGGTCACAGGAGGAGTTCATCCAACTTTCGGAAGACTTATTGGCAAAAATAGAAGATCCAAAATTTAGCATTGTTCTCACTTCCCCATTCACTCTACTCACCGAACTTTTTACCGTAAAAGGAAGTGGAACTCTTGTTAAGCGAAAAAACAAAATCAAGGTTTGTCATTCTACTGAGGACGTCGATATGCCAAGAGTATTCCAACTCATTGAAGAATCTTTTGGCAAACCATTAAAACCAGAATTTTACAAAACTAAATTTGATGTTTTATTTTTAGAAGAGTCGTACAGAGCCTGCGCTTGGATGCAAAAAACTGAACATGGGTATTTACTTTCTAAATTTGCAGTGAACGGTGTGGCAAGAGGTGCAGGTGTAGGTCGCGATATTTGGGACCAAATCTTAGAACACTGCCGACCACTGTTTTGGCGAAGCAAACCAGACAATAATATCAACAAATGGTATATGTCTGTCGCACAAGGGATTGAAAAGGATGAAAGTTGGTATTATTATTGGTTGGGACTCAGCCAATCACTCATTCCTGCTACTATCCAAATATTAAAGTCACAACCGGAAGATTTTTATCCGAAGTAATCCAATACCTATGTTATCTAAAAATTCAGTCTTAGTCTATGATGGAAACTGTGAATTTTGTACCCGCTTGGCAAAATCCATTCGAGAAAAAACAAAAGATCAAGTTGCCATTATTTCCTTTCATAAGCTCACAGACGAAGAACTTCAGTCCCTTCACAAACAACTAAACAAAACCTTATGTGCGGGGGAAGTGCAACTCATCGAATCTGGAAATCGGTATCCAGGGTTCTTTGCTGTAAGGCAACTTTTTTGGAAAATGGACAAATACAAATACTTCAGTTTCCTTTTGTATTTGCCCCTAGTCCCATTTTTCGGAATGGGGATAATGCTTTTTTTGAAACGTTTTCGAACTAAACTTTCGTAAGGTGTTCCTCATCCAAACGAGAGAGTCCTTTGTAAAAATCTTCCCTTGCCATCAGAGCAAGTAAATTTCCTTCGATCACTTGGTTCTTTGCTTCGTCTGTGATTGCAGTTTCTTCAATCAGTTCAAACATACGTTGGCTATGGCCTTCATCCGCTTCCAAATTTACTTGGAAAAATTTACCTTCTGGAAGTGCCATTTCTGTTTTCAGTTTTTTATATGCTTCAGAGATCTGCGAGTATTCTAATTTCAAAAGGTATTCATTTGCCGGCCCGAGTGCCCCAAGCCCATAAAAAAATCCTTTTGCAATGATGGACTCCATTTTTTCCAAATAGGTTTTTGTTTCTGGCAAAATTTTATGATTTGTAAAATCAAAGTTTAGTTTTGTTAAAAACTCAATGAGAATCGAAACATGAGTGTCTGCAATTTTTCCTTCTCCGAGTTCTCCCCAAATATTTTCCACAAGAACAATTTTTGCCTTTTGATCTCTTGTTTTGGCAGCTACTAACAAAAACCAGTCCACAAAGCCAATCGATACAAAGTATTCTTGGCTTAACCATAAAATTAAGTCGTTAAAACTCATTGAGGCACTTCGTTCCAACAACCATTTTGATCTAAGGATGGGATGAGATTCTACATCCTTTTTTAAAGTTTCCACGATGTTCATAGGTTTTTATCCTTTGCATATTGATAACGATGATGGTGTTTGTATTCCTGAAACCCTAAATCCAAAACATAACTTAACAATTCAGAGTAAGACCTTCCACTTATTTCCCATAACAATGGCAAGGTGGAATATATAGAAGAAAAACCCGGTGTTGCGTTCACTTCCAAAAGATAGGGTAATTCTTTTTCCAATTTAAAATCGATCCTAATATAACCGGAACTTCCCAGGAGACTCGCAATTTTCACTGCATAGGTTTGCAGGGACTCAGACAAGTCTTTGGGCACAGAAAAATCCAATGATTCAACAAAGTTTTCTTTGGATTTAACAAGATCACTGTAAACAAGTCCCGGATAGTCAACAAAGGCAGGGTCTGTGGCAGTATACTCACCCTTGTTTCCAAGTACTGCGATCGTCAGCTCCCTACCCGAGAGGTAGGATTCCGCAATGACGGAATGGAATTTTTCAACCAATGCGGGCAAAACATTCCCCCAATCGGTATCATTCTGAATTAGATTTTTTTCGTTAATACCTAGACTCGAACCCTCTCCATTTGGTTTGATGAATAAGGGAAGGTTTCCCGGCGGTGTTTGGTTTTTATCTTCGACAAGCCAAGAATCAGCTACGGGAATTCCAAAAGATTTTAAAAAGAGATTTGTTTTGTATTTATCCAACGTTAAGGTTTGGACAGTCGCAGAACTTCCCGTATGGGGAACGGCCAAATATTCGCATAACGCCGGTATATAGGCTTCTCTGTTTGGGGACCGGTATCCTTCCACAAGATTCCAAACGATCCAGTGTTTTCTCTCTTCAAAAGGAATGGTACTGAGAACGGAAGTTATCTCTGATGGATTTGATAAAACCGCTACATCATAACCTAAATCCAGGATGGTTTGTTCCATCTTTTGTATGGTTTCTTCCGATTCCCATTCCTGAGAAAATTCGGGAATATTCGGATCATAAACATCACAAGCGAGGATCACAGTGCCTTTCATAATCCCAGTTTCTCCAAATCAGCTTCACTGAGAACAGGGTAATAGGATTCTTTGGTGGAATCTACAGGTTCGAAGGATAGATGGATTTTTTTGGTGACTGCCGATCGAAATACATGTTGGCGGGTTTTCGGAATATACCCCAAATACCAGTTAGGTGCAATGGTAATTTTACCGCCTCCACCAGGAAGGTCATTTACAAATTGGGGAATCCCCATCCCTCCAATTTTACCTCTCATGTATTCTACAATTTCTATCCCACGGGCAAGTGGAGTTCGAAAACCCCTAGAACCTGGGATCAGTTCCGGGTCATATAGATAATAAGCACGAACACGCATTTCCAGAAGTTTTTTATGAAGGCTAAGCATAGTCTCTTCATCATCATTGATGTCCTTTAAAAGTACTGACTGATTCCCGACAGAAACACCTGCTTTTAGTAACCGAAGGATTGCTTCTTTGGATTCTTTGGTGCATTCTTTGGGATGATTGAACTGCGTATTACAAAATATGGAAAGTTTGTCATTATTATAAGTTTCTATGATTTTGCACAAGGCCTCTGTGATCCGAAATGGCAAAGTAACAGGGTTTCTTGTACCCAAACGACAAATTTTTACGTGAGGGATGGAGTTTAACTCAGAAAGAATCCACTCGATTCTGGCATCGGCTAAGTTAAGAGGATCTCCACCGCTGATGACTACATCTTCTATTTCAGGATGGTTTCGTATGTATTCAAATGCCTTTTCCAAATCCCCTTTTTCCATTCTTTCTTCATTGGAAGATACTTTTCGACCCCGCATACAATGACGGCAGTACACACTACAAGAATGATTGGAAAATAAAAGTACCCGATTGGGATACATATGGGTCAGCCCACGAACAGGGCTTAGCCTTTCTTCATCCAGAGGATCGGAACTTTCTTCTGACGAAAGGACCGCCTCTTCTGATCTGGGAACAATCATCTTTCGAATGGGACAATTCGGATCATCGGGACTTGACAAAGAAAGGTAATACGGAGTGGTAGAGACATGCAAACGGATGGTCTCTTTAATTCCTATGATTTCAGATTCGGTCAGGACAAAATACAGAGATAAGTCTTCCCCTTTCACTCGATTTTGTAACTGCGAGGTGTGATCCGTCCAATTTGTCCGAGAATACAATTCTTCGCGCGCCTTAAGAACTTCTGATAAACTGCTTTGCACGAGCATAACTTCCAATTCCTTACTTGCCAAGAGACCGCCAAATTCTTTTCTGGTGGTAATGCAAGAAAACCGCCTGGGGGAAATCCGCATGGTCGCCTTCGATGTCGATGGGACCTTATTTTCCTCAGAATCCATAATCTTTAAGACCTACGTGCAGGCAATCGAAGAGTTTGCACAGAAGACGGGAAAAATCACGTCCTTGCCGAGTCATGACCAGATTATGAATGAAATTGGGAAACCGGTTCGTACCATCTTTAAAAACCTATTACCAAACCTTCCTGAATCCGAACGAGATATTATTTCTGGAAGGGTTCTAGACCTTCTCTGCGACGCTATTAGGAGTGGCGGTGGAGATTTTTATGCAGGTGTCGGCTCTACCATCCATTATCTCAAAGAAAAGGGATATACCATCACTTGTGCCTCCAACGGAAGAAAAGCTTATATCGAAACCGTTTTGGATACAGCAGGAGTCTTACAATACTTCGAACCAATTGTCGTGATCAACCAAGACACCATCCATAGCAAAGGTGAGATCCTTGCGGAGTATGTTCGCAAATACAATTTAGAACCAAGTGCCATTGCGATGATTGGAGACAGATATAGTGACTGGGAAGCGGCAAGAGAGAATGGATGCCCCTTTGGCTTCTGCACCTTTGGTCATGGCCTTCCCGGAGAAATTCCCGATTTCGATTGGAAATTCGATGATTTACCTACTTTGAAAGATTTTTTTTAAATTCCAAATTCTCGACTTTTCCGACATTGATAGTGTGGCGGTACATCCCCAAATCCAAGAAGACAAATGGAAATCTTTACGCTATCTAATAGGCGGGATTTTTCTTGTACTAGTCCTCATTGAAAAGTCAATGGGCTTTGATCCGAAAGCCACTGGAAGTTTTCTTCCCAAACAAGGATTCCGCAATATCGGTAAGTCGCAAGATAAGGCAAAATTTGCAGAACCCTCTGATCCATTTACCAAAGAAAATTGGGAAGATGATTTGAATTGGGAGGAAGAAGTTTTGATACAAACCTTTCCTGATTCCGAATCAAAACAAAAACCTCAGACAAAATTAGTGGATGAAACTATTCCAGAAATCACCCTTCCCGAAGATAGGTTTCCTGGCACCGGCAAACGCCTGCAAGTGGATGCAGGTTACTTACCGGTTTACTTTCTAAAATTTTATGGAACCGGCAAAAATAGCCAATCCCAACTAGTTAAACTCACCCGGGAATTTCCGGGTGGAGATCCGATTCCTTTTTTATTCCAAGAATTAACCAAAGGACCAAATCCAGAAGAAAAAGGAAAAGGGGTTCTTTCTGCTTTGTCCAAAAGAGTCAGAATGGATCCCAACTACCGTTTGGAAAATGGAATCCTCCACCTCTCGATTTCGGAAGATATTCATTATGGAGGGAGTATGGAAATCTTAAAAGACAGACTCGACCAAATTTCATTCACTATGATCGGAAATTTTGGAATCAAAGGAGTTGTCCTTTATTCCAATGGAGAAAGAATACGGTCTTTGGGAAGTGATGGACTGACCATTCCAGAAGTTCTTGCCAAATCCCAAAGAAAGGTAATCATTTTCTAACCAAGGAAATGGTTTACAGATCTTAGATTTTCGGTATCGTTAGTTCTGGTTCTTACATGCGTAGGCATACATTCAAAAGATATTTTTTTGTTTTTCGTAAAATGTTTTTACGAACCTACCATCCTAGTTTCACTGCTACAAATATTTCGGATATAGGATCTTCCCTTCAGATTTTTAGCGTGATGACGGCCTTTACTTCGATCATCTCTCTTCTGTTTGTCGATTCTCTCGTGCGAACCAAAGAAGCAAGTTTCTGGATTGCCTTTTTTAGAATCTCTTCTCTTGCCATTTGTTTTTTTGTCTATCTCTTTGGAAAAAAAAGGGTTAAACTTTACCAACGACATATCTACGGAATTACAAGTCTTGTCCTCATTGGTCTCATTTTACTCTATATACCCATGATGGTGTATGACAAACCAAACCATGCCTATTATCTGTTTGGCTCTGCCATTGTCATCGCCAGTGCTTCGATTCTTCTTTGGATTGAACCTTTCCGGATTCTACTTCTTTCCACTCTTTACATTGCTGTATTCATTCCCTTACATTTAAACTTTTCGCGAATCCAGGGTTTTGATCGTTTTGTCTTTTATCAAGATGTGCTGATTGTTTCCTTTTTACTCGCTTTTGGATTTGTTGCAAACCTCCTCATCAACTACTGGCGATTTGAAGAATATAGAGTAAAGGCAAGATTACGGATCACTGTAGGAAAACTACTTCGGATCAATCAAAAAATAGAAGATCTCTCTCGGGTGGATTCGATGACTGAACTATTTAACAGACGCCATCTGTTAGAGCAGTTCGATCTCTATAAAAAAAGATCCAACCGAGAAGGGTTTATCATTGGGCTTGTGATTTTGGATTTGGACCGGTTAAAGGCAATCAATGATAAATACGGTCACAAACAAGGCGACCTTGCCATCCAGGCTTTTGCGAAAACGGTAAAGTCCAGAACAAGGATCACAGACATTGCGGCGCGAATTGGTGGAGATGAATTTTGTTTGCTTGTCTCTCCCATTGACAGAGAAGGTTTGCAGGTTCTTGCCGAATCCATCCGCGAGAAATTGGAACGTTTGCAAATTCCCATTCATAACCAACCTGGCGAATCCCTTACCCTAACGGTATCCATTGGGGCCACACTCTTTCGCCCAGAAGACGATCCTAGTTTTGATGAACTCTACCACAAAATTGACACGGCTCTCTATACCTCAAAAAATGAGGGAAGAAACCGAATCACACTCATCGAATCATAAAAAAATGATCGACAAGGATTGCAGAAATCATAACCATTGATATTGAGACTGATTCTCAGTTTATGTCCATAACGGATAAGGTGTAAAACTTCCAAGATGGGTGAAAGCCCGTCTTTTTTTTTACTCGCTGATCTTTGGTGAGAACCTTAACCGAAAAAAACTTCGATACAAACTTGGATAAAAAAATTCACTCCACTTCTGCTCGATTGCCTTCGTATTCTTCTTCGTACAGTAAATTCCTTCGGATGGGTTGGAATCCCCCTTCTCTTAAAAACTTACGAGCTTCCTTTTCTGTTTTTAGTCCAAAGGAACGAAGTACATTTTCTTCAATGACAACAGAAGAAATATCATCTGCCCCGGAATAGAGAGCCAATTGTCCCACACCTTTTCCAAGAACCATAACGGATGTTTCAATGTGTTTGATATTGTCGAGGAAGATCCGGGAAATCCCAAGAACCTTCAAGTATTCATGAGTAGGAACGGGTCTTACTTTGCACCTTTTGGTTTGTGGTTGGAAGGTCCAAGGAATAAAAGATAAAAAACCACCGGTCCTGTCCTGGAGGTCTCGAACCACAGATAAGTGTTCGATCACCTCTTCTTCTGTTTCTTCCGATCCAAAAACGACATTTGCCGATCCAAGAAGCCCTACTTCGTGACAGGTTTCCATTGCTCTTACCCATTCCGATACAGTGGCTTTTTTAGGAGAAATGATTTGGCGCATTCTCTCTGTGAGAATTTCTGCCCCAGCCCCTGGAACCGAATCAAGACCGGCTTCTTTTAAAATGAGTAATACTTCGCGGAGTGGTTTGCCCGTGATGGTTTCTAAATTGATCACTTCCACTGGTGAAAAAGCGCGGATATGCATCTTGGGGTATTTTGTTTTTACCGTCCGAATCACATCTAAATAATAATCAAAAGGCAAATCGGGATAAACCCCACCTTGGAGGAACATTTGGTCAGCCCCTTCTTCCACCGCGTAATCCATTTTTTGCAGGATTTCTTCTTTGGAGAGAACATAACCTTTTCCGTTCCCAATCTCGTCCATAAAGGAACAAAAACTGCATTCCACATTGCAATAATTGGTATAGTTCACCACTCGGAACATTGTGTAACTGGCTTCTGTATGCGGGCGAATTTTTTCGCGGAGAAACCGTGCCGCCATTTGGATTTTTAGAAAGTCCCCACTCTTGTAAAGGAGGAGAGCCTCTGCGGGAGAGATCCGTTTGCCTTGGACAGCGTTCAAAAGGACAGTATCTGCGGGGTCATTTGGGCTAAATGAAAACGAGTCTAAGTTCATAATCTCTACCTACTTGGACAGGAAATCTGCTGACAGATCCCTGTAAAAACCGAATTTTCCTGGACATTCATTTTTCTATACAAATCCTAGGAAATACCAAACACCTTAAGGGCATAAACATAAATGGATATCGGAAGAATACTCTTTCACCTATTATTCACAGCATTTTTCGTCGTGGCAAACATAGTCTTTGTCCGCGCCATCCTTTACAGGCTAGGACTGATCTTCAATGGTCGTCCTGCTTTCTTCAATGAAGATGCGAAAAAGAACCTAAATATTGGATTTCGTCTCAAAAGTTTTTTAATAAACGTTGTCCTACAAAAGAAAAATTTCCGGGAACCAGTGCGTGGAATTATGCATGCCTTTGTTTTCTACGGATTTCTTGTGTATACCATCCATACAACTAGCCAAATGGTTGCTGGTGTATTTGGATATGTCATGGAAGATCCTTATAAATTTGCTCTTCCTGAATTTCTTTTGGGCGAATCCGCAAATCATATCTATGAACAAGCTGTAAACTATGTTTCCATTCTTGTACTCACTGGTCTTGGTTTCTTTGCTTGGAGACGTTGGATCAAAAAAGCAAAAGGTCTTGATGTTCACTCTCCTGCTTCTGCGATTGTGATCAGTATGATTGCAACCCTTATGGTTACCACCTTACTTGGTAATGGTGCTAAAACGGTTGCGGCAACTTACTTTACACATGCAGGTCTCATAGATGGAGGTATCGGATCCGTTTGGGAATCGATTGGCGTTGCTAATTCTTCAGCTGATACAGTATTCCAAATCATGTGGTGGGGTCATATCCTTACCGTGTTTGCTTTTATGTTGTATGTTCCTACATCCAAACATGCCCACTTAATTTTTGCTCCGTTTAACTATTTCCTTGCGACAGACACTCCGAAAGGACAACTTTCTAAACTCAATTTAGATGATGAAAATGCAGTTTGGGGATCCAATCGTGTAGAAGACTTTCCTTGGCCAAACCTACTTGATGGTATGTCTTGTATCGAATGTGGACGTTGCCAGGTAGAATGTCCTGCCAATCGCACAGGAAAAGTTCTAAACCCGAAAGCAATCATTGTAGAACTCAAACACCAAATGTTAGAGAAAATGCCAGAAGTAGCAGCTGCACGTGCTGGTAAAACTCCTGAAGAAGCAGCGGAAGCAGTAGCTGCTTTAGAAACAGGGGTCATTAACTCACACGAAGGTTTAAGTGAAGAAGCACTTTGGGGCTGTACAACTTGTTATGCGTGTGTGGAAGCCTGCCCTGTAGGCAACAACCAAGTAAATGCCATCATTGAAATGCGTCGTCACTTAGTTCTTGCCGAATCAAAAATGAGTCCAGAACTTCAAAAGGCCTTCACTAATATGGAAAACAATTCCAATCCTTGGGGTGTGGGAGCACATACAAGAGCTGATTGGGCAGAAGGTCTTGGTGTTAAAGTTCTTTCTGAAGCAGAAGACAAAAACGTGGACGTACTCTATTGGGTAGGATGTGCGGGTGCTTTTGATGAAAGAAACAAAAAGATCTCTCGTGATTTCGTAAAAATCATGCAAAAGGCTGAAGTAAACTTTGGTATCCTTGGAACCGAAGAAGGATGTTCGGGAGACTCGGCTCGCCGCGGTGGTAACGAATATCTCTACCAAACATTAGCACAAACCAACGTAGACACAATCAATGGTTACGGAATTAAAAAAATCGTAACCGCTTGTCCACATTGTTACAATACAATCAAAAACGAATACCCACAATTTGGTGGAAACTTCGAAGTCATCCACCACTCGGAGTACATCAACCAACTTTCAAAAGATGGTAAAATTGATGTGAAAGTGGCTGATGATGCCAACACAGGAAAGTATACTTACCACGACTCTTGTTATATCGGTCGTTATAACAACAATTACGATAACCCGCGAGATGTTGTGAAAAAAGTATCCGGTGGTAAAATCGAAGAAGCCGTAGACCATCACTCCAAAGGGCTTTGTTGTGGTGCAGGTGGAGCACAGTACTGGATGGAAGAACATGTGGATGAATCCAACCCAGAAAGTACACGTGTGAATAGCAAACGTACTGGACAACTTTTGGATACCGGTGCAACTACTATCGCAACTGCTTGCCCATTCTGTATCACAATGATTACAGACGGTGTAAAAGCCGCTGAAAAAATTGATTCTGTAAAAGTTAAAGACATTGCGGAATTAGTTGCCGAAAACATCGACTAACAAGTCTAATGATGAGGATTGTATGAATTTTCAAAATTTCCTCATCATTAATAATTTATATCGAAGGAAAAGGTGGAGGGAAACTTCCACCTTTTTTATTTGTAAACTGAACCAGTTCATTCTCGCTAATTTTTTATTTGTATTCATTATCCTATCGAATTTAACTTCAAGTTCACTTACGTCTGAACCCAAACAAATCACCCAACCTCCAGAAGGTGACGGAATCACCATCATCGTAGAAAAAGGACAGACACTGAGTATCATTTCCAAAACTTATTTGGATGATCCAAGAAAATGGAAAGAACTACTGAAATCCAATCAAATTGATAATCCCAATCTTATTATTCCCGGAATGAAATTATGGATTCCCCAAAGTTTAGGAAAAAAACCTTTAGCAGACCTCCAAAGATATACAGGAAAAACAGAAGTTTTAAAAGTTTCTAGGAAAAGCTCCGACTGGACTGGAGCAACATTGGGTGAGGGATTGTATGCAAAAGATGAAGTACGAACCTTTAAAGATTCAGAAGCACAATTTCTTTTGTTATCAGGGTCTAAGTTTGAAATCACAGAAAACAGCCATGTGATTATGGAAAAAGGTAAATCAGATACAGAACCTGATGAACTTTATCTTCGCAAAGGAAGAATGAGATCGATCATTCAGAAAAAACCATCAACAAACCAAAGGATGTTTTTATTAAAAACTGATTCTGCAGTTTCGGAAGTTCGAGGAACTGATTTTCTAACTGAGGTAGATCCTTCTGGAAATACAACTTTGAGTTGTTATGAAGGACTTGTGGCAGTCACCGCACAAAATGTAACAGTAAACGTTCCTTCTGGATTTGCTACCTTTGTCGAAAAAGGCAAAGCTCCGCTAAAACCGTTCAGTCTCCCGGACCCTCCCGAACCAAAAGAAGAATGAATTTTTTCAGCCGTTTCAAGTCTTTCCTATTTTGGTTCGTTTTTTTTAGTATAGGATTCTTTTTTCCTATTTTTTCAGAATCAAAAACAATCAAGTTCACTCTCGAACCAGAAAGAGAGGATATCATCCAGTATGAATTTGAATTATGGAAAGCACCTAACTTCGATTTAGAGATCCCCTTTCGAGTGCTTGCAAATCCGGGCAAAATTCAACTTCATATCCCAAATGGTTATGAATACTTTCGAATTCGCGCCGTGGCAAAACGCCAAGTGCGTGGATTTTGGACGGAATTGTATGCAGTGAATTCGTTTGGAAAACCAAAACCCAAAGAGCCTACGAAAATCATAGTCACAAAACCAACGACAACAAATGTTTTGGTTCCCATTCAAAAAGGAAAGGGAAACAATCAATTTTATCTAACAGAAAATAAAATCCAAGTAAAGCCAATCTTAAGCCAACCGATGAAAACCTTTGTTCGTTATCGAGTCAATGGAGGACCCTGGGTGGTTACAAAACAACCAGAACTGACATTCTCTAGTGATGGGAACTATAAACTAGAATACCAAGTCACCAATGAACTAGGAGTTTCAGATTCTATGCAAGTCTGGGAATTTAGTGTGGACAAAACACCTCCAAAGACAGAATTTCATTGGTCATCCCTTCCTTTCAGAAAATCAACTCACTATTTCGTAGGACCCAAATCCAATTTAGAACTCCTATCTACCGATACAGGTTCAGGATTGGACTCCATTCGATTTCGTAGCGTTTGTGGAAAAAAATCTCCCACTGAATGGTATCTCTGGGAAAATCAAACTTCTTGGGCAAATGTGATTCATTCTTGTTTAGAGGATTTGGATTTAGAAATTTCCGCCATAGACAAGTTGGGAAACGAAGAAGTTCCGCAAAAAATCAAAATCATACACACGAAAAAGGGAAACTAACCCGTGTTTTCTGTAAATAGAGTCCGGGAACTTTATGAACATTTTTTATATGTAATCAAAACAAAATCTTTTCTTAAATTATTTATTTCAATCATCGCTTTTTTAATTTTACCCTATTTTATTCTCGTGTCTTCGATGGTTCATTCCAGATACAAAGAAGCTTTGGATTGGAACCAAAGATTCCAACTCATCCGAATTCAACTCCTGGCAATTGATTTAGAAAACCAAATCAGAGAACAAATTAATCGAGATATCTCTGAAAAAAAAAACATGGGCATGATTTCAATCGCAGAACTTCCAGAAATTATAAGCCACTGTAATCCTACTCCTAGAGACATTTTTCATTTAGAAGAAATTACGTTGTTACAATGTGATTGGGGATCTGAAAAAAAATCCTATCTTTTCGTTTTAGATGGTACAAAAGTTTCTGTCCACTCTGCCGAGTTTTTAGAAGAAGCATTACTCGATTCACCCTTTAGTGATCCGAATGAGGGTTTGTTTTTACTCGGTTCACAAGGAGATTTTGGAATTTCAGGATTTATCGAAGATGAATTTTTAGTTTCTGATTTTTGGAAATCAGATGTAAAATCTTCTCTTCAAACTGATTCCAATCTGCCTTCCCTTCGGGAAACGAAAAAAGATAACTTAGATTATTTTGTGGTTAGTTATCCAATGTACGGGCTTCCAATTCATTTATTCATTGTTAGTCCAAAAGACTTAGTCTTAATTCCGATTAAAGATTCTCTAAAAAGGAATATAGCCATATTAATTTCCTTACTTTTTTTATCCTTTGTTTTTTCTATAGCAATTTCTCTTAGAGAAATTGAATCAAAACAAAAATTAAAACTACTTTTACAAGAGTATCCTCATGCAGCTATTCTGTACGATGCAAAAGGAAAAATTTTATTAGAGAATCAAGAAATTGAATCGAAGCTTTCGGTTACGAATTTATTTCGAGATCAACTGTCCGTCAAAGAATGGATTGAAAAAGAAGTTAATTTATTTTTAAAAGATGAGTCCAATTTGCATTTGGATCAGAACAAACTTAGAAAAGAAGAATCTGATTTTTATTCGGAAGATGGTTCTGTATATTTATTAGAGTTTACATACCAACTTTGGTTTTTAGAACAAAAGTATCGATTTGCAAGTGGAGCCTTAGTCCTTGTCCAGAATGTAACGAAAAAACGTTTAGAGTTCGAAAAGGAAATGGAATATGCTAAAGATTTACAAAAAAAATATCTTCCCAATCGAATTATCATTTTACCCAATTTAGACTACGAAGTATTATACAAACCGCTGATTCAAGTAGGTGGTGACTATTATGACTATATTGATTTGGGGAACAACCGGTCGATCTTTGCTCTTGGTGATGTGATTGGACATGGTGTTAAAGCGGCTATGATGATGACAGTTTTACGTGTCCTCTTTCATCAAATTGTCAAAACAGAATCGGACCCGAAACAAATTCTAAAAAAAATGAACGAAGGCGTATCCAATAATTTTCCAGACCCGTATGCTTTTGTACCTTTTTTGTTCTTATTATTTGATTTTAATCAAAACACAGTTTTGTATGGAAACGCAGGCCATCCTGGGATGTTATACTTCTCTGGAAATAAGATAAGTTGTCCCGAAAAATTAAATCCCATGTTTGGAATGCTCCCAAAGATGGAGCCCAAAATATTAGAATTCTCCATACAAAAAGGGGATCGTTTTTATCTTTTCACAGATGGACTAAAAGATGTCGAAAATTCTAAACAAGAGAAACTGGGGGAAAAAGAATTAAAAGATTTTTTTTCTTCAGTGAGGGACAAACATATGTCCCTCGTAAAACAAGAATTAGAACTAAAAATACGATCCTATTCAGAAGGAATCCCATTCCTAGATGATATCACCTGGATTGGAATAGAAGTGATTTAGATCATTCTTCGAGCGGAGGATTCTCTAAGAGCTCAATCCCTTCGTTATTTTTGTGAAAATAATTCATATCCCATTCTGTATCAAAAAGAAGAGCCATATTCCCAAATAAATCTTCCACGAGTCCTGCATTCGATGGGATCTTTGGTCTATCTTCTTTTTTTACCCAACGGGAAATTCCGTAAGGCAAGATATGAATGGAAGTATCGGCTCCATATTCATCTTTTAATCGTCGTTGGAATACTTCAAATTGGAGTTTACCCATAGCACCAATGATCGGGACTCCACCACCAATGGTTCGTGAGGTGAAGAGATGGAGGATTCCTTCCTCTGCTAACTGGTCAAGACCCTTCTTAAAGGATTTGAGTTGTAATGTGTCCTTACAAGAAATGGTGGCAAATAGTTCAGGCGCAAAACTTGGGAGTGGACGAAGCGGTGGAGTATTCCCTGTTGATAATACATCTCCAATTTTATACGTCCCTGGATTCACAAGTCCGATGATGTCCCCTGGATAAGCAGTATCAACCGTGTTTCTATCTTGTCCAAAAAATGCAAAACTCGAAGAAAGTTTAACTGGTTTATCCAGTCGGTTGTGATTTACGTTGAGTCCTCGTTCAAAAACTCCAGAACAAATTCGTAAAAAGGCAATTCTATCTCTGTGTGCCTTATTCATGTTTGCCTGCACCTTAAATACAAAGGCACTAAAAGGAGCATTGATTGGATCTAAATAATTTCCATCCCTAAGCGGGATATGATCAGGCCCTGGGGCTAATTCTAAAAATTTATTTAAAAAGAGTTCTATCCCAAAGTTATTGACAGCCGAACCAAAGTATACGGGTGTTTCCTTCCCCAGTAAAAATGAATTTTTATCAACCTTTCCAATGCCATTTTCTACAAGATCAATTTGCTCGCGAAACGCAGTTACAATTTCGGAATCAAATTGTTCATCCAAACTTGGATCATTAGGACCAGCCATACGAAATACAGCCTTTTGTTTTCCACCAGGAGTCCGGTCAAAAAGATACAACTGTTGATCCCTTAAGTCATAAACCCCTTTGAAATCAAAACCGGTTCCAAGAGGCCAAACATCAGGGACTGCCTTGATTCCAAGAACTTTTTCAATTTCATCCAGGAGCGCATAAAGATCCTTAGTCGGACGATCCATCTTGTTGATGAAAGTGATGATGGGAATTCCTCGGTCTCGACAAACCCGGAAAAGTTTAATGGTTTGGGGTTCTACCCCCTTACCCGCATCAAGAACCATCACGGCGGTATCGGCAGCCATCAGGGTGCGGTATGTATCCTCAGAAAAATCTTCGTGACCGGGAGTGTCTAAGAGATTTAAAATATTGTCTTTGTATTCAAACTGAAGTGCGGCAGAAGTGATGGAGATCCCTCTTTCCTTTTCCATCGCCATCCAATCAGAAGTGGCAGACTTTCCTTCCTTTTTGGCTTTCACTGCTCCGGCAAGCTGGATCGCACCTCCGTAAAGAAGGAGCTTTTCCGTAAGCGTTGTTTTCCCCGCATCAGGGTGAGCAATGATGGCAAAAGTCTTTCGGCGACGGACTTCACGTTCTATGAGATCAGGAGACATAACTTGGATTCCATACTGGCTAAATTTAAGATTCTGTCGAGAATAAAGAGAAAACTAAAGGTCCAAATCCTAGGGAAGGGGTTGACTTGAAAATTATGTCCCATTAGATTGGGGCTGGAGGGACTGTCTTTGAGAAAGTTATTATCTTTTTTCTTTCTATTGGTGAGCACACAAATTTTCCCTCTGGACTTTCCCAACTTTTCCTTGGGGGAAGAGAATGCCAAGGAAGAATTCAAACGAGGACTGACTTATAAAAATTTAAGAGAGTATTCTGCTGCCAAAGAACGATTCCAGAAGGCTGTCAATTTAAAAAAGGATTTTCATTTGGCCAGACTGGAACTTGCCAACAACTACTATCTGCTAGGTGAATGGGAAGAAGCACTTGATGAATTAGAAATTTTGACGACAAAAGCAAAAACTGATCTTCTCATTATAAATAAAATCGAAGCTTTACGTTTGGCCATTGCTGGTGGAGTCACTGACAAAGAGAAAGTTTATTTTAAAACGATCGAGGGAGATTCAATTCGAGGTTATCGATTTCGTAATCCTGTGGACATCACCTTCGATGAAGATGGCAATTTCTATGTTGCTGGATTCGATACATCCAATATCATCAAATTCAATGCAGCAGGAACTCCTCTCTCAAATTGGCGAGGTGGGATAACAAGAAAACTAGACCGGCCAGTTTCTCTCGCCTACCATAACCAAAAAATTTATGTGGCTGATTTTGCTCGAGATGAAGTTTTACTTTTTGATTTATCCGGAAGTTTTATCTCTTCATTTGGTGGATCAGGAAAAGGCCAAGGACAGTTTCGTGGCCCCTCTTCTATTTATATTGATTCAAATGGAAATATCTTTGTAGCAGATTCTGGAAATGCAAGAATTCAAAAATTTAATTCTAATGGGAAATTTCTTTTGGAATTCCAAGGATCTGGTAATTCAAAACTGGGAAATCCATCAGGGATTACTATTCACGATGGAAAGATCTATGTAGTTGATAAAGAGAACATTCGTGTATTAGTTTTAGATGGTGATGGCAATACATTAAACATCATTCAAAAACCAGAATGGAAAAAACCTAGAAGCATTCGTATTTTAGATAACCAAATATTTCTTACCGATGAGTTGACCGGCATCTGGACCTACTCATTGTTACATGGTGAATGGAAACAATTAAGTAAGTTTAGAGATAAAAAAGGAGTGTATCGAGTTTTATTTCGCCCATTTGCTACCAATATGGATTCCACAGGGAGTCTTTATTTTGTTGATTTCGGAAAACACAGAATCGATATTTTTTCACAAAAAAACAATCTTCTCTCTAACTTAGATTTAAAAATTGAATCGATAGATACATCTGGTTTTCCCGATATTCACATATATACACGTGTCCGCAATCGTGCTGGCAAAGAGATTGTAGGAATTGACCGATTGAGTTTTCGGATTTTCGAAAACGATAATATGACCCCTTTGTTCTCCTTGGCCAACAAAAACAAGTTAAACGACAAATTAAGCGTAGCCATGGTCTATGAAAATAGCGAAGTTTTGAAGAAAGGAAAACTCGCGCTAGAAGATGGTCTTTTCCCCTTCTTTCGTTCCTTACATGATACAGATAAAATTGCTTTGTATCGAGCGGGAAAAGACAGCAATTTAATTTTACCAGAAACTGTATCTCTCCGTGATATCCTAGCAAAAATCAGAGACAGCGTCCCAGAAGAAAAATACAATTTCGGGAAGGCCAGTATCGCTGCCCTGCAAAAACTTTCTCTTGAAACTGGCCCGAAAGCGTTAGTTTACCTGGTTTCTGGAGAAAGTAGAGAAGATAGTTTCCTTCAATACCAAAAATCTAGAATTGTGGCCTTTTCGAAAGCACATTCTATTCCAATTTATGTTTTGACAGTAAATCCAAACAATACTTTCGAAGATTCATGGTCGGATATGACAGGACCAACGAACGGTCGCTACATTGTACTTGATGGAGAGGGCGAAGAGCGGGAATTATACAAAAAACTGAAGTCACATATAGATTACCGATATATATTGTCTTACAAAACAGACACAAATCCTGAACTCATCAATCGATATATCAAATTAGCCATTGGTGTGGAACATCGAGGAGTCAAAGGTCGAGATGAAGGAGGATACTTTGTTCCAGAACCTCGTTAAATACTTTTACAGATACAGCCTCAAGTTTGGCGTTTTAATTTTTGCTTCGGTTCTATTTGCGGAATCAACCACTCTTGAAGATATTGCAGAAGGAAACAGGTATCAAAACGAACATAACTGCCGCAAGGCGATTCAATTTTATCAATCTGCATTACAAAAAAATCGCAACTCAATTGATGCAAAACTCGGTGTGGCTAATTGTAGTTTTCAATTGGGAGCTTTTCGCGAAAGTAAAAAATTCTATCTGGAAATTTTGGATAGAGAACCAAAACATATTCCGGCAGTCACAGGTCTTTGCGAAATATACCTTCTTGATTCCGATTTTTTGGGGATATCAAAGTTAATTGATCCATTGCTTGTTGAATTCCCAAATAATACAACATTACGAATTACAGAAGCAAAATCTCTCCAAAAACAAGGGAAACTTGATTCGGCAATTTACAAAATTAACACTTTGTCTAAACGATTAGAAGAGCCTTCCGACTTGGTACGTATGTTAGCTGAATTGTATTTTACAAAGCAGAATTATACAGACTCTTACAATGCAATCGATGCCTATTCCAAAAAGGAACCAAATGATCCAGAGGGTTTTGCTTTCAAAGCAAAAGTTCTTTTGTATCAAAACTACTTTTATCCTAACCAATTAAAGGCGGTTTTGTCCTCAGTTCAAGACTCATTGCAGAATTCCTTAAACCTAGATCCAAAAGGAGAAGATGCTCGTTTTTATTCGGTTTACCACGATATCATTTTATCCAATCTAAATGGTGATAAGGAAGTCAAAAGAAAAGCATTTAGAACCATCTATGAATTAGCGAGAGAATTTCCAGAAAACCAACTTTACCATAGCATTGAAGCCAATTTGGCCTGGGAGTTAGGAGAAACGAAATTTGCTACATATCATTATCGAAGAGCTCTACAATTAGATGATTTGGATGAAATCCTAAGATTTGAAGCGGAGGAATATACAATTTCGAATGAAAAGGAAGAGTCAAAACTAAGAAGAGAATTAGGTGATTACAGGAGAGACCGTTTTTACTCCGAAAAACATTCGTTATACCATAAAAGTTCTTTGTTCCATCTAAAACGTGCTAGAGATCTGAGCCCACAAACTCCTGTGATTAGAAAAGAACTTTTGGAATTTTATAACCAGACAGGGGAATCAGTCAAATATACAAACTTATTATTAAGACTTAGAGAAGAAGATCCGAACTCCTTCAAACTTCAAAACAAATTGGAATTTTCTATTAAAAATCTAAAAGAATCATTAGAGTTTCGCGAAGGTTATCTGCAAATCGATCCGAATGCAGTTTTAGATAATACCGTACGTTACAGTCCAGAGGTGTATGTTTTTGATATGGAATCAAGTTTGCCATTTCCATATCATTTACAGGCGGGAAGATTGTTGTCAGAAGCGTTGCGTTACAATTTAAAACAAATGCAAATGGTACGAGTTGTAGATGGAGATGAATTCAAACATATTCGGGGATTACTCAAAGAAATGAGTTACCATCCCTTTTCCCAAACATTACCCTTTGCGATTGACAATTTACATCTGCTAGACTCAAGAAGAAAAAATGCGACCAAAATACGTTATATAGTTCACGGAAAGTATAAAATCAATGACGGAGATATTCGCATTGATGTCTCTGTCTATGATAGAAACAGTTTACGTGATATTGTTACTTGGTCCACAAACCAAAGAGGGAGAGATAGTTTGCCAACCGTCATTCATAGGATTGGTGAACGTATCAGAGACTTACTTCCCAAAGAAGGGAAAATACTAAAGGTCAAAAAAGATGAGGTCATTGTATCTCTTGGAAAAGATGACGGATTAAAAAAAGACTCAAAGTTAGAATTCCAGAGAAAGGGAAACCCAATCTTCCAAGGTGAAATCACGGAACTTGGAAAATCCATTTCATCAGTGAAACCAAGTGTTCGCGGGTGGGAAAAAGAATTGGCAACTGGAGACAGTGTCATTCTTTCCACGGACTCAAATAAAGAGAAGAAAGATAAGTAAGAAGATCCTCTGAAATTTGTTCCTCTTTTTCTTTGGTAAAATTTGGAATTTCTAACTGGCAAAGATTCCCTTTGAAATAAAGAGATTGAACCCCTTCTCTATGAAAACATTCGTGCAAAATTGGCCGCAAACGAAAGAAATCCTTTGCTTCTAAATAAATTGGTTCCTTAGAAAACTCATAATTAGCAACTAATTTATGTATGTTGGGGCGAGTTGTATTTTTCCATTCTAAATCGATATTCGGATAAAAATAAAATTTTCCAGATTCAAACTTCAGTTCTCCATGAGACAAGAGAGTTTCATCTTCTTTGTTGACAAAACGGACTTCTCCTGTTTCAGAGGAATTTTTAGCATTAAACCCGACAAATACAGAGCCAAGACCTTCTTGATTCCTTTTAATTTCTATTAATAAAATTTGCGGTTTTCCCAACTGATTTGATTCCTCAAAAATTCTTTTTCGGGCATCGTCGGAAATTATTAATTTCCCTTTCTTTTTTTTAAAGGAAAACCAGATCATTTAACTTTTGATCCCATTCTAATTACCATGAATACATTTATCTATCGTTCAAAGTTTCCAATCAATAAAGAAAAACTCTTTCGATTCCACGAAGAACCAATTGGTTTTCAATCCTTAGTCGGTGGTATAAAAGGAATAGAAGTCCTTCAAGCTCCAAAATCTTTAGCCATTGGCGAAGAAGTAATTCTTAATATTAGCATCTTACCTTTTTGGAAAACGATTTGGATTGCGAGACATACAGCATATGAAAAGAACCACTTTTTTGTAGATAACCAAGAGAAAGGTCCATTCTTAAAATTCCAACATACCCATCTGTTTTTAGATGGAACAGATGGAGAAAACTCATGTATCCTATCAGAAGAAATCAAAATTAATTTTTACCTTTGGCCTTTATCTCGAATTTTTATTTTCCCCTTTCTTTATTTGATGTTTCGGAAACGACATGAACTAACTGCAAAACACTTTGGAGTGAAATCCAAACTAATTTTTTGCAGGTATTCTTGATCCGTAATCAATCAATTGGCGACTGTATTCTCTTTCCATTAAAGGAGAAGAGATCAAAAAATCAGCGCTGGACCTGTTACAAGCCATTGGAATATTATACAATACTGCAATTCGAAGTAAGGCCTTTACATCCGGGTCATGTGGTTGGGCGGAGAGTGGATCCCAGAAAAAAACCATAAAATCAATTCCGTCTTCAACAATTTTTGATCCGATTTGTTGGTCACCACCAAGTGGTCCAGAAATGAATCGAAATACAGGAAGACCAATTTGTTCATGAATTAATTTTCCTGTGGTTCCTGTAGCTGATAGATGGTGTTTGCTTAATGTGCCTTTATTGTATTTTACCCAATCCAATAAATCTTCTTTTCGATTGTCATGAGCAATGAGGACGATCTTTTTTGTGATCTCCATTTTTCTTTGAATTAGTACCATAGAATGATAGTTCTTGCCAATATCTAGGATTCAAGGAAAGTTTCCCTGTAAATGAAATTTCCTATCCTATTTTTATGGATTTCTTTGATTTTCCTAGGAACCTTTCCTGTTAGTTCCAAAGAACCAAATCAGTCATCTTCTACTGAAAATCGGGTGGAGTCCATTCTTCCCACCACTCCCGAATCTGGTTCCCCTTGGGGAGAAAATTCCGAACGATTGGAAACAATTCCCGTCTTAAACTTAGTCGATGAAAAAAATTCCCAAAAACGCTGGCAAGACGCGAACAAGGAATATTCATCCGCCATTGAATCTTTTGAGTCTGGCAGAAAAAATATCGATAAACGCAGAGAAGATTTCAAAAAAGAGGTCTATTATGAAGACAGATATGAATGGCAAAAACAGATTAGAAAGGAAAACAAAGAAAAAGAATTTCAGAAACAAATCTTTGATTTACGATCACAAACGGTGAGCCGACTTGTGAAAGCCATGAATCTATTGGATAAAATTGAAAATCCAAAAGTAAAAGAAAGTGCGTCTTATTTAGATTTAAAATCTGGAATTTATAGAGAATATATCAAACACCAAGAAGCTTTTAAAAATTATCTACAGGTAATTGATTTTGCACATCGCTATATGGAGCTTTCTTCCAAAAACGAAGCTGAGGCTGAGCCACACCGTTTGCTTTCACTCGCTTATGAAAAAATGGAACAAACTGCCTTACGATCTAAAAACCAAGAACTCTACTATGAGTTTAAAGAACTAAAGAAAAAACATTTATTACGATTTGCAGAAATCCACTACGGTCGCGATTCAAAAGAATACGCAACCATAGAGGAAAAAGTTGGAAGGGATTTTTAAGACATTCCTAATTTCTTTTTTAAAGCTCTATTTTCTTCGACAAGTTCTTTAATTTCTTGTTCTGTATATTCAAAAAGCCTATCTTGTGCCCTAAGTATTTTGTCCAGGTTCATCTCTTCAATTCGAGAATAGTTTAACACTTGTTCTGTTGCTTTTTGTAATTCAAGAGCCTGTTTCAACTCTTTTTTTCTAAGTTCATCCAACTGTTGGCTTGCCTTCACACGCGCATGAAGCTCAATCAATTCTTGATTTTTCATGTCGTTCACTTTATCCAATGCCGTATTAATTCCTGCTTGGGAACGTTTGACAAGTTCTTCATATTTCAGGATGGAACGAAGTGCCTCATTTTCTTTTTTAGATTCTTCATATTCCTGGTGAGCTAAAGAAAACACTCCTTCAAAAAAACCAACATTTTCTAAACATGAATTTCCAATGTCTAAGGCGGCAGCTTTGTACGATTCTGATTGGATGGTTCGATCCAAAATCATTCTCAGTTCTCTCACATGAAGTGGATTTTCTAAAACTAAATACTTTGAATGACCTTCTACCATTTCCTGAATCTGAGTTACCCCATCTTCCGTAGAAATCAAAATTAAACAAACAAACGGATTGGCTTCAAAGGAGGACGAAACAGTAGATTGGATTTGTTTCCATTCCGCAAGAGAAACTTGAAGGAATAAAATATGAATATCATTCGGACCAATCGTAATTCGATCCAATTCGTCCAACTGCATTTGGTTGACTTGAACTTTGATCTTTGAATGTTTCCAAAGCTCTACCGGAAAAGGTCGTCCTTTAGAAATATTCCAAATGTAAGAAGTTTTCAAATCAGATCTCCTGTGCACAACTACTGATTCTATAGGACCGTAGTAAGGGGAATTTTCTAGCAAATTTTGTCTTATTTGGGTTTTCGGAATCGATTTTTTACAAGTTCTATCCTCTCATCCAAAAGGTCCCGAAATCGGAAATAAAAACCCAATCGGCTACGGATTGACTCAGGCAATTTGGCGTCGGTCCGCGAAATCATAATGTAGATGGAAAGTGTGGCAATCACAATATTAGCCGACCAAGGTCCAACCCAGTCGGGGACATTTTCCTTGTAAGAAATTCCCGATCCAAAAATAAAAAACGTATAATAAATTAATAGAAAGATAACGGCAAGGGTAAAACTCATTCCCTTTCCCGAACGTTTGACAACTAAACCTAATGGAAAAGACAAAAAGAAAAAAATCTGGCAGGAAAGCGGGGTAGCAAATCGTTTATGGATTTCTACATTAAAACCAGTGAGTGTTTTCTTTGATTCATTGAGCAATTCCGAAAGTTGAGTAAATAAGGCAAATTTTTGAGCCATCTCTTCTTGGTTACCACTGGTTGCCCCCATGAGTAATTCATACTTAAACTGCTCCACCATTTGTTTTAAGCCACCGACACCTTTGATCGATAAACCATATTCTTTCAAAATTTCCAAACCAGGAATGTTTTCTAAACCTTCTGATTCGATTGCATTTCGTATTTCAATCAGCATAGGTAAGGAAAAGGTGTCTGGCTTTACGTTGATACTCAAAGTTTTTGTATCCTTTTTAGCTGGAGTATTGTAGTCCATTTCTCCATCCATAAAATTGGTTACTCCAATGGCATTCGTTTCTGGATCCCATTCGATTACATAACCTTTTCGCAGACGAACAGACTTTTCATACTCCCCACTTAAGTTCTTTTTCTCAACTAACAAACCTTCTTTGGCATTGATGATTTGTAACATACGAGATCCACCCATCGGAACAGCTAAATTATTTACCATAATAAAGTCTGTTCCATCAGCAGAGATTGCCCATTCCCGGATTTGAACGTTACTTAAATTTCCATCGGCATCAATTCCACCAGAATACATAGTTCTACCTTTTTCTGAAAAAAAGTCCTGGGTTTTGTCTCCGGAAAATTGGCCAGGTTGGATTGCAAGTAGAGGATTGTATGTAGCAATCCAGTTATCAAAATCCTTCATCTTACGAGTGTTTTCTGGTCCGAGATAAAAATTTAGATAACCAACAATCAAAGTCATGAGAAACCCAAAAACAAGAAAGTTAGAATAAATATAAGGGAAAGAAACACCGGAAGCCCGCATGGCTGTAATTTCAGAATCTCCTGACAAACGACCCGCAGCCATGATCCCTGACATCAAACACGCCATAGGAATCGTCATTGGAAGTGTGTTACCAAAAACATATCCCATATAGTCCAAAAGACGAAAAAAATCGACACCCTTTCCCACAAAGAGTCCAATCATTTTCTGAATGGCCACTGCCATATAAATCATCGTAAAAAAAGAAAGTGCGACAAGAAAAGGACTTAGGATTTCTTTAAGAATATAAATTCTTAGAATGGATGGTTTAAACCGCTTCCATTTTCCCAAACGGTCTGTATCCACCATAAAATCCGGTGGTAGGTCATCTTTCGAGAAGACTCTTACAGTGCGAAGGTCAACTTGTTTAGCCAACGAGTTTTCCTTTCAATGTTGCACTGGTAGCTGATTCAATCAAAACCTGGACAGTTTTTCCGATCCAATTTTCTGGATCTGTGGAAGAACCTTCCGGAACTGGGAATACAATCATTCTTCCGCAATGAGAACGACCACAAAATTCTAGTTTTGATTTTTTAGATGTATTTTCAACTAACACGGAGAAAGTTGCACCAATCTTAGATTGGTTTTTTTCTAAAGAAATTTTTGTTTGTAGTTCAACAAGTTCAATGAGTCGTTTGCTCTTTACTTCTTCAGGTACATCATCAATAAACTTTCGTTTTGCAATCGTACCTTCCCTTTCCGAGTATTTAAACATATAAGACATATCAAATTTAACTTTTTTGACAACTTCCAGGGTTTCCTGAAATTCTTCTTCCGTCTCACCAGGAAAACCAACAATGATGTCAGAGGTAATCCCAATATCTGGAATTCTACTTTGGATGCTAGCAACCAAATCTAAATACTCTTCTTTTGTATAACTACGTTTCATATCCCTAAGCACTTTGGAACTTCCAGCTTGTAACGGCATATGAATTTGAGAAGAGAACCTCTCTTCCTTTGCCATAAGGGAAATTAAATGATCAGGGAAGTCCTTAGGATGTGGACTTGTAAAACGAACTCTTTCCACAGTAGTCTCCGCGAGAATTTTTTCAACAAGGCTACAGAAATCTGTACTTTCAAAAGAATAACTATTTACGTTCTGTCCAAGTAATGTAATTTGTTTTACACCCATTGCTTCTAGTTGTTGAATTTCAGTTATGATTGAGCCTGGTTCCCGACTTCTTTCCCTACCTCTTGTATAAGGGACAACGCAAAAAGTACAAAAATTATTACAACCTCTCATAATCGTGACAAAGGCTTGGATTCCATTCACTACCTTCGGTTCCAATTCATCATAAGTCTCGGTTCGTGAAAGTCGTGTGAGTTGAACATCACGCTCTCCTCCTCGAATTTTCTGAATGAGCTCAGGTAAGGTTCGGTAATTATCGGGACCTACAATGAGATCGAGAGGTAGTTCCTGGTGAAACAAATCTTCCCCCAAATTCTGGGCCATACACCCAAGAACTCCGATCACTAAGTTTGGATTTTTTTTCTTCAAATAACCCAATGACTGCAATCTTCCGTAGATCTTTGCATGGGCATTTTCACGAACCGCACAGGTGTTTAAAAAAATGATATCGCTGTCTTCTACGGATTCCGTAGTCTCATATTTTTCCTTTCGAAAGAGCTCCTTGACGATCCCGGTATCGTATTCATTCATTTGGCACCCGTAGGTCTCCACATAGACCTTTCCAAGTTGGATTAAGTCAGTGGTTGGGGTTTCAGTCAAGGATGGGTTCATAATGATATGTTTTTCCAGAAAATCTCCTTGTAAAGCAAAGAAGATGAGTATGAAAAGGTGTATATGGCTCGGACGAAAAGAGAAACTTTTTATGAAATTTTGGGGGTGAGCAAAGAATCCACAAAAGAAACCATCGAAGCCACATACCAAAAGGAGTTGGAGTTCTGGGAACGTTTACAAGCACCAGGGAGTCCCGAAGCTAGAGAGAAAATCCTCGAATTAACGAAGGCATTTTTGACCCTGAGTGATCCAAAAAAAAGAAAGGAATACGATTCTCAACTCGACTTTGAATTTGTGCTTTTGGATGGAAAGGCAAAGGATCCCGAAATAGAAGAAGCGTACGACCAATATAGACTAAACCACAACAAAACCTATCAAGAAATTCTCGGAGAATTTACGAAGTTCCGTGAGGAAATGGGCGATACACTTTGGATTCTAAAAAAAACCACGATCTATATGGTCTTGAATTTACTAATATATTCGGGATTTGTTCTTTCCCATTCCCTCTTAATGGATTCCCATGAAACCGAAAAGTTGTGGTTAGATTCGTTTTCCGGTTGGGGCTCTGGAATTTTTCTTATACTCAGTGCCCTCGGATATCTTTTTTTCCGTTTCCGGTTCCTCAGGAAGGAATTAGAAAAAAGGAAAGAAAAAAGAAACTAACGAACTTCTTTCGGAAAAAGAATTGGCAATAAATTTGGGAAACAAGCTCCACTCAAATGGAGAGAATCCACAAAGTCTTTACAAACCCAACGTGGATCTACATTGGGATCGACCACCTTAAATTTCGAATTGGGAACTTCTTTGGACTTTTCCACTGCCTTTAGAATCTCAGAATTAAAATTTTCTAAAAGCCCATCCTGAGACATACGTTTTCTCAGGGCATCCGAGACAGCAGGAAAATATATGATGACAGGAATCCCCGTACCTTCTAAAAGATGAAGCATCTTCTTAAAAAAATATATCTGTGTGGGAGCTAGGGACTGTCCTCTTAAATACTGATTGTACATGGCTTCTGCGTCTCGTTCTAAAAACACATCCATATTTGCAAACTTGATTTCGTTCGGTAAGGCACCAAACTTAACCCGATTCACCATTTTAATTTTGTCGATATAGTTCCGCTTGTGATCTTTACCTGTGATTCCAACCGACATACCCGGAAAAAAGCCAACTTCTATCTCTTTGTTGTTTGCTTTAATTGCTGTAGGATCAAGTGGGTATTTATACAAAGCAAAAAGTTTCTTTAAAAAATAAACTTCTACTTCGTCAGTTGAAAATCCATTCGCATTGATAGCCCAAGGGTTTTTATTTTTTGCTCTGTATAAATCGATCTGACTTAAAACATAACCATTGTCATACGATCCATTTAAAGAATACTCAATGGCCGACTGTGAAAATAAAAGAGGATCAACCTCAATGAGAACATATCGTAATGGCAATTTTGCACTAAGAGTTCGTTCTAACCAATATGCTTGAAAACTGGGAGGGCCAAACGGCGCTGCAAAATTAAAAGAATTTGTATTAGGGAAAAATGATTCCAGCATATCAGAATCAAATTCACCCGACCGAGAACTACCTAAAATCAGACCAATTTGTTTAGAAGGATTCTTTTGTTGTTCCGCAACCATCACCTCATAAAGATCTTCTTTTAATTCATAAAACTTTCTTTCAATTTTTTTCCAACTATACGTGTTCTCAACGATTACTGGCAGAAAAAATATTTTATCCAAAAGGAATAATGCCAAAGCCAAAAGGATAGGATATAAAACGACTGGAAATTTAAATTTAGAATTCATATTAAAATTGGAAGTAGATAAATTCCGTTCCTCCTGGTGCTAAATAACCCAATAAGATGGTAACAACCAACGAAAATAACAAAAGAAAACTGAGAGATGTTTTGGTTGGCCAATTCTCTCTAGGAAAACTTGGTTTTGTTTGCAAATAGTTCAGTAAAAATGTAAGAACTAAACAATAAACTATCAGCTCCAATTTATTTGTTCGTTCTCCCGAAGCTCCAGTGATCACACGTCCATACATTGACAAAGCATTATGAACACTCGGGGCATTAAAAAATGGAATGGTAAAAACAAAAAAGCAGAAACCATAAAGAATTCCTAAGAATCTTTTCCAATAAGGTGAATTTAGATTTTTGTCGGGTTTTCGGATCAGTTCCCATTTCCTTTCTACACTTAACATCAAACCGTGTAAAAATCCCCATATAATAAAAGTAAAATTTGCACCGTGCCAAAATCCTGCTAAGGTAAAGGTAACGATTAAATTCAAGTAACCACGATATTCGGATACTCTAGAACCACCTAACGGAAAGTAAATATAATCCTTGATCCAAGTAGCAAGTGTCATGTGCCAACGAGTCCAAAGTTCTCGGACGGAACGAGAAAGATAAGGAGCATGGAAATTTTCCGGTAAATTAATTCCCAATAGTTTTCCAAGTCCCCTTGCTAAATCCGTGTAACCGCTGAAATCACAGAAAACTCTTGCCACATATCCAAACCATGCGATAAAATTTGTCAAACCATCATATTGGTCCGGGTTCTGAAAGATCGGTTCGATTACCGGTGAAAGATTGTCGGCAATGACAACTTTTTTGAATAACCCAAGAAAGACCAAATAATAACCTTCAAATAGTTGTTCTTTCTTTGCATTCCAAACTTCTAACTGGTAAAAAAATTCTCCGTGACGAACGATTGGGCCCGCCACCAACTGTGGAAAGAAAAAGATAAAAAGAGCAAATTGAAAAAAGTTTGGATTCTCTTCAGCTGTTCCTCTTTTGATATCGATGGTATAGGCAACCATTTGAAAGGTATAAAAACTAATGGCAAGTGGTAGTGTGATGGAATCAACACCGAACTGAGCATTTAAAAAACTTTGGATGGATTCGGGAGCAAAAAACAAACTTCCAGTGAGTTGGAAAAATAAAGCCCAAAGAAAGTAAAAATACTTAAATAAAAATAAATTTCCAAAGTTAACGAATAAAGAAACCGGATACCAGTAGGAGGATTTATTTTTCAGAATTTGTTTATTAAAAAAATGATTTAACAAAACAATCGAAAGAAAATGAAACGCAAATGGAATTGACCAGGCTGCATAAAATGCAAAAGAAGCTAAAAACAAAAACCCTAAGCGGAATTTGCCGCGAAAAACCCAGTGTAAACAATACACGACAAGAAAAAACAAAAGAAAACTAAGGGATGTAAATTTCATTTTAAGATTTCACCAATGTAATAGATCATATATCCCCATCAACCTGAATCACAAGGCCTTTTAGGTATTCTCCTTCCGGATGAAAGACAGAATAAGCATGGTCCGGGCTTTGGGTAAGATGGTGCAAAATTCTAACTCTCTTTTTGGCATCCTTTGCGGCTCCGAAAACAATTTTTTTAAAAAGATCAAAGGAAATATGTTGGGAACATGAAAAAGTAAAAATGAGCCCTCCGACCTTTATTTTGGACATGGCCCTCATATTGATGTCCTTGTAACCTCGGCTAGCCTGGTTTACGGTGGCGATACTTTTCGTAAACGCAGGTGGATCCAAAATAATTAAATCATAAAAATAGGAATCCATAGTCTTTAGGTAATCAAAACTATCCAAAACCAAACTTTTGTGTTTGTCGGGCTCATTTCCCAAATTTATTCCATTTAGTTTCAAATTTCTTTCGCAAAGTTCAATTGCTTGTTTAGAAATATCTAAACTATGAACCGATTTTGCTCCAGCTAACAATGCATAAACAGAAAATGCACCTGAATAGGCAAAGGTATTTAAAACCATACGGTCCTTTGCATAATTAGATACCAAAGCTCGATTGTCTCTCTGATCTAAAAAAAATCCTGTTTTTTGGCCCTTTGTAATGTCTGCAATGAACTTAATTCCGTGTTCTGTAAATTGCGGTTCTTTTTCTGCTCCTTTATGGAATATTGTATCTCCAGTAACTTTATCATCAGACTTATCATTTCTTTCTAAAATCGTTTTGAAACCTTTTTGAGATAAAAATGAAACCAAAGGTTCACATAAACTCATAGCCCCGGGTGTTTTTAATTGCATAACGGCTGTTTCATGATAGCAATCGACAACAATTCCAGGGACACCATCACCTTCTGAATGGAATAGACGAAATCCTGTTGTTTCTTTTGGGAGAAGAGCTAGTTTAGATTCATAAATTGCGTTCCATTTCTCAGTCCAAAATGTTCCTTCACTTCCATTTTTTGATTCGTCAAAAGAGAACAAACGAATTCGAATTTGACTTTTGGGATCATAATGTCCCCAAGCTAAAAAACCACCAGATGATGATTCCACTCGCACAATGGATCCAGAGGGCAATCCATTTTCTCCTGAAGCTATGGCTCCCGAAAAAATCCAAGGATGAAAATTTAATACAGCTTTTTCTTTATTCTTTTTTAATCGAATGACCATTTTGAATCCATTTGGAAACATTACAGAGTTATGAACGTTCAAGTTCGTTTATATATGATAAAATCGATTCTCATTTTTCTTGTCTTTTCTTTTTCCCTACTCCATTCCCAAACATTACCAAATTCTACTACAAAACCCAATGAAAATGATATTGTTTCACTCGACACCAATGAAATCGATCCCGATTCTTTTTGGTTTATGATTGAAGAGGATTTAAGTGAAGTTGAGATCCAATCCATAACGGAATCAAATTTTAAAACCAAAAATTGGAAACAAATCGCGGTTCCTGGAAATCTCTATAAAAATAAAGAAAACTATGCTGCCAAAAAAATTGTTACACTTGCAAAATGGATTCAGTTTCATAAAGATCCTTCTATACAATTAAGCTTTCGACTGGGGGTAATCAATGACCGAGACCGAACATACTTAAATGGGCAATTGATAGGACAAACGGGAGAATGGAATGCAACGACCCCACAAGCATATGACAAATTACGTTTTTACAATATTCCCTCTCAACTCATTCAGCCTGGAAAAAATAATCTATTACTAATTAAAATCCAACCTTATTTTGGAAACTCCGGGGGAATCGAGCAAGATGAGACTCTACTTGGACCCACAGATAAAGTCAATGCACGATTTTACAAAGATGAATTTATTAAGTTACTATTTTTGACTATTTACTCTACAGTTGGAGGATACTTTCTATTTTTATTTATTCGAAGAAGAAAAGATAGAGAAAACTTGTTTTTTGCCTTATTCTCCTTCTCTTTCGTCATTTATAATTTCCTAAGAAACCAACTAAAATACGAATTTGGTTTTTCATTTTTAGAAATGAAAAAGTTAGAATACATGACGATTCTATTATTAATACCTTTTATGTATCATTTTCTTCGTACATTATTTGAAGAAAGATATCATATTTTAGGTAAAATTTTGGACGGCATTCAACTTGTTTGTTTTCTCTTTTTTGCACTAACTCAAAACATAGAAACTTTTAGTTTTTTACTAACTAACTTTGTCCAACCAACTTGGGTTTTATATGTAGTATTAATTTTTACGATTCTTTTCAAAAACCTAAGAAAAAAAGAAAGGAGAGCATTTTATATTACCATTGGCCTCACGATCGTTCTTTTTGCTGCCGTGGTAGATACAGCAACCAATCGCAATTATTGGGTGTTTCCACGGATTATGGGATATACATTTCTTGTATTCAACATCTCTCTTGCCATCATTCTCGCAAATTCCTTTGTCAAACTAAATGAGGAAGTAGAAGATCTAAATAAAAACTTAGAAAAAAAAGTAGAGGAAAGAACTGACGCTTTAAATGAATCACTCAACCAATTACAAATTCTGAAAGAAAAACAAGATGGTGATTACTTTTTAACCTCCCTTCTCATTCATCCACTTGCTCGCATCGATAACCAAATCCCTGAGATTCATATTGAAACCTATGTGAACCAAAAGAAAAAATTTCACTTTCGAGGCAAAGACGGAGAAATTGGTGGAGACATTTGTATTGTCGGTACAGTAAATTTAGAGTTGGGAGAATACACGGTTTTTGCAAATGGAGATGCTATGGGAAAATCTATCCAAGGTGCAGGCGGTGCTTTGGTTTTAGGTGTTGTTTTTCAAGCAGTACTTTCGCGAGCTAAATCTAGTTACACCAAATCAAGACCACCGGAACTTTGGCTAAAAGATTTATACATAGAACTACAATCCGTCTTTGTTAGTTTTGATGGTTCTATGTTGTCCAGTGTTGTTCTTGGGATGGTTGCAAAAGATGGATTGGTGTATTATATTAATGCAGAACATCCTTGGAGCATTCTATATCGAGATGGCGTTGCCTCATTCATTGAAACAGAACTCTCCATGAGAAAACTTGGTTTCCCGAAAAATGATCAGTATTTTCAAATCAAAACGTTTTCACTAGAACCAGGAGATACCTTACTTATCGGTTCGGATGGAAGAGATGACATTGGTTTTATCCAAGAAGATAATACCACAAGAATCATCAATGAAGATGAAACATTGATTTTACGTTTTGTGGAACGTTCGCAGTCAGAACTTTCCAAATTGGTTTATGAAATCGAAACAAGTGGAGAAATCACTGACGACCTTTCGTTTCTTAAAATAGAATACAATCCTAAAAATACAAGGATGTCCCTCCCTGAGTTTGTCAAAAAAGAATACATAGAAATCAAAACGAAATCAAAACAAGGACATTATAAATTTGCATTAGAACAAATAGAGACTTTGATGAAAAAATTCCCTCATCCAAATTTCTATGCATTTGCTGGTAAATTGCAATACCAGTTAAAAAACTGGGGAGAAGCCATTCAAAATTTCAAATTAGCGACAAATGCAAACCCTAGTAGAGAAGACTATCTTTATATGACAGCAAAGACCTTATTCAAAAATAACCAAATGCAAGAGGCTGTGATTTGGAGCGAGCGACTTTTTTTACGAAATAAGGATCACAAGCAGAATACAAAATTGTTCCTGTATCTGCTTGATTTAACAAAGAATATAGACAAAAAAGAGTTTTATTTAGAGTTCTTAACCACGAACAAAGTATAGAATGACGAGGATTCCAAGTAAAATTCGGTAGATTCCAAAAGATAAAAAACTCCTTCTGCGGATAAAGGCCATAAACAAACGAATGATAAAGTAACAGATTACAAAAGAAACAATACTACCAAAGAGTAAAAGGCCTATTGTTTCCGAATTCAAAATGGCTCTGTGCTTATATAGTTTATAAAGACCGGCTAGAGTTAATACCGGAATTGCAAGAAAAAAAGAAAACTCCGCAGAGTCTTTTTTAGAAACACCAAGAGTCCTTGCGGTGATGATGGTAGCAGCTGATCTGGAAACACCAGGAATCAAAGCAAAACACTGAAAAAGTCCAATGAAAACAGACTCCTTAATCCCAATAACCCGACCATCACTTTCATCGTAATGTTTTAGTTCTACAAACACCATCACGAGACCGCCAACAAACCAAGAAAGTCCTAGGATCAAAAGAAGATCAGGCCTCATTTTAATTTGGTCCAATATGTTTTTGAACACAAAGCCGAGGACGATAATTGGAAGGATACCGACAATTAAATTGCGATAGAATTGAAACCCAGATTTATCATCAGAAGTTTTGGTTACAAATTGAACGGCAGTCTTAGTATGTATCCATAAAACTTTGAAATACAATGCCACAACAGAAAGTATGGCACCTGTTTGGATGAATATATCAAACAAATCTTCAAAGGCTTCATGATCGATGTTTAGGTTTTCAAAAGGGAAAAAGTAACTAAAAAGAAAAAGATGTCCAGTCGAGGAAACGGGAAGGAATTCCGTGGCAGCTTCAATGATGCCACGGAGAAACGCATTTAAAGTATTGTCCATTCCGACTTATTATTTTTTGTCAGCTGGTTCTTCCACTTTTTTCTTTGGTGCAAGGTATGCATCCAAATCAAATTTATCATTACGTTTGATGGTTACTTCTTCTTTGATTCTTTCGACTACAAGAGGAAGTTGCTCTCTCGTCTGTAATTGTTTGATTTGGGCTTTTGCAAAAGTAAGGCATTTATCAATCGTTAGATTGGCAATGTTTCGGTCTAAACCACGTAGTCTTTCACATTCAGCTTTAGCTTGTTCGTCAGTGATTTGGATTTTTTTCTCTACTTGTTCAGAAACATACATTTGCGCAATGGTTTGCATTTCCACTTGTTTGATCACTTCAGCTACATCTGGACGAGAAATATAACCGTTTTTTTCAGCAACAAGTCGAGTCATGATCATTTGGCGGTAAGTTTGATAGAAGTTTTTCTTTTGAAGTTGGTAGTTCAAATCTTGAAAGTTTTGCGGAACCTCATTGATGTCTTTTTCAATGAATTCCAAAAGAGTTTTTTTCTCGATATTTTGTAAGCGACTGATCGAATCGAGAGCGGTATCGTAAGCGGCCTCAAAGTCTTTTACGGTAATTTTATGGTTATCCAAAGTTTCGATGACCGGAGAGGAGTCCGAACACTGAACGAGGAAAAGAGATGCCAAAAAAACAAACAAAGGAAGGATTTTAGTCATATTATTTTAGTGCCTGAAAGGATTTGGGATGATGGTTTCGTGAATTCCCGCAATGTCCATCCTTTTTTAAGTCGATAAGATTGAATCTAATGCCTAAAATTTAAGCGGCTAAAAATTCCAAAAGAGAAAGCAGTTTTTTGATTTTTTGGAGATCTTCCCGTTCCGGAATCGTATAACGCAATACAGATGGCTCTTGAGGGGAAATGAGCAATCCTTTGAACTTGGCCATGGCTTGGATCACACGATCAGGATTTCCCCGAAAATAAGTTCCGCATTTGAATAAAATCTCGTCTGGTTTTTCTGTCACAAATTCAAAACCCAAATTGGATGCCAAAGTGCGAATTTTTTCTAATTCCACAAAGGTCTTGGCAATTTGAGGTAGTTCCCCAAATCTGTCTTCCATTTCAAGGGAAAGCTCCTCGATTTCATCCAAATTTGCCGAACCTTCAAAACGCTTATAAAATTCTATTTTCTGTTTTGTATCCGGTATATAATCATCAGGAAGATAAAAGTTAGTTTTCAAATTCACCGCAGTACGAACTTCCACTCTCACTTCTTCACCTTTGATTCGAGAAATCGCCTCTTCTAACATTTTTACATATAGATCAAAGCCAACTTCCATGATGTCACCGGATTGTTCTTTCCCCAAAAGATTCCCTGCACCACGAATTTCTAAATCACGCATAGCCACTTTAAAACCAGAACCTAACTCTTGGTATTCGAAAATTGTATTGAGTCTTTTTTCTGCCAGTTCAGTCATTAGTTTTTTGGATGGATAAAACATATATGCATAGGCTTTTCTATCGGAGCGACCCACTCGACCACGAATTTGGTATAACTGGGAAAGTCCAAACATATCTGCACGTTTAACAATCAAAGTATTAACGTTCGGCATATCAATTCCCGATTCAATGATAGTCGTTGTGACTAAAATATCATATTTTTTTTCGTAAAAATCGACCAAAGTTTCTTCAATTTCATCTTCCGTCAATTGTCCATGAAGGATCCCGACGGAAACTTCAGGAACCAAGGAACGAATATAAGCTGCTTCCTCTTCAATCGATTCCACTCGATTGTAAAGGTAAAATACTTGCCCTCCTCTTTCTATTTCTTTCCGTATTGCTTCCTGAATGAGAGTATCATCTTCTTCCAGAACATAAGTTTCGACACTCTGTCTATTTTTGGGAGCCGTTGAAATAATTGAAAGTTCCCGAATTCCTGTGAGAGCCATATGCAAAGTTCGAGGAATTGGGGTAGCCGTTAAGGTCAGTACATCCACAAGGTTTTTAAACTTTTTAATTGCCTCTTTATGAGTTACACCAAACTTTTGTTCTTCGTCGATTATAAGTAAACCTAAGTTTTTAGGTTTAACCTTTGAAGATAAAATTGCATGTGTTCCAATGAGCATGTCAATTTTGCCTTCAGAAAAGTTCTTTAGGTCTTCTCGAATTTCTGCTGCAGAACGAAACCGCGATACAAAGGCAATTTTTATTGGATAGTTCTCATATCGTAGTTTGAAAGTATTAAAATGTTGTAAGGAAAGTATTGTTGTGGGAGTGAGAAGCATTACTTGTTTCCCAGCCATAATCACCTTGAATGCTGCACGAATGGCAACTTCTGTTTTCCCGTAACCAACGTCACCGCAGACCAAACGGTCCATAGGCCTTGCAGATTCTAAGTCTTGTTTTACAGATTCAATCGCAGAAATTTGATCTGGAGTTTCTTCAAATTCAAAAGCAGCTTCAAACTCCTCCTGCCAAATGGTATCGGGTGGAAATGCAAAACCATTCAATTTCATCCGATTCGAATAAAGTAACACTAATTCTTCAGCAAGTTTATCTACAGATTCCTGAACTCGATCCTTAGCTTTTTTCCAAGAATTTTTGCCGAGAGTGTCGAGTTTTGGTGTATCTGTTCCACCTATATATTTTTGAACTAAAGAGATTTGATCGAGTGGAACAAATAAACTATCGCCACCCGCATATTCTAATTTAAGGAAGTCTCTTTCTTTTCCATCTGCTTTTGTTCTTTCAATTTTAACAAATCGACCCACACCATGGTTGACATGCACCACATAGTCGCCTTCTTTCAAATCGATGAAAGATTCAATCATTTGGGAAGCTTGTTTTTTATAACGTGTTTTTCTTTTGTACTGACGACCGAATAAATCATTATCAGTAAAAATATAAACATGATCATCTAAAACATGGAACCCTCGTTTTAGATCCGAGATCACTAAATGAATTCCTGGTTTGACTGAACCAAGCGGAAGAGGTTTTGGCTCTTCCGAATCCGAATGAACTGTTTCTATTTCGTTCTCAGAAAACAATCCTTTCAAGCGCATCATCTGCGCAGAAAAAGAAGAAGTGATGAAAATTTTATTTTTCGGATCTTCGTTTAATAACTCTAAGAAGTATTCTTTTGCCTCACGGATCTTTCCACGAAACCCCCTAACCTCGGTAATTGGTTCATAGGAAAAATTTTTCTGGTGATCGGGTAAAAGTGAAAAACGAATTCCTGGTGTTTCCTCGGAAGTAAGCGTATTCCATTCTTCACCAAAGGAAACTAAGTCTTCTGGTTTTAAACAGAGTGCTTCTTCTTTCTTTTTTTCATAAAGAGTATTGTATTCTCTTTCCATTCCATAAGCACGCTCTTTGGTATCAAAGAATCTAGGAAAGATTACAATTGGTTTCTTATGAAAGAAGTTTAAAAAACCTTCATGATTTCGAATCAAAGGAAGGTGTTCTTCTATGATTTCCAATTCCGAATCAATAGGGAGTCGTCTATCCTTATGGGAAATCAGAATTTCTTGGTATTTTGCTTTCTCTTCACGACTCACAATGGTTTCGTTTGCAGCAGTAATGACAATTTCTTGAATTTTTGCAATGGACTTTTGTGTATTGGGATCGAAGGTTCGAATTTCATCAACCGTATCACCAAAAAAATCAATCCGCACGGGGTTAGCCAAATAAGGAGTGTAAATATCTAAAATTCCACCCTTCAAACTAAAATGACCAAACTGTTCGCAGACCTCTTCCCTATGGTATCCTAAATTAACCAAATCGGACAATAAAAGTTCCAAAGGAAAATCCTTTCCTAATGTTAATGTTATGGATTTTCCTTTTAAACTTTCTTTAACGGGAAGTTTTCGAAGAAGAGCTGAAACAGAAGTTATCACCAAACAACGATTTCCTGACAAAATACGATTGATCGTTAGGATTCTATCTCGTTTCCATTCCATTTGCCATTTTGTATATTCGTAAGGAATATTTTCGGGACCAGGAAAATAGAAAATTTCCTCTTGCGGTAAAAAACTCAGAAGTTCTCTGGAAAAACTTTCCGCATCTTGGTTGGTCGGCAACACAACTAAAAAAGGAGAATCAGAATTGAGAGTTTCGTACAATGAACCGGTTACAAAAGAATGAGCCGATTCTGGAATCCCACTCAAATTGACTAAGGTTGTCTTTATTTCAGATAAAACAAGTTTTGGATTATATTTTCGGTCTTCGATTTCTTTGGACATTTAGGTTTAATTTGGAATTTTAATAATCTGATTATCAATGAGACGAACCCCACCAACAAACATAGCCAATGCGAGAAGAATATCTCCTTCCATTTTTTCAATCGGTTGGAGATTCACTGGATCTACAACTTCTAAGTAATCAATCTGAACGGAACTTCCAGTGAGCAAAAAATCTCTCAGAATTTCTTTCCAGAGAGGAAGGTTTCTTTCACCACCAAGAACTGTTTTTTCGGCTAATGCAAACATTCTCGGAATGAGACTTGCAGTTTCCCTATCTTTTGGGTTCAAACGAATGTTTCGTGAACTCATGGCTAGGCCATCTGACTCTCTGCGAGTGGGAACCCCAACCACTTCCAAAGGAAAATTAAGATTTTCAACCATGGTAGAAATGATTCGAAATTGTTGGTAGTCCTTCAGACCAAAAAAAGCAATCGTAGGCTCAGTTAAATGGAAAAGTTTCGAAACAATCTGTAAAACACCTTCAAAATGTCCAGGTCTTGTACGTCCACAAAGGTGTTTTTGTAATTCTGGAATACTCATTTGGATAGGAGTTTTGGTTTTTGGATAAATGGTTTTGACATCAGGTAAAAAAACCAAATCCGCTCCCTTTTCTTCGCATAACTTCAAATCGGTTTCTGTATTAACTGGGTAATTCTCAAAATCCTTTGGATCATTAAACTGAGTGGGATTAACAAAAATTGAAACAATGGTTTTATCCGTTTTTTTCTTCGAAGTTTCGACTAAGTCCATATGACCTGCATGCAAACTTCCCATTGTAGGACAAAAGCCGATGGAAACCCCTTCCCTTTTCCATATACCTACTTGTTTTTTTAGTTCTGCAATGTTAGATATAACGATCACAACGATTCCTCTGTACGAACCTTAACACTCGTTCCATGCTCTTCATCAAGTCCCTCTAATTCTGACATTAATTTTACAAATGGATAGAGAGTTACCAAAGATTCTTTTGTTACTTCTTGGAAAGTCACTCGTTTCAAAAATGTATCCACTCCAAGAGAAGAATAGATTCGACTACCTCTGGCAGTGGGAAGAATATGATTAGTACCACTAATATAATCCCCCATAGCGACTGGAGAATATGGCCCAATAAAAACACTGCCGGCATGTTCAATTTTTGAAAAAACTGATTCGTTTTCTTTTGTTTGAATTTCTAAATGTTCAGGTGCCAACTCATTCGAAAACCAAATACAATCCTCTAAACTTGGAAAAACTAAAATCGCTGAATTTTTATAAATGGAATTTTGTTTCATCGCCAAACGTTTGGGACGTTCCACAAATGCTTTTTCCAATTCTTCACTAACTTTTTTGGCAAAATTTTCCTCTGTTGTGAGTAGAATGGCTGAAGAATCTTCACCATGTTCTGCTTGCGATAACATATCACAAGCGATCCATTTTGGATTTGCAGAAGAATCAGCAATAATACAAACCTCACTCGGACCGGCAGGACTATCAATACCAATGATTCCCTGCCCAGCTAAATAAGATTTGGCGGCGGCTACATAAGCATTTCCCGGGCCCACGATGAATTCAGATTTTGGAATGGATTCTGTTCCGTAGGCAGCGGCAGCAATTCCCTGTGCACCACCGACAGTAACAATACGATTTACTTCTAGAATCTGGCAAAGCCAAACAAGAATTTCAGGAAGACCATCTTTTTGTGGTGGAGTGATGAGTTGGATATTTTTGACTCCAGCAATTTTGGCAGGGATCACTCCCATAAGTACACTGGATGGATACAAAGCCTTTCCGCCAGGTGCATAGACAGAAAGTGATGGGATGGGAGTGTATTTGACACCCAATCGGTTACCGTCAATGGTTCTCGACCACGACTCTCTTTTTTGTGCTTCGTGGAAAGATTCAATATTAGATTTCGCCCGCAGGAAGGCCTCTTTTATATTCGGGTTTAGATTTGTTTGTATGGAATGGGGATCGATAGTAACCGAATTTAACAGAATCCCATCAAATTTTTCAGTGTATTCGATAAGAGCTTTGTCTCCCCTCGTTCGCACTGCCTCTAAAATCGGTAGGATTTTTGCAGTAGCGGAACTTAGGTCTTCTTTCGCTCCCGAAAGAAAACGATCCAATTCTTTTTTTGAATTTCTGTTGGAACGTAAAATGGGAATCGGCATAAAATCAGCATGAGGGGAAGACCTTCCCTAAACAAGCTTTTTGTCAGAAACGGGAAGAGAATTCGATTTGGTATCGTGAGCCATATTCATAGGCAAATTTTGATTGGTTCCAACCAAGATCGGTACTTACGGAAGCTTGCACACGTTTGTTCGTTTCACCCAGCGGAAATCCAGGTCCATCACTTGCAACATTTCGTTTTGCGGAAAAGTAGGAATCTACAATATTATAGAGTAAAAAAACACCCAAAATCCCTGCCCCAGCCTGGATTACACCTAACTCAGACTTGGCGGAATTAAATTTTGCCTCGGCATTCGTTCGATTGATCAACCATAAAACTTGTGCATCCTGTCTTTCCACAAGTAATGCTCCCAAAAGAACTGCTGATTGGTAATCGGACCGAGCACTTAAAAAACGGTTATAGGAATTAGCATACAATCCAACAGCCGAAAGCGCAACGACTGGAAATACATAGAGTTTCCAATTGTTTCCATCAATGTATTTTTGACCCCAACCCGGCAGAATGGTAGATCTCCAAAGTGTTGAAAAGTATGGAGTTTCGTAATAGTCTTCAGGGATTTCTTTTCGAACGATCCTCTCCTGTCTTTGGGCAAACCGATTCGCCTTTTCTTTTGAGTCAGATAAAACAACTCTTTGTTTGGCGGTTAACACTTTATTTCTTGGATTTTCTAAAACCAAATCATATATTCCCGTATCTGTATCTGCATCCACTGCGAATGTTGCTTTCGCAACCGAATCGGATTCGATGACTACTTTTTTAGCAAGAATTCTTTTACCGCCAGTCACCATATACACTTTCATAGGACTGATAAAATCTTTACCCTCTAGTAAAAATACTTTTTCTTTTTCTTCCTTGGATACAGAATATACAGAATCTTTTGTTAGCGTAGGAACCCTAGAAACAACAACTTCAAATTTTACCCATTCCGAATAACTTCCTACTTTGCCTAGTTTATTGATCACAGCAACTCTGTGTTCATAAATCCCAGAAGTATAGTTTACCAAGTCGTAACTTGTTCCATTTACTCTTTCTGAAAGAACAAGATAACCACTGGAATTTTTAATTTCAAGAACATAACCCGTAGCACCTTCTACATCTAACCAACGTAATTGGTATTGAGTTCCCTCTTCATTATTTGATTGTGCCACAAGGGAAGAGAGAGAAATAAAAAATATAATCAAATAAGAATGAAATTTATTCCACATAAATCTTTCCTGGTGTTAGGATTTTTGGAACCTTTAGCTCTGGAACTGAAATAAAAAAGTCCTGTTTATTATAAGCAGATTCACGTTCGCTTCCATCAGCTTGTTTGTAGAGGGCAGCAACTTCCCAACGAAACCTACCAACATTCAATTTTTGAATATCGTTAAATTGAAATCTTGTAGAGTTAATTCTTTCATTCAAAACTTGTTTCTCTCGAATCCCTGAAATATCAATCAAACGAATTCGATAACTAGAAACTTTCTCAACTGATTTCCAAACAAACAAAATCGAACTTCTAGAAAACAAATCGACCGTTTCATTTCGACTTGGACTCACCAAACCAGGAGGTTCCATATTGGAAATCATTTGAAAACTACGTGCTACGCTAGTATCAGATGGATCGGAACCAACTGGACGAACTCGCCAAAAAAATCGACCTAAGTCTTTGGACTTAAATTCAAAATAATTGCCAGAAACAGTTTCTTTTGTGTAAAGAGGTTGGAAATCTGAACCTTTTGCAATTTCTAATTCATAATTAGATTTCCCTGTTAGTTTTTTCCATTTTAGAATGACAACAGAGCGTTCATCCACTTCCACCTCAGATCCGTTCGCTGGAGCAATTAACTCCATTTCTTCTTTTGCAATCACCGTAAAAGTATTGGATTTTGATTCTAAAGAAGTTCCATTCGAACCAATTCCTTTCACTCTCCAAAAATATGTTCCTATACCAAGACCACTAGGTAATTTTAGAAAATTATTCTTAATCGACTCAGTTTTTAGTATTGATGAAAAATTAGAATCAGAACTAAGTTCCCATTCATATTGTATGAAGTCTTTATCATCCTTCCAAGAAAAGAAAAGTTGGGACTTTGTTTGTTCCTCCGCAAAACTTTTCCCTTTGCTCGGCTCCAAAAGTTCTGGCGGAGTTAGATTTGTTTTTTTTGTGACCTGAAAACTAATCACAGATGATAGTTTCTCTGAGATCCCTGGGAGATTGGATTTGGCTTGGATCTTTGCAAAATAATTTCCTTCCTTTAGAGAATCAAAGGCTAAGGATTGATTTTGAGTTTGTTTTGAAACAACGATATCTGAAAAATTTGAATCCTTGGCAATCAAAACAGTATAAGAAGAATAAAGATCCAGTGGGTTCCAAACAAAACGAACTACAGGAACTTCTTGAGTATAAGAAAACACTTCATTTGGTTTAGGACTTAAAATTTTTAATGAAGGATCACTTAAGATCCTAAACTGAAACACCTCTGTGGTTTGTTTGGATTTTGAGTTCGGGTCTTCATACGAAACTCTCCAATAGTATGAACCTGGATTTAATTTTTTGGATAGGTTTGATGAACTTAACTTTTCTTTGATTAAAGATTTAGAAAAGTCAGGGAATAGGGAAATTTCGATCGTTGGACTTGTTTGTTTGACCTGCTCCTGTTTCCAACCAGATATCACAAATTGAATTTTTTCTGATCCCGATTCTGAAAGAATATTTTTTCTATCCTCTGGTCCAACCAAACGATACACAGGTTTTCCCACTTTCACACCAGACTCAGTAACATTTGCCACTTGGTCTTTGGCTATCGTTTCTTCCTTTCCGTTGGTTGTGAGTTTTGCTTCCCCTTGGTCAACTTTGATATTTAACTCAGATTTTGTTTTATCAAGTTTTACATCACCGCTAGCTACTTGTACTGTTTTATCGCCTGCGGTGATGTTCATTTTCATATCACCAGAAACAGTTCCCTCACGGGCAGCTTCAAATGAACCATAAGCAAAATTTATATTAATATTCCGATCCGAAATATCCAAAAGAATCATCGAATTTTCGGATATATTTATTTTTGTTCCATCATTCAATGTGAGTACGGCATCCGAAAGTCCTTCCGTACGGATCGTATCCCTATTTTTTACTTCTGTTTTGGATTCAATTAAATCCCAAACCACAGCATCATTATATTTCCGTAGAACAGTTTTATTCTTAAAAGTGATCACCCCAATCGTAGGACTTGAAGAGTCAATGAAACGGTCGTTTAAATTCCGATAGAGAAAGTATGAGAATATAAGAATTAGTAAAACTAAAGCAGATACTACAAATCTTGTATCGTTCAACCATCTCATAAAACTTATTTATGTGTCCTGGTAAATACACCATCCCAATCAGGATCAGGTGGGTTAATTTTATATTCTTCACAACGTTCGATGATCATATGGCAGGATTTATCTTTTTTTCCTTTTGCCTTTTCAGATTCTTTAAAATATTGAATCGCAGAAACCCAGTTTTTTTCTAAATAAGCTTTAAATCCCGCTTCATAAATCTCCGCTGCTTCGATTTGATTCGGTAAAACCAAGGATCGATAACCAATTAGCTCGTGGATTCTGACAGGCTCATTTTTACCTTTCACACGAACCAAATCCATATAACGAGTTACCATTTCTTCCTGTATGGCCACTTGAATCGGATCCGTAATTAGAATGTTCACCCCATAATCCTTGCCTGCAGCTTCTAACCTGGCTGCAAGGTTGACAGTATCACCCATCATCGTGTAAGAAGCCAGGGCATCTGTTCCCATAAAACCAACCTTAGCTGGTCCAGAATTTAGCCCAATTCGAGCATCCATCACTTGAGCTTCTTTGGAATAAAGATTGTTTTTTGTCCAATATTCCCTAAGTTCAGCAAGTTTCATCACCATATCGACACTCGCACGAGCCGCTTTTAGTTCATGGTCGATCACAGGAACAGGAGCATTAAAAATTCCTACAATGGCATCCCCAATGTATTTGTCCAAAACACCTTCGTGTTTTTTCAGAAGAAGGGTCATTGCAGATAAATATTCATTTAATAAAGCGGCAAGGTCTGCTGACTTCAACTGTTCTGAGATCGTTGAAAAACTTGCAACATCAGAAAAAAATGCAGTGATGTGGGTTTCTGATCCGCGTTTCAAAGCAGCAAGATCCACCATGGCTTCTTGAACCACAACTGGATCGATCATACTTCCCAGAATGTTTTTTACCTTCTCCCTTTCTTCTAAACCTTGTCCCATATCAATAAAGTATTTCGTAAGAAGTCCAACCTCATCTTGAGTGGTTGGTTTGATTCCTATTTTAAAATTACCTTTCGCAATTTCTAAAGTGGCTGAAAGAAGTTGTAATACAGGTCTTGTAATTGTCTTAGAAAAGAAAAATACAAAGATCAATGCCGCACAAAGACCAATTCCTGCAATGTAAAGATTTGTTTTTTGGCTTTTATAAACATCAGCAAATGCTTTTTCTTCCGAAACAATAGTGATCACACCAGCATCAGCAAATCCAATCTTTTGGAAGGATCCTAAATAAGAACCACCCAATTCTTCATCTATATAACTCATTTGCCCTGTATTAGGCGCACTTGTTAACATCGATTTTACGATTGGCATAGAAGCAAGATCAGTGGCCGCAAGAATTAAGTCTTCTTTAGGATGAGCAAGGGCAGTCCCATTCCCATTAACCATAAAAGTGGTTTCGATTCCTTTTTTGGAAAATGCTCCGATGATTTTGTTTAATTTAACAATCATCACAAGAGCATTGTCTAATTCACCATTTTCAGAAGTGGGAATGGCAATGGCAAACGATGGTTCTTGAAACCCAGGACTTGAGTTTAATAACACAGCTTGTCCATTGAAGGCTTCCGCCAACGCATCTCGATTTCGATTTACTACATTATGAAAATCTTCTTCTGTAACAGAACTTTTTTTCAGTTCTTCTTCATTAAATACCTCTCGTTTCATAATGAGAGTATTTTCTTTTTTTTCGAAAATCCCTAGGTATATAAATTCTTTATCATTTTGAAAAAAGGTTTTGATCAAAAGTCTTCGTTCTGCCTCAGGAAGGCCTTGGGTCGTAAGGGTAATGGCAATTTGGCGACCTTTTTCTACAACTCCCAAAATATCAGATTTAACTTTTGAACCTATAATTTCTGCGATACGAATGTTGTTGTCCCTTAACTGAAGTTCAATGGATCTTTTAAAATAAAAAGAAGCAAAAAAGATGATAACTCCTACGGACAATGCAAAAAGAAAACTTATAACACCCATCATTTTTAACTGAAGGGAAAACTTTGTATTTGAGGATCCATCTAATGTATGTAAATCGGGAGATTCACTTATTTCAGGTTCCGTAGATTCCGGCTTCGAAGCGGTTTCCACTGATTCAGGTTCTTTCGTCACAACTTCTTCCGCAAAAGAAGATTCAATTAAATCGTAAGGATGATTGGGGGATTCATCTTCAAAAGTAGAAACCACAGTTGGATTTTCAGAAATTAGTTCAGAATTTGTTTCTACATAAGAACCATTTAGGTTTCCTCCTGCAGCAACCAATTCCTCTTCTCTAATTTTTTTTCTTCCTGACTTCCCGATAAATTCTAAAGGAGGATAAGTGAACTGATTTTTTTTTGCATTTGTTTCTTTCGAAACTTGGGATTCTGAAACAGAACTTGTTTTTCCCGTAAGGCCAAATTTATGAGAGATTCGATCAGGAGAAATTTTGTCATCCCAAAGGTATTCTAATCTTGCAAAAACAGATCGAGCCTCCAATTCCATTCGTTTTGGGATCAGAACAAAAAAAGTCTTTCCCTCACCTAACCTTGACAATTCGGTTGCTAGGTATTTATTCGTTGGAATGTTATGAATGGATACAAAAGGAAACTCAATACGATTGGTTTCTGCTGGAATGCCCCAAAGTGGGGGTCCAAATCGAAATTCCAATTCCCCGGCACGCCGAGTTTGAAAGAATATAGTAAGCCCCTCACTCCAATCCCAGGTTTCTAGACTTCCTGGGGATTCGTCCCAGAAGAGAAACGTTAGTTTGGACGTTCGGAGGAACGGAATTTCTGCGGAAATTTCTATCATGCCAATTTTAGTATCGACTGATTTGGCTATACAATCGATCTCAATTCTAGATGAAAATCATCACGTTAAATTGCAACGGAATTCGCTCCAGTTTGAGCAAAGGTTTACTAGATTTTATACGTCAGGAAAATCCTGACATTATTTGTTTCCAAGAAACAAAGGCCCCTGTCTCAGAGATAGACCGATCGGAATTTCGAAGTTTGGGCTATGATGTCCACACATGCATTGCAGAGAAACCTGGATACAGTGGCACTGCTGTTCTTACCAAACTCAAACCAAAATCAGTAGTAGTAGGATTTGGTGAAGGAATCTATCGAAGTGAAGGCAGGTCCCTCTTTTTAGAATACCCAGATTTTTTTCTCTGGAATCTGTATTTTCCCTCCGGTACAAGCGGAGAAGAAAGGCAAAAAGTAAAATATACATTTTTAGATTCCTTTTTTGACCTAGCAAAACCCTATACAAAAAAGAAAAAACCACTGATTGTTTGTGGCGATGTCAATATCGCTCATACAGAGATGGATATCCACAATGCAAAAGGAAACCAAAAGAGTTCAGGATTTCTTCCAGAAGAAAGAGCATGGGTTTCCAAGTTTTTAGATTCTGGATTTTTAGATTGTTATCGGGTCTTACAACCGGAAACCAGAGATGACTATTCCTGGTGGACCTACCGCTTCCAAGCTCGGAAGAATAATAAGGGTTGGAGGATTGATTACTTTTTTATTACAAAATCATCTTTATACAAACTGGAATCTGTATCCATAGCCAAAGAACCGATTCTCTCCGACCATGCTCCTGTCGTTATGAAAATCCAATTCACTTGACAAAGTGGTTTTTTAGGAGATAGTTCTGGGATGAAATTGGCCATCCCTATTCTTTTCTCTATCTTCACTCTCCAATGTTCTGTTCTCGGTGTCATTCAGGATAAAATTCCTTTGCCCGAATTTGAGTTCGATTCCTTATCCATTAAAAATATAACTTTAACAGATATCACACTTTCTGTTTTGACATCGGTAAAAAATCCCTATCCGGTTTCCCTTCCCAGTTCCTTACTGGATATGGATATCAAAATCGAAGGATTAAAACTTTCTCAAATTAAAACAGATTTAGGTGCCATCGAAGGAAAAAAAACCAAACAACTTCCCTTAGAAGTAAAACTAAAATATACTGATTTACTGAATTTATACAAAAAATTCCCAACCAAACCAATGTTAGAAGTGAGTGCAGAGGGAAATATGAAAGTTCCTATCCCAAAACAATGGCAACTTCTAGGAAAAGATTCCCTTAGTTTTCCGTTTGTCAAAAAACGAGAAATCCCTGCCATCCTCCCCAATGTTGAAATTAAAAACTTTAAAATCCTAATGCCTTCAGAAGCAGAGATTCTTAGTGCCTCGAATACGGATACTTTGGCAAACACTGCCACAGGGTTTTTGAAAGGGTTACTGGGAGGATCGAAACAACCAGCATCTTCAGCCGCAAAAGCTGGGTTGTCGAATTTAAAATTAGACCTAAATACAGAATTTGATTTTATATTTTCTAACGAGGCAGCTTCCAATTTAAATCTAACAGGACTTAACTATGACTTAAATCTTGCTGGTGAAACTTTTTTAAACGGAACGCCAAAAGAAATCATCAACTCGGGAAAAACTTCTACTGTTAAGATTGCCACAAAGTTTCCCATAACTTCAATTAGTTCCTCTTTATATAAAACCATCCAAAGTAGATCGGCTCTATTTAATTTAAAAGGGGAATCTGGACTAAAGGTTCCTTCTGTATCCGAACCCATTCCCTTCCAATATGAAAAACAAGGGAATTTTAAATGGTAAACTTATAAAGGTTTGCAGAAAAAGTAAGCCGAAACGGTTTACTTTTTCTTTTGTAACATCTGTTTGATTTCGTCTCTGGTTTTTCCAGGATACAAACGAATCTGATAACTAATTAAAAACTTAGTGATGATGGGAGTTCCATCTTTAGAGGCATGTTCATAGTTAAAACGGGAAGCATCGTTTTGGATGATCTTTGCTACGTCATTGATCCTTGGAACTCGGCGATCAAAAGCAATAGATTCCAATTTACCAGTCACCGTATTGAGACCAATCACAATCATCCCATCATCGACAAAACTAAGTAAGTCAAACTTCTTCATTTCTTCTTTGGAAAGTTCATCCCCACCTGCATCCGGTTTTCTGCGAATTTTATCAGTATGACGGATTTGACGGACCATGTAAGAATCAGAAGCAATGTAGACTCGAAAAAGTTCTGTGGGAAGGTCGCTCTTTTTTTGGAAAAAAGGAATTTCGCCGGAATGGTTTTGAACCTCTTCGCCTTTTTCGTTTAGAATGATTTCACCTTCACCGCCCGGAGGTGGGAGTACATCCTTTGTTTGGTGCACTTCCTGATTGGTTTCAGAGTTGGCGTTTGTATTGGTTGGGGGAGAGGATTGGCAACCAAGGATCAAAGAAAGTGAAACAACCGGTAAAAACAAAGGCAAAAATTTCATTTTGTCATCAGTATTTGGCCCTTTCTTTCACTGGCAAGAATTTAAAATCCAAAGGACAATTCCTAAATTAAATATTTTGCAAACACTGTGGCAAGTCCGAGGAAAAAGAAAAATCCGCAAACATCTGTCGTTGCTGTGACAAAGATCGATGAAGCAATTGCCGGATCCACTCTCATGGCTTTTAAAACAATGGGAACTAGGGACCCAGTGAGAGACGCTACAATCATATTCACAAGCATAGCAGTTCCTACCACAAGTCCAAGTACAAGGTTTCCTTTCACAAAAAAAATCATAAGACCCGTAACTGTTCCAAGTACAAGTCCATTCAAAACACCAATGGTAAATTCTTTTCTTACCGCTTCCCACCAATTGGAAAAAGAAAGGTCTCCTGTAGCAATATTACGAATAACAACAGTTACGGATTGTGTTCCAGCATTACCCCCAAGTCCTGCCACAATTGGCATTAGTGTCGCAAGTACTACAATCTGTGAAATGGTATCTTCAAAAAAAGCAACAACAGTAGAACTCACAAAGGCAGTGAGCAAGTTTACATTGAGCCAAACAATCCTACGTTTTACAGATTGCAAAATGGGTGTGGATAACCTTTCGTCTTCAGAAACCCCAGCCATGAGGAGGATATCTTCCGAAGCTTCTTCTTCCACAATTTCTAAGACATCGTCAACGGTGATCCGACCAATGATTCTTCCCAAGTCATCTGTTACAGCAGCGCTGAATAAATCGTATTTTTTAAATGTATTGGCAACCTCTTCCTGATCCACATCATAATGAAATGCAAACACAGAAAAATTGGTGATCTTTGCAACTTTGGTATTGATTGGGGTAAGAAATAGATCTTTTAAAGGAATGAATCCTTCTAATACACCATCTTCATCTGTCACATATACTTGGTAGATATCTTCAATTTCTTTGGCTTTTTTTCGAACATTAATGATCCCTTTACGCACATTGTCAGTGATGGAAACAGTGGCAAAGTCTTTGGACATAAGTCGTCCCGCAGAAGATTCACGAAATCCAAGTTGGGAGCGAATTTCAAAACTATCGGCTTTACTTAAATTTGCTAAAACTAATTCTCGTTTGCCGCTAGGTAGATAAGAAAGAAGATATGTTGTTTCATCCGTTTCAATATGATTCAGTGTATTGGAAATTTCATCGACAGAAAGTTCTTCTAAAAAAGACTCTAAAGTCTCTTCTTCCATTTTAACCAAGGCGTAGGCTTGGTCTTCTTTAGGCAGGATTCTGAAAAGATATAATTCCTCTTCTCTTTCTAAATCACGAAATAAAGTAACGATGTCAGCAGGGTGAGCCCCATCTATCATCTCTTTTAATTGTTTTGAATTCTCTTCGGATACAAGAGTTTTGATCTGCTCGACAAATCCATCATAGGAATCGCTGTCTCTGTCGATTTTGATACGGAATTCGGACTCTTTCTTTCTTTCTTCTTCCATAAATCAGCGGATTTCCTGAAATTTACAATTGACGGTTATGTCACGTGGAGCATAGGCTATATCCTATGTCGGCACGAGTTCGAATTTTGAAAACGAATCTTTTTCTTATCCTAGTTTTTTCCCAATGTGTTCTTTTCGAACCCAAAATTAATAAGGTTCCCGATGCCTATGTTCGGGATGAAGTGATGAACGCCGAACAAAAGAACGCAACAAGAGTTCTGACGGACAGGATCATCAAATTAAATAACGAAGTATCAGCCCAGAGAAAGGCCAATACGCTCACAGCCCAAGCCATCAAAATTTCGCAAACAAAAGTCGCAAAACACAGTGCCCAACGTGATTTGGCCAGAAGTAAAGAAACTTATTTTGTTTTGAAGGAAGATTCTGCCACTTCCAAAAGGTATCTAGAAGAAAGCCAAGGACATGAATTGGAGCGTGCCAAAGAAGAAACAAGATACAAAACCTGGGTACAAAAGGAAAAAGAAGACAAGGCATATTTGGAAATGAAAGAAGCGGCTCTCGGCGAACTGATCGCAGAACTGGAATTAGTTCGTTCTGAAATTGCCGTTAAGTTCCAAGAATCCCAAGGGAAAACTCCTGCGGATCCAGAATACATCAAAAAAGAAATTTATGAAACCCAATATGCGGAGAAAAAATCAGACGCTCGCCGTCGTGTGTCCGATTGGGAGCGAGTAAAGGCGGAAGCACCGAGTTTGCCAAAAGTCAATTTAGAGGATAGTTTTGATGATGCGAAATAAAATCCAAACCTTTCGTATCCTCATCCTATTCGGATTTGTCTCCGTATCAAACCTCTCTGCTGATTGGGTATATTTCCCCTATGAATACAACCAAATCTATAAAGAAAAATATGCTTTGGAGTTGGAATTAACGGATATACGCAAACAACACCAAAACGAACTGAACCGTCTGGAAGAAGAAAAAAAAGAACTCCAAACTCAAAATAGAAATCTTCTAGAAGATTTGGAATTAGAAAAACGCAATCGTGCAAAAGAACAAGACGAGTATTCCGACAAAATGCGTGATTATGACATGCGCCTTCGCAGTCTGGAAAAAAAAGGAACAGATAAAGAACGCCTCCTTGCGGAAGAGAATCGAAAACGAGAAGAAAAGGACCGTGCTGATTTAGATGCGTATAAGAAAAAACTCGAAGACAAGGAGAGAGAATGCCTCCAAAAAGAACAAAAACTTCGAGATACTTATGAATCAAAAATTGATGAACTCAAAGAAAGGATTCGGAATTTAGAAGAAGAGCTGGCAAACCTTCGCAAACTCACAAAAGAACAAAAAAGAGAATTGGAACGCCTTGCCGAACAAACAAAAGAATTTGAAGAAAAATTAGCAAAAGAAATTACCTCTGGCCAAATTCGACTCAAACGATTTCACAACAAACTCATTATCAATATTGATGATAAAATTTCCTTTGATAGTGGTTCCTCAGAATTGAAACCGGCTATCCTTCCTGCTATTGATAAAATCAGAGAAATCCTCGCCTCTTATCCAGAGAACTATATTGTTGTCGAAGGGCATACTGACAATGTTCCTATCAAAACTAAATTTCGAAACAATTGGCATCTTTCCAGCGAACGAGCATTATCTGTATTGGAATATATGTTACAAAATAAAAACCTAAACCCAAAAAACTTTTCTAGTGCCGGTTATGGTGAGTTCCAACCGATTGTTCCCAATACTTCCAAGGAAAACAAGGCGCTAAATCGTCGCGTGGACATTGTTGTGGTACCTAGAGCCACTGGGTCACTAAACACAAACAATGACTAAACCAAGACCCAAACGTTCCCGATTGGTATTTTTTTTAAGTCTTTCAGGTATTTTATCCATAGTCATATTTTTTATTGAATGGATTGGTTCTAGAGAGAGCGGAAGCCTTGCACTTTTTGCCGATGCAGGCCATATCTTCACAGATGTTTTTGCCCACCTCATCTCTCTATTTGCTTTACTCATTGCTTCTAAAAAACCCACAACAAGATATCCCTTTGGATTTCATCGTTTTGAGGTACTAGCTGCTTTACTCAATGGCTTTCTCCTTATTGGTATTGCTATTTTCATTTTGTATGAAAGTTACTTACGTTTTTCAGGGACAGCACAAGTAGAACCCGACTCAATGTTGGCATATGCTGTCATTGGCTTTGGAATCAACTTAGTATCAGCAGGCCTCCTTGTTGGGGTGAGTAAAACCAGTCTCAACTTAAAGTCAGCCTATTTACATGTTCTCAGCGATCTATTAGGAACTTTAGCCGTAGTTCTAGGAGCTCTTATCATTCGTTTTACTGGATTTAAAGAAGTGGATCATTTTTTAAGTGTCATTCTCGGAATTTTCATCCTAAAAACTTCCTACGGAATTGTGAAAGAGTCTGTCGAAATTTTAATTGAAGCAGACACAAGCGATTTTGACAAAGAACATTTATTAGAGCATATCAAAGTTTTAAAAGGGATTGAGGCAGTTCCTCAAATTACGGTTCGAAAACTCACATCAGGAGTTTTTTCTGTCGAGATCCAAATTTTAGTAAACCAAGGAACAGATAGAGATAAAATTGTATTAGAAATTCATAAAGTTCTCAAAGGTGAATTTGGAGTACCTTTTGTATCTGTAGAAATTCTTTCCTCATCATTCAAAGAAAAACTGGAAGAAATTTCTGTTAGAGAAACGGAACGTGAGTTTGGCCACCATGGGCATAGCCATGGACATGCGCATGACCATCACTAAACTACAATTGTTTTCTGTTTTTCTTTTGGATTAAAACTTTAGTAAACTGATCTTCCCAAACAAAAAGTTGATAATCAGGATCTACATTCTTTAGATCTTTTGGGGAAGATAAATTCCAGTGAGAACTAAGTGCTTGGAGAAGCCCTTCTGTCGGATAAGGAAATCCAGAAAGTAAAAACTCTGAATTTGGATTTCCATCGCACGAGATAAGAAAGTATTCTCTCCACAAAACCAATTTTTCTCGTTCCTCAGCAACTCGTTCATTTTCCAAAGAAACCTTTTTTGATTTTCCGATTAGTAAAGACACAAGAGAAAGGAGTTCTTTGAGTCGAAGTTCTATTCCTAATTTTCCATAGTTATCTAAAAGTAAATCTTCCATTGAAATTGGATATTCGCATAACGTTAGTTTAAGGTGAGTGACAAATGGTGTGAAGTCGGTATGAAACAATTCTTCTGAAATCGGGTTTTCGAGACCCGTTTCGTTACCACCTGACTTTTTGTTATTTTTGAATCGGTGCACTAAATACACGGGATTTATATCTTCATTTTTGGTTACCCAAAAAATGGTATCTGCTTCCGCTCCATTGGTGATAAAGGATTTAGTTCCGGATAATTTTCCATTTTCAACCTTGGAACTTAACTTACGAAGTTTTGTTTCCCAGCCCGGTTCACTCACACCCACAGCATAAATTTTTGTAGGTCCGCCTTCCCGAAATCCGTCCCAAAGAGAATCTAACATCTTTACAGTAGATTCATCTTGCATTGGGGTATGGTTCTCCCAATGATTTTGTTTTGCATGGTAGAGAATCCCTCCAGCCACATTTACTTCCACCATACAAGAAAGAGCCAAAGAAACTCCCACTGGTTCTTCTGCCAAAAGTGAAAGTTTCCTTTGGAATTCTAAATAAGACTTGAGACCAAGAAGAAAATTGTAAAAACCTTCCTTAATTAAGATTGGTTTCCAACTTCGGTAGAATCCAATCTTCGGACTATCGATGTCCTTAGGATATGGTGAACCGGGATTTCCATATTTTAAAATCAGATTTTCAGGAAACAAACTTAACAAAATTACTTTGATTTCTTTTTAGAAAATTTGGCATCAAGTGCCTTTTCTTCGTCCAAAACTTTTTTCAAATACTGACCAGTAAACGAACGTTTTACGGTCACAATTTCTTCAGGTGTACCAGTTGCGATCACTTCACCACCTCCGTCACCGCCCTCTGGACCAATATCAATGATATAATCAGCAGCTTTGATCACATCTAAGTTGTGTTCGATGATGACCATCGAGTTTCCTTTATCCACGAGCACCTGCAAAACAGAAAGAAGTTTTTCGATGTCTTCAAAATGTAGGCCCGTTGTCGGTTCATCTAAAATATAAAGGGTTTTGCCTGTCGGTCTTTTGGAAAGTTCTGTAGAAAGTTTGATCCTTTGTGCTTCTCCACCCGAAAAAGTAGTGGCTGCTTGTCCGAGTTTGATATACCCAAGACCCACATCCATCAGAGTGTCTAATTTTCGTTTGAGGTTCGGGATATTCTCGAAAAAGACAACGGCTTCTTCTACTGTCATATCCAAAATATCAGAAATATGTTTTCCCTTGTATTTCACTTCCAAGGTTTCTCTGTTGTATCTTTTCCCTTTACAAACTTCACATTCCACATAAATATCAGGAAGGAAATGCATTTCAATTTTTAAGATTCCGTCCCCTTCACATTTTTCACAGCGTCCGCCAGCTACGTTAAAACTAAATCGTCCAGGGCCATAACCTCTAACTTTTGCCTCCTCTAATCCGCTGAATAAATCTCTTACAAAGGTAAACAAACCTGTGTAAGTTGCCGGGTTGGAACGAGGAGTTCTTCCTATCGCCGATTGGTCAATATTGATGACCTTATCTATTTGGTCTTTACCCAGAATTTTTTTATGTTTTCCTGGAACTAGTTTCATTCCCATAACAGAACTTGCGAGTTCCTTATATAGAATCTCATTGATGAGAGTAGATTTTCCAGAACCGGATACCCCAGTAACCACGGTTAAAGTACCAAGAGGAATAGAGACATCCACATTCTTTAGGTTGTTATGTGTGGCTCCCGTGATCTTTAAAAACTTTCCGTTTCCGACACGGCGGGTCTCTGGCATGGAGATTCTTTTTTCACCGGATAAAAACTTCCCCGTGACAGAATGTTTGTCCTTTTTGATTTGTTCTGGAGTTCCAAAGGAAACAATTTCTCCACCGTGGACTCCAGCCCCAGGGCCCATATCCACAATAAAATCAGCCTCTTCCATAGTTTCCTTGTCATGTTCCACGACAAGAACGGTATTTCCTAAGTTACGAAGGCCTTTTAAGGTTTGGACGAGTTTGGTATTGTCTCTTTGGTGGAGTCCAATGGATGGTTCATCTAAAATATATAAAACACCCATTAGGCGAGAGCCAATTTGGGTCGCAAGGCGAATCCTTTGCATTTCACCTCCAGAAAGAGTTCCGGCAGCACGACTTAAATTCAGGTATCCAACTCCCACATCATTTAGAAAATGAAGTCGTTGTAAAATTTCCTTTAAGATGGGTTTTGAGATAGTATCTTCTGCACCTTTGTAATCAGAGGACTTAGTAAAGTCTAAGGCCTTTTCTATGGAAAATCCAGTATAAGCATCAATTCCAATCCCTTGCACTTTGACCGCAAGTGCTTCCGGACGAAGGCGCTTTCCATTACACACATCGCAATCATGATTGGTCATAAAGGATTCAAACCACTGACGCATAGAATCTGATTTGGTTTCTTTGTATCTCCGTTTGAGATTGGGGATCACACCTTCATAGTTTTTGGAAAATTCATAATGAGAATTGGCCCCACGGAAATCATAATCAATATGAATGGATGAATCTCCATGTAAAATGGTATTCCGCACTTTCTCAGGTAAATCTTTCCAAGCGGTATTTAAATTGAATTTCAACTTCTTGGATAATGCTTGTATGGTGGCCATATACCAATAGGAATTGGATTTGGATCCACCCCAAGCTTCAATACAACCTTCTGCAAGAGAAGCTTCGCGATCGGTCACGAGAAGAGATTCATCAAATTCCAGGAGTGCTCCAAGGCCATCACAATTAGAACAAGCCCCAAAGGGAGAGTTAAAAGAAAATAATCTTGGAGTGAGTTCAGGAATGCTGACATCATCACATTTCGGACAGGATAATTTTTGGGAAAAGAGATGGTCCTTTTCTCCATCTTCTACAACCACAATCCCTTCTGCTGTTTTTAAGGCAGTTTCCACAGAATCAGAGAGTCTAGATTGGATTCCTGGTTTCATGACAATCCTATCCACGACGATATCGATATCAGCTTTGAAGTTTTTCTTTAATGGAATCTCATCTTCTAGAGAATATACTTCCCCATTCACTCGTACCCGATTGAATCCTTCTTTTTTATAACGTTCAAGAACCTCTTTGTGTTCGCCTTTTTTTCCCTGAATGACCGGAGCCATAATTTGTAATTTGGTTCCTTCTGGAAATAAATTGATTCGGTCGGTGATTTGGTCCACAGAAAGGCTAGAAATGGGTGTCCCACATTTTGGACAATGTGGTTTTCCTACCCTCGCATATAACAGCCGTAAATAATCATAAATTTCAGTAACTGTACCCACCGTAGAGCGCGGGTTTCTATGTGTAGTTTTCTGTTCGATGGAGATGGCGGGGCTTAGGCCCTCAATTTGGTCCACCTCTGGTTTTTCCATTTGCCCAAGGAATTGACGGGCGTAACTGGAAAGGGATTCCACATACCTTCTTTGCCCCTCAGCATAGATGGTATCAAAGGCCAAAGAGGACTTGCCTGATCCAGAAAGTCCAGTAATGACCACAAGTTTATCCCTTGGGATATCAAGATTTACGTTTTTTAGGTTATGTTCACGAGCGCCACGAATACGAATAAAGGAATCCACATCGGATAGCTTGTTTTCCTCTTTCATTCTGGAAAGAATTTTAAGAAATGACGGAAGAGGATCTTACGTGTTTCGAATTCTTTTTTTAGCTATTTTCCTTCCCTTCCGGCTTCTGTACCTGATTTACCTACGTCTAAGCCTTATTTTTCAACGGGGTCGCGAAGTTTTTGAACTAGAATTCCCTGCTATATTTGAAGATTCTTACAAATCGTATTTTGTCAAAAAATTGCAAGGGAAGGAAGAAACCGTAACAAGACTAGAACTCCTCATCCTCTTAAAACTCATCCAAAAAAATGACAAAATCAAAACCCTCGATATTTCCTTACCGCCACTCGAATGGACACTCTCTGAATTTTATGAAATCAGAGACCAAATTTTAGCAATAAAAGAATCAGGGAAAAACGTTAGAATCTTCGCAAAGGAAGGTGGAGTGGGAACCTTACTTCTACTCACTGCCGCAACAGAAATATTTTTGGCCCCTGAATCCGAATTTATGGTTTTACTTCCAAGCGCCGAACCTATGTTTTTTGGCAAATTTCTAAAAACTTGGGGCATTGAAGTACAAGCGTTTGCCTCTGGCCCATATAAATCCTTTGCCGAAAGTTTCACAAGAGGGGAATTTTCCAAAGAAGCTAAAAAGAATTTAGAAACTTTGATTTTAGATTTAAGGAAAGTTCTACTTACAGCTCTTACCAATGGACAAAAGTCTTTAGAATCTTTGTTTTACAAACCCATGCTTTCTGCCGATAAACTTATGTCAGCTGGAGTCATAACGGGAATTAAAACAGAAAATGAATTTTTCTCTGAAGACAGAAAGGTGTTTTCCGGAAACTATCCTTCTCTCCATCATGCGATCAAAGAATTCCGTTTTTTTCCCAAAAGAAAGGCTGAAGTGGTCGTTCTTCCTTTAGACGGGGGAATTACCGGTGGAGATTACCTACATAAAAATAGAGAAAACGGAAAAATCGAAGCCTTCTCTCTCATCCCGAATTTGCAGGCACTCGCAGATGATAAAAAAATAAAAGCTGTCATTTTAGAAATTTCCTCTCCAGGTGGGTCCGCATTTTACTCCGAACAAATCCACCAAGAGATTATGGAGCTTAAAAAAACAAAAATTGTTACTGCATACTTTAAAGATACTGTCGCAAGTGGTGGGTATTACATTGGTTCGGCGGTGGATCATATCACAGCTTCCCCCGTTTGTATTACAGGTTCCATTGGAGCGGTTAGTATTCGTGCCAACTTACAAAAGTTATACAAAAAATTCCAATTAAATAAAGAAGCAGTAGGATTTTATCCATTTCGAGACATCCATTCCGAATTCCAACCTCTCTCCAAGCAAAGTATTCAGTATTTGGAATCCCAAATCAAAAAGACTGAAGGTTTGTTTTACAGGCGAGTATCTGAAGGCCGAAAGATTCCTTTGGAAGATATGCCAAAGATTGGAATGGGCCGGGTGTATTTACCTACGATAGAAAACAAAATTGTAGATTCCCTTGGGGGACTTTTGGATGCTGTTCACGAAGTAAAAGAACGGTTAGGTGGAAAACCCATCATCGTGACCGAGGAACTCCCTGCTTATAATTTAAAAAATAAAATTCCTCTTCTTGGTGGGCTTATGGCGGAACTAAAATTTTTGGAATCTATAAACGAAGTTTCTCTCCTCAGCCCTGTTCGTCTTGGATGGAAAAACAGAAAATAAACTAGAATCTTATTTTCTACGGGAGGCTTTTTCGAGCCGGTTCCTTATGCCCTCCGAACCATGACCTGGTTTGGGAGCTTCGCAGATAATGGTTTGAATTTTTTTAAGATCACAAACTTCAAAAAAAGCATAAAGTTTGGACGCATATTCTTCGTTTGTCGACACAAGAGAGAAATTGTCAAATTCTTTGAACCTGCCTTCTCCTTCTTTAGTGACGGCTTCGTTTGTCTCTGGCAAAACATTTCCTGTACTGACTTTTTTCGGTAAGGAAAAACCAATCCAAGCAGTCTCCTTAGGATCAAACCCTTTTTCTAATGAATGAATGAATTCTTCCGTAGAAGCGAGGATCACTTGAGCTGTTGGTGCATAGTGTTTGTATTTGGTTCCTGGACTGAGTGGGACATTGGCCAAAGAGAGGACGGGGGAAGTTTCGAAAGGATTCGGAAAAACAAGGTCAGGAAGAAAAATTTTTAACTCTTCTGATTCAATGGAACCTGGCCGAAGTAAAGCCGGATGCTCCCCCACAAGGCTTACCACTGTGGACTCAATTCCATAACTTGGTTCTTCTGCTATGAGAATCCCATCCACCTTTCCCTCAAAGTATCGCACAACATCAGTTAGTTTTGTTAGCGAGGGTCTACCGGATAAATTGGCCGAAGGTGCAGAAACGGGTCCACCTGTCAGCCGAATCCATTCCCGGACCAAAGGGTTTTTAGGAATTCGAACAGCAAGCGTATCTAGTTCTTTGGGAAATAAGGATTTATCTTTTTTTTTAAGGATAAGAGTGAGAGGACCCGGTGAAAACTTTTCTAATAACTTTCGCCCCAAATCACCTAACACACATACTTTTTCGATTTCTTCGATCGATGGGAAATGGGCAATAAGGGGATTGTCTTTGGGTCTACCTTTGATCTCATAAACTCGGAGACAGGCCTCTTCCGATCTGGTTGAGGCCCCAATCCCATAAACCGTTTCTGTTGGAAAGATCACAACCTTTCCCTCCTGGATGAGGTTCGCAAGCAAACGAACATCCGAAGAGATTAAGGTTTTCATTTTAAAACTTTTTTGTTTTGGTTTTGGATTTGGAATCAGAAATCTTTAAAGTTTCTTTGGAATCATTATCAGGAAGTGTGGTTTCTTCTTTAGGTTCTTCTTCCTCTTTTGCTTTTTCAACAGGAGGAAGTTGGCCTTGGACCAGTTTACTTAAATACACATTGATTTCTGGATCATTGTCTGTCACAAGTTGCCAAAAAGAAAAACCACCTAAATCGTATTTACGAAGGAGAGTCATTTTCTCTTCAAAAGCCCTACGGTTCATATAAAACGCAACACGATCACATCCACCACTGGTATACCAAAGAGAAGGATCTTCATACGCACGGTTTTTATGGATGTCAGAAAACTTTGATAAGTTTTTCCAATTTGCCACTTTGTTCTCTTCGTTTAAGATACGATTGATATCTGTCGGTTGACGATTCTTATGAGTTCCCGCTTTGATTCTTTGTGCATCGGAATGATAGATAGCTTTGGCAGAGGCCTTACAATTGAGAGCCCAGTCATATCCGTATGTTGGAATCGCCATATAAAGTTTATGGGTTGGCACTCTTTTTTTGGCATAAGTAATGATGTCTTTTAACCATACATTGGGAGCTTGGGGACCAGGCCCTGGGTTGTGGTATTTTCTTGGATGCAGTTCATAAGCCATAATTTTGACGCGGTCTGCATGTTTGGCAAGAAAAGCATAGTCATGAGTGGTTGGTCCTCTCCAATTTTCTCGGAAATCAAGAGCGATTGGTTTGGAAAGACCACGGCAATTCAGTTCTTTCTTTTTGCTCTTTTCGGCGGGAGTTTTAGGATGAACGGCTACTGAAATGAGTTTTCCTTTTTTATGAACTTCACGAGCCAAAAGAACAAAGAACTCTTCGAACTTTTCTTTTTTATCACAAGACATTCCTTCGTAATCGATATCAATCCCATCATAACCATAAGTCATAATCTCGTTGACGATGACCTGGATGTGGTGGTCACGAATATCGTTTCTTCCGCCCATTCCAATGTTTTCTTGGATTTTTTCTTTTGGATTTTCCCAACGAAAGATGGTGGGAATGATTTTCACTTTAGGATTGAGTGCACGAAGTTCTGCCACTCTCTCTTTCCTGGAAGAACTCGACCAACTAGAAATCAGTTCCCCATTATTGGAAAGCCCACCTTTCATGGTATAAATAAACGGATGGATTTCATTGTAAAGATGGACCGTTTTTTTCATGGCGGTCCAATCTGTTGACCAAGCAGAGGATCGGAAACTTACATTCTCATCTGGAACAAACCCCGGAAGTTCCACTGACTCACTTGAGTCCTTAGGAGCCATTTGGTTTTCTCCAGTTTCTTTGGTTTCCATCTCAGAGGGGGTTCCGAGAGAAGGGGTGGATGCTTCCACAACACTGGGATTGGCATTTCCCACTTTCGCAGTGTCTTTTAAGACCAGAGCTGATCCATCATTTTGGATCAAATTCATTCCTAAATAAAAGGAGATTGCAGAAAGAAATACCCAAGAGGCAAATAAGAGCGTATATTTAGCTGCATTGGACAGCGGATGTTTCTGTGTGGATGGGTTTTCTTTTTCGGACATAAATTACTTCTAGTATGATTATCGATCGTATGATAAAAAAAGAGTAGAGAATATTGGGATCATTCACTACCTATTTCTCATCCCATAATTTTTTAGGCAGGAATCTCTCCTAGTCGAAATTAAAAAGAAAGGAAAAAGATACGATGCATCTTCTCAAACAAAAACCGGTGATTCTTTATACGGTACTTCTCAGTTTTTTTCTCACCTTTCTCCTTCTTGCCGAACTGACTGGTAGTAAATTATTTTTTGCCTTCGGATTTACGATGACAATGGGGGTAATCCCTTTTCCTGTCACCTTTATCATCACAGATTTACTCAATGAATATTATGGTCGCAAAGTCGTACGGGCCACAACCTTTCTTGGGATGGTGATGATTGGTTTTGCTTACCTCCTCATTGTGATCGATATCCAAATACCAGCAAGCCCCGAGTCACCGATTGATGATGCATCCTTCGAACGCGTGTTTGCCAATTCGGGTCTTGTGATCCTTGGTTCCATCATTGCTTATGTGATTGGTCAGATGATTGACCTCCATACTTTTCATTTCCTTCGTAAAAAAACAGGTGGAAAACATATTTGGCTAAGGGCCACAGGTTCCACCGTGATCTCCCAACTCATCGACTCCTACGTGGTCATCTTCATTGCTCTCGGGAAATACCATCCTGTTTCCAAACTCATCGCCATTGCCAATACCAACTTTCTTTATAAATTGGGAGTGGCCATCGCCATCACACCACTTCTCTATGCCATCCATATCTACATTGATCGTTACTTAGGAGAAACATTGAAAAGCCAAATGTTCCGTTCAGCTATGGAAGAAGAAGGGTTGGAATCGACCATCCAACCAGGGTAAGGAAAAAATGTTCCAACCAAGAATCGAAAGACTAAAATCCATTTTAGGGAATGGGCCAGCCAATATTGGACATAGGGGTGCTCGTGGCCTTGCTCCGGAAAACACACTTGTTTCCTTTCTAGTGGGAGCAGAATCTACAAGTTTTTTTGAATTGGATACCATGCTTTGTGCTTCGGGTGAACTTGTTGTCATCCATGATTTTACAGTGGATCGTACGACGGACGGTGAGGGAAAAGTCTCAGAATATAAATACCGCGATTTGGCAGAACTCGATGCGGGAAGTTTTTTTGACGAAGCTTTTGAAGGCGAACAAATCCCCACACTCTCCCAAATCATCCAAACCCTTCCCGAAACCACTGTCTTTGATATTGAAATGAAAAGCGAAGGAAATCCTGAAGAAAGGAAGGCTCTTGCCTTAGCCCTTGTAAAACTGATTCGAAAATGGAAACTAACCAATCGAATTTGGGTGAGTAGCTTTGACTGGGATCTTGTGGATCTCATTCGTAAGGAGGAACCGGAAGTGTTACGAGGGCTTCTTGTCGAAAAAGGAAATTCGCTAAACAAGAATTATTTGGACTATGAGCCGGATCTCATCCTCCCACACTTGTCTGCTTGTTCCAAAGAATTTGTAGAAGGCTTAAAAGAAAAATCTCTTCTAGTAATTCCTTATACAACCAATACAGAAGAAGAATGGAACCAGTTACTTGCTGCAGGCGTAGCTGGACTCATCACTGACTTTCCAGACCAGTTGGCAATTTATTTAGAATCCAAAACATAAATCCAAACCCAATTTCCCCAAGGGTCTTCATATAAGGAATAATTTTTCAGAGGGATTGATTTGACGAGTTTCAAAGTGGAAACTTTAGGATGGTTAGTTATAGATTGATCACAGCTGATGGTGATGGTTCCAGGGCGCACCGGACAATGTTCCGTGTTTTTAGAAAAAACGATGATTTCGCCAGACTTCAGCTGTAATTCCGAATGGCCAAAACTTTCTTTTAGAAGAGTCCCACCTAAAAACGATTGGTAAAACCGTGCGGGAATCGAAGTATTTTCTCCACCGAATAAATTCACAGAGAAAAACTGAGGGAGGACTAAATCCATGTTTTTATTATCTTTCACAATCAAAGGAACACTCCCTTAAGTTTGAGAATTTTATTTAAGAATCCTATGTCGATCCATTCCCCATCTTCGTTTTCCTTTTTTGTATTTTTTTTTATTTCATCTATCATTAATTTTTTGTTATGCGAAACTATCTATTTTGAATCCATTCATTCTGCCGACCATTTATACCTTCCTTTATTGTTAAAGGACATAGTTTCAGGGAAAGGTATTGGGCATTGGTATTTCCCACCCTCTCCTTATTTTTTTCCTGACCTTTTGATTGATTTAGTTCTTTCGCCCTTTATACCTCTTTTATACCTTCCTAGTCTTTATGGAACAGTCCAAATGTTTTTTGTTCTCCTTGGAATTTCCATTTTTATATCTCAATATTCAACAAAGTCAAAATCATTAGATTTTTTATACTGCTTTGAATTTCTTTTACTCCTATTTTCTCTGATCGGATATGGATTAGAAGATAAACCACTACCATTCAGTTATTTTTTTTCTGGGGCTCATCACAGTACGGGATTTTTTTTCTCTCTATTTCTAACAATCTATCTATACTCTCTGTTAAATGATAAAGAAAAAAAGAAATCTAAATCCTCTCAACTTTTGCCTATCTCCTTAGTTTTCTTTTTTTTTATTGGTTTTTCACTTCTTTATCTCTCTGATCGGTTTTCCTTTGCAGTAGGAGCGATTAGCTTTTTTGTCGTTCGGATTTGGAATTTGGAAATTCCCCTTGGTGAGAGAATTTCTTATTTTAAAGAAAAACGATTTTGGATTTTGGCAATTCTTTTCCTTTTCTTGAATGAACTCCTTTTCTTAGCACTAAAAACGACTCTTTCCATTCCCAGCAGTTTCCAAACTTTATTTACTTACCTTGCAAAACAGAATCTAACAGAAGTTTTAGCACTTTCGGGAGCCTATCTATTTGATTTTTCGAAACATATATTTTACCAAGGAAGGTCGATTCTCATTTTGTTCGGACTTGTATCCATTAGTTTTACCAGGTTTCCCAAACTCAACCAACACCTACTCATTGTTTTTTTTCCGGTACTACTTCTGCTCCTACTTCTTGTGGGAAGGTTTACGTATCTCCACCCTTATCCCATTCGGTATTTATTCCCTCTCCTCTTCTTCGCTCTTCTGGGGCTCACTTGGGTTTTGTTTCCCTTCTTGCAAAAGATGAATCCCAAGATCTCCCTTTTGGCTCTTTTGAGTCTTTCTGGGATCCTTTTCCTTTTTCCCTTTCCCAGAGAAAAGACCAAGTCCAAGTTTTCCGAAATCACCGAAACACAAGTCCCTTACGATTTAGAAAAACCCATCCGATTTTGGAGTGAAGGAAGAAAAACCCCCATTCCTGTCGACAAGGAAGGGAAACCCTACCACTGGATCACAGGTGCATTCCATACGCACTTGACAGAGTGAAGCGAACGTATGATCTGGAAGTAGATGGAAGATTACGTACGCATATTTGATACCACACTAAGGGATGGGGAACAATGCCCCGGGGCTGCTATGAGCGAAGATGAAAAGGTGGAAATTGCCCAACACCTAGCCCGTATGAAAGTGGATATCATCGAAGCTGGATTCCCAGTTTCTTCCCCAGTACAATTCAAAGCTGTAGAACGGATTTCTCGTGAAATTGAAGGTCCCGTCATTTGCGGACTGGCCCGTGCCCTTCGCCCTGATTTGGAAGCAGCACGTGATGCACTAAAACCAGCCAAACAAAAACGAATTCATACCTTTATTGCTTCCTCTCCCATCCACATGAAACACAAGTTAGGTAAGTCCCCATCAGAAGTGTTAGAGATGGCAAGACTTGCAGTCAAAATGGCAAGGGACTTTGTGACTGATGTAGAATTTTCACCGGAAGATGCCACTCGCTCTGAATGGGAATTCTTACGAGAGTTAGTCGAAGCTGTGATCGAAGAAGGTGCTACCACCATCAACATTCCAGATACAGTAGGATATACCACTCCACAAGAATATATGGATCTATTTCGTTTCTTAAAAAAGGAAGTAAAAGGGGCCGACAAAGTCATTTTTTCTGCACACTGCCATAACGATCTAGGGCTTGCAGTTGCGAATTCACTTGCCACTGTCCTTGCGGGCGGTCGTCAGATTGAATGTACAATCAACGGCATCGGGGAACGAGCTGGAAACACTGCCATGGAAGAAGTGGTCATGGCTCTCAAAACAAGAAAGGATGCTTTCTGTGTGGAAACAAAAATTGATTCCACTCTCATCACTCGTGGTTCTCATTTGGTAAAAACCATCACAGGAATGGTTGTCCAACCTAACAAAGCCATTGTGGGTGCCAATGCCTTTGCTCATGAATCAGGAATCCACCAAGATGGTGTGATCAAAAACAGGCAAACCTATGAAATTATGACTCCCGAATCTGTGGGTCTTAAATCCAATCGTATGGTTCTTGGGCGCCACTCCGGTCGTGCGGGTTTTAAAGACCGAGTCATTCGTATGGGTTTTGATCCCAAACCAGAAGAGATCGATAATGCATACAACAGGTTCCTTGAGATTGCTGATAAAAAAAAGGAAGTTTTTGATGAGGACATCGCAGCCCTTTTCCAAGCAGAAATCAGTAGATCCCAAGTGGATGAAAAATACCGTCTCCTTTCTTTTGAACAAAATACAGGATCCAACCAAACTCCGAGTTCCAAAATCTCTCTCCAAATCAAGGGAGAAGTGAAACAAGGAGAAGCGCATGGTGATGGCCCAGTGGACAGTATTTTTAAAGCCATAGGCCAAGTCACAGGTCTTTCCCCACTTCTCTCTAGGCTTGTGATTTCACCGGTAACCGAAGGAACGGATGCAATGGCAGAAGCTTCTGTTACCTTAGAAGAGGGAGAACGCCGAGTGGTTGGGAAAGGTGATTCCACAGATATCATTGAAGCCTGTGCCAAAGCCTACATCAATGCTTTGAACCGGTTGTAACATTATGAGCTATCAAACCAAACAATTTTCGATGGAAGCACTGGTACGTAAGGAACTACTCACTTACAAACCATATACCCCGGGAGAACAACCCGGGCTTTCTACCTCCACCATCAAACTCAATACCAACGAAAACCCCTACCCACCTTCCCCTAAAATTAAAGAAGCCGTAGAGAAAGTTTTAGAAACAGGTGTTTTGCGAAAGTATCCCAACTACCACGGAAGGAAATTACAAGAACTCATTGCAAAGGATTACAATTTAGATCCAGACCAAATTTTGGTGACAAACGGGTCTGATGAAGCCTTACGTTTGTTATTCCAAGCTCTTGTTGGTCCAAACGATGTGGTGGTCGCTCCTGACCCGACATACTCCTTCTATCCAGTTTTAACAGAACAAATGATGGTAGGTGCTACATACAAAGCAGTTCCACTTTTGTCCGACTTACATTTTGATTTTGAGTCTTTAGAAAAAGAACAAGGGAAGTTACTTTGTTTTGCTCATCCCAATGCTCCGACAGGTGTGGAAGAACCAAAGGAAAAACTGATTCACTTGGTTCATAATTTTGAAGGAATTGTTTTATCTGACGAAGCCTATATTGATTTCACAGAACATAACTCTAGTCTGATGTCCGAAATCAAAAACCATCCAAACCTAGTGGTCTCTCGCACTTTTTCTAAATCCTATGCGTTGGCAGGACTCCGAGTGGGTTATCTTGTAGGATCTCTTGAAGTGATCTCTTGGATTCGCAAACTAAAGGATTCTTATAACGTAGGTATTTTGGAACAAGTGGTGGCAGAAGCTTCTTATGCAGACAAAGAATACTTTTTGGAAAAACGTTCCCTTGTCATTGCGGAAAGAACAAAACTCAAAAAAGAATTGGAATCTCTTGGTTTTACCATTCCAGACTCCTCTACCAATTTTTTATTTTGCAAACCAAAGTTAGGTGTTTCACCAGAAAGTTTGTATTTGCAATTGAAAGATAAAAACATTTTAATTCGTTATTTTTCAAACGGAATTTCCAAAGATTATGTGCGTATCACAATTGGAACCCCAGAAGAAAATAAAAAACTACTCGCAACCATTCGCGAACTTCTATAAAAAAACCCGGCGCACCTTTTTAAGGTACCCGGGTTCGAAATTAAGTTCACTTTAGATTTACCAAACACAAAAGAGACTTATTTCTGAATTTCGATTTTTGTTTTTTTAGGTTCCATTTTTGGAATGGTTAATTCCAAAATTCCATTTTTCATTTTTGCAGTGGCCTTATCTGAATGAATTGCCTTGCCAATTGTAAACTTACGGTAATAGTTTCCTTCTCTATATTCCGCAAGTCTTACCTGACCACGAGATTCTTCAGAAGAAACAAATTTACCTTCCAAAATCAATTGGTCTTTTTCGATGGATATGTCTACTGAAGTTTGATCCACTCCAGGCATCTCTACAAAGAACTGAATGGTCTCTTCTGTTTCCAACACATCTACATTAGGGGAATAAACTCGAGTGGTTAACTTTTGATCTTTTCCCTCTACGGTTTCTGAAACGTTTCCGTGATTTTCTTTTGTCAGTGTATTCATAACTTATCTCCTTACCCTAGTGTGATGGATACTTTTTTAGGTTTATCTTCTTCTCTACGAGGAAGATGGATGTTTAAAATTCCATTGGTAAATTTTGCTAGGACATGTTCCGAATCGACTCGAAACGGTAATTCCAAAGTTCGATGGAATTCCCCATTAAAGATCTCACGACGAAGAACTTCGGTTCCTTCTGCTAGTTCTTCGGTCTTTTTCTTTCCATGGATCGAAAGAAGATTGTCCTTTACATTGATTTCGATTTGGTCTGGTTCGAGTCCAGGAAGTAAACAGGTTACAAGGGCCTCGTCTTCCTTTGTGTAAACATTCACTGGAGGGAAATTGGATGAGGATCCAAATTGGCTGTCCAAAATGGAACGAGTCAACTCATCGTTCAGCCTGTCAAAATCTCTCCAGAATTGATTTGCTTTGGTTTGTGGGTCTAGAATTCGGAACAACATGCTCATTCTCCTCTTTAGCACTCAAATGGTACGACTGCTATTTCGATTAGCAATCTATATCTTTGACTGCCAAATGTCAAGAATGTTTTCTATTTTAATCGTTTTTGAAAAAAAAATTTTGTCTCTTACGGAGGGCCTTGTTAGCCTGGAATCCAATGTCTATCCAAGATACCTTGAAACAGCTGGGTTTAGAAATCCCCCCAGTTCCCGCTGCACTAGCTGCCTATATTCCTTCCAAAAGGTCAGGAAACCTGATTTTTACCTCCGGACAACTTCCGCTTGTGGCAGGGAAACTACGAAAAACAGGAAAGGTTGGACGTGAGGTTAGTCTTGAGGAAGCCAAAGAAGAAGCCAAACAATGTGTTCTCAATGCCCTTGCGACAACTTTACTTCACATTGAATCTTTAGACAAAATCAAATCCATCGTCAAACTTGGAGTTTTTGTTGCAGGAACACCGGAATTCACCGAACAACACTTAGTTGCAAATGGTGCTTCAGAACTTCTTGGTGCCATTTTTGGAGACAAAGGGAAACATGCGCGTTTTGCCATTGGTGTGAGTTCTCTTCCTCTAGATGCTAGTGTGGAATTGGAAATGGTCGCAGAAGTAGAATGACAAATTCCCTTTTTTCCAAATGTTTTGATTTGATTCTGTTTTTAAAAGAAGCTTTGTTGTTTGTCCCTGACTTAATTTTAGCTTGGTGGCATTTAACAAAGAAAATATTTTTAACACTCTACAGGTATTGGAATCATAAGATATTCTTTGATAAGATATTTTTTATCTTTTTATTCCTACAACTTCTCTTTTCTGTCCTTCCATGGTTTTCCTACCATATTCGATTTTTTGAATTAGAAGAATCGATTTCCCTTGGACCTAAGTTAAATTCAGTGTTTATTCTTCTCGCTCTTCTCAATTTTTTCTTTTTGGGATTTTGGAAATCATCTTGGACAAGGATATGGTTTTTTGCGAGCCAAATGATATCGATTGTATTTGTGATTTGGGGATACTTAGACCCTAAACGTTATTTTTACGACTTTGTCAAACCAGAGGAAGTTGGTCTGGGACTGCCCTTTTACTTATTTTTAGGATCGGTATTCGGTGCCTTTGTATTCGGATACCTTACCTTTAAAAGAGAAGATGAAGTTCTAGTAAGGTTTTAAATAGCTTAAAGAACGAAAGAAATAGGCTTATACCCAATGGTAATTCAAGAAACTTCTTCTCATTTTGAGCTTACTCATTCGCTTCCAGAATTTCCAAAACGGCCTTTCCTTGTTTTTCTATCACATCCACAAGGTAACGAGTTCCCTTATCTTTTTGGAAAAGGATTTTTTTAGAAAGAGGTTTTCCTATTTCTGTATTGAGTAATCTTTGGATGGGTCTTGCACCCATTGCTTTGTCATAACCGGTTTCAGCCAAATGGCGTACCGCTTTCCCTGACAATTCTAAATGAATTCCTTTTTCATTTGCCTTTGCTTGCAAAGTACGGAACATACGTTTTACCACGAGCTCTACTACCGGAATGGAGAGCGCCCCAAATTCCACAACGGCAGTGAGTCGGTTCCGAAACTCGGGTGTAAATGTCCTTTCTATTGCCTTCAGTGAACGATCATCATACTGATCGGTTTCAAATCCAAGTAGAGGTTTCGCACTTTCCTGGGCACCAGTATTTGTGGTTAAGATGAGGATCACATTCCGAAAATCTGCCTTTTTGCCAGTGCTATCGGTCAGTGTAGCATGGTCCATCACCTGTAATAAAATATTATAAATATCTTCATGTGCCTTTTCAATTTCATCGAATAACAAAACACAGTGGGGATTTTTGGTTATAGCATCTGTGAGTTGACCACCTTGGTCATAACCTACATATCCCGGCGGACTTCCAATCAGACGCGATACTGAATGTTTTTCCATGTATTCGCTCATATCAAAACGAAGAAACTCCACTCCCATTTTTTCGGCCAAAGTTTTTGCCACTTCGGTTTTACCCACACCCGTCGGGCCAACAAAAAGAAAACTACCGATTGGTTTTCCTTCATCACTGAGGCCTGACCTTGAATAATGGATGGCATCTACCACCTGTTCGATGGCATGGTCTTGACCAAACACTATGGACTTTATTTCCGAATCCAGATGTTCTAATTTCTTTTTATCGTCAGCTTTTACTGTTTTTTCGGGGATTTTTGCAATTTTTGCAACTAGAGATTCAATTTCTAAAATCCCCACCTGTTTTTTGACCTTTTCTTTTTTCTCATCGCGTAACTTCACAAAGGCGCCAGATTCATCCATCAAATCAATGGCTTTGTCTGGTAAAAAACGATCCCTAAGATGTAAACTGGATAAGTCAACACAAGCCTCGATGGCTTTGGCACTGTAGGTGACTCCGTGAAAGGATTCGTACTTTGGTTTGAGGCCTTTTAGAATTTCGATCGCATCTTCTCTGGAAGGTTCCGTAACTTCAATTTTTTGAAACCTTCTGGAAAGGGCATGGTCCTTTTCAAAAATTGATTTATATTCTTTGTATGTGGTAGTTCCAATGCATTTGAGTTCACCGTTGGCAAGGGCCGGTTTCATCAAATTGGAAGCGTCTAAACTTCCGCCTGAAACAGCTCCGGCACCGACAATCGTATGGATTTCATCTACAAAGATAATTCGTTCTGGTTTCCCGACTACTTCTTGTAAGATGGCTTTCAAACGTTCCTCAAATTCTCCACGGAATTTGGTTCCTGCCATCACAAGTCCCATATCCAAAGAATAAATTTCCAAACCTCGTAAACTTTTTGGAACAAGACCCTTGACAACTCGTTCGGCGATACCTTCCACAATGGACGTTTTTCCCACTCCAGCCTCTCCCACAAAAATTGGGTTATTTTTTCTTCTACGAGATAAAATATGAATGGTCCTTTCGATTTCAATTTCCCGACCAATACAAGGGTCTAATTTTCCTAACCTTGCTCTTTCTGTTAGATTGACACAAAACTTTTCCAATGCGGATTTACGGGAACCAGTCTCTCCTTCTTCTGGTTCGATTTCTTCCGTAAAATTTAGTTCTTCTGGTTCGGATTCTTTTTTGATTCCATGCGAGATATATTTAATCACATCAAGGCGGTTGACTTCTTGTTTGGCCAAAAGGTAGAAGGCTTGGCTGTCTTCTTCTCTGAAAAGTGCCACGAGTACATTGTTTCCATCCACTTCCTCTTTACCAGAATTTTGGACATGAAAAGCGGCAAACTGAATCACAAACTGCACACCGACAGTGTATCTTGGTTGGATTTTTAAATCGGGAACGGCGATAGTGGAAAGATCTTCCTCAAAGTATTCGGTGAGATCCTTACGAAGAAGGTCCAAATCACATCCGACATGGATCAAAACTTCTTTTGTTTTTTCATTGAAAGTCAGACCATATAACAAGTGCTCCAATGTAATAAATTCGTGATGGTATTTACTTGCTTCTTTACCCGCAAGCTCTAAGGTTTTTTCTAAGTCTAAGGAAAGGTTCATTCGTCCTCCTCTTTTGCCAATTGGCATTGTAATGGATGTCCCGCATCGTCCGCAAGTTTATGCACTTCCGCAACCTTTGTTCTTGCTATGTCCAAAGAATACACCCCACAAACGGCAGAGCCCGAAGTATGAGCTTTCCACATAATTTGACGAGATTCTTCCATCGATTTCCGAAATACATTGGCTAGTACATAGACTACAAATTCCTGGGGTGTGTAGTCATCGTTGATGAGAATCACCTTATACCGGTCAGGTTTTTTTAATTTTTTTTTCTGTTTCTCTCTTTCGAGAAGTTCAACGTTCATATCGGTATAAGATTTACGTTTTGGATCTGACATTAGGTTCCCTCCCGAAGCGATTTAATGGGAGATTGAGAATTATAAGCGGAAATATTTTCCCGCTCCATCACAATCTCTCGTTCCAAATAGGATTCGATGGCCGCTCTGCCCTGTTCATTGTAAATATGATGTAAACTATACATAGGGACCGCTTCATAACCTCTGAGAAATTTATGTTCCCCTTGAGCACCGGCCTCCACTCGTTCCATTTTATGTTCAATTGCAAAATCAATCAATCGGTAATAACAACACTCAAAATGTAAATTGGGAATATGCTCCAAAGCTCCCCAATACCTTCCGAATAAAAACCCGTCTCGAAAAACATTCCAACTTCCACCCACTGGTTTCCCAGACGGATCCGTTGCCAAAACAAGAACTAAACGATGCCGAAAGTTTCGATGCATTTCCAAAAAGAACTTTCGGTTTAAATATGCCTGACCCCATTTTTTAGAATGTGTGTCTTGATAAAACGTAAAAAATATATGAGCATGGTCCTCGGTAATCTGGTCACCGGTAAGGGTTTGGATGATAAGACCCGATTCAGAAATTTTCCTTCGTTCTTGGCGGATGGTTTTTCTACGGTCTTTTACAAGAGTGGATAAAAAATCATCAAAATTCGCAAAACCTTTATTAAACCAGTGGTATTGGTGAGAAAGTCTTGGCGCAAAGGAATTTTGAATTCCTAACATTTGTTCATTTTCTTTACAAAACAAAATATGAACAGAAGATGTTTCTTTTTCCTTTCCAAATTCCAAAAGCCTTTGCAAAAGAAGAGAACCTAAAGAATTTCTTTCAGTGTCGTTTAGAACTGCGGAAAATAAAATTCGATTCCCTGTCACTGGTGTGAAAGGAACGGCTACCGTCAATTTTGGATAATAGGGAATTCCTGCTCGGTGAAAAGCATTGGCCCACTGGAAATCAAAAATATATTCGCCATAGGAATCATTCCGAAGGTAGGCAGGAAGAACTCCCAACAAAACCTCATTTCTTCTTGCGAAAACAATTATCGGGTTCCAATCTCCATTCCCAATACAACCGGCATTTTCTAACCCAGATAGAAATTCATATTCTTGAAAAACGGAATCTGGTGGTACAAGAAGATTCCACTCTTCTCGCGTAAAGTCCCGAAAACTTTGGGAAATTTTTATCTCAAACGATTCACTCAATGTAGATCTTAGACTCTAATTGACCGCATCTTGTTTGTTTTGTTTTTTCCGAATATGGTCAAGAAGCCTTTGTAAACTTGGATTTTCAGGATCCAATTCCAAAGCAGAACTTAAAATATTTTCTGCACGAGAAAAGTTCTTATCTGCCAAGTAAGTCTGCCCCAGGTTGATCAAATTTTTGACATGATTGGGATCACGAAGGCGAACCCTTTCTCCAAAATCAATTGCTGTTTTGATATCGGCTACCTTACGGGCACAAAAAGCCGTGATGTACATTATCTCCGTATCCATTGGTTTTAGCAGACTATAGTCTTTGGCCATTTTTTTGGCATTTCCATAGTCTTTGAGTTTTAAATAAAGTTGGATGAATTTCTTTTTGATCTCGGGAATGTTTTCCTCCAAAGAATTTGCTTTTTCTAAATACGAGACTGCCTCTTGCAGATCTGAAGATTCACTCGCCTCTTTTGCTTTGTGTAAAAGCGATTGAATTTCCTTTAGCCTTTCTTTCTCGATTTTGAAACGTTCTTTTTCTTCGATAAAAGAAACTCTTAAAAGTGATAAGTCGTCCGTAAGGCTTCCGTACTTACGCAGTTCTTCATAAATCCGATCCAAATCTCCTTTTCCCGATTCCACAACTCTAAGAAAAAGTCTTTCGTCTTCATTGATGACTCGTTTTCCGTCTTCGGTATGTGAAATGAGCAAATCATCTCTTCCATCCGATCCAGCCAGTAGAACATCTCCTGCTTCCAGTTGAAATGTTTTGATATATAAATTTCCTTGTACTCCTGAAGTTCCAAGTTTACGAAACATAAGTTCGTTTTCGATAAA